>CAZXIE010000093.1:0-15043 GCA_964640065.1 uncultured Saprospiraceae bacterium
CATCATGGTCAGCAATGCAGGTGTAGGATATATCATGGAGCCATTTACAGAATTTAAATCTGAAAGCTGGGATGCTGTACTCAATGTTAATTTGAAAGGAGCATTCCTTTGTGCCAAACATGCTGCCATACATATGAAAGCCAATGGTGGCGGCTCGATAATTAATATCGCGAGCCAAGCTGCTAAGTCAGGCTTCCCATTTGCAGCAGCTTACACTGCTTCCAAACATGGTATGGTGGGACTCACCAGATCAAATGCTGTAGAATTAGGCGAATATGGAATAAGAGTAAATGCAGTATGTCCAAATCATATAACTACAGGGCTAGGGCACTGGCAGAATAAATTTTTCAGCGACAAGCTCGGGTTGGATTACGATACTTATCTGCAAGGGATCAAGGATCGTAATCCGCTTAAGCGAACAGGCATGGTAGAAGACATTGCAAAGGCAGTGGCTTTCTTAGCCTCTGATCAAGCTAGCTATATCACAGGTGAGGCGATGAATGTGAGTGGTGGGGAGGAGTATCATTGATGATTGGATGATGTGATGATTCGTTGATTAGTTGATGATGGAAAAGAAAAACCTCATAGTTGAATTGACTTTAGAATTTGCTTTGAAGATTATCTCTTTTTGTGAGGAGTTAGAGAGTCAGCGACATTATGTGATAGCAAAACAACTTTTGAAATCTGGGACATCAATTGGTGCGAATGTGAGAGAGGCACAAAAGGCAGAGAGTAAAAAGGACTTTATACACAAACTTAAAATTGCTGATAAAGAAGCAAATGAAACGGAGTACTGGTTGACATTATGCGATAAAAGCGAGAGCTATCCAAGTGGGAAAGAATTGCTTGAAAATCTATTGTCAATTCAAAAAGTGCTATCAAAAATAATCGCGTCATCAAAAAGAAAATAATCACCACATTAACTAATCATCTAATAAGCTAATTAATAAGTGAAATTAGGAATAGACATAGGTGGAACATTCACTGACTTTGTGCTTTATGACGAAGAACAGAAGGGCTTGTTCTTTGCAAAATCTTTAACGACATACCCTGATCCAACTAATGGAATCTTCAATGGGATAAAGGAGTTAGAAGATAGGTTTGAACTGTCTCTGTCAGATGTAGAAACAATCGTGCATGGTACAACCTTAGTGACTAATGCAGTAATCGAAAGAAAAGGAGCGAAGACAGCTTTTGTAGCGACTAAGGGATTTGAAGATGTGCTTGAAATAGGTAGAGAGCTGCGATATGATATCTACGATCTATTTCTAAATATGCCGAAACCTTTGGTGCCTCGAGATCTTCGTATCGGCGTAAAGGAAAGAGTTAGTACCCATGGAGATGTAGTTACACCATTAGAGCATGCTGATCTTTCTAAGCTTAGCGATTTGATACAGGCCAATGATGTGGAGTCTGTAGGTGTTTGTTTGCTGAATTCGTTTTCTAATGTGACCCATGAAAAGGAGATTGGAAAATATCTAGAAGAAAATCATCCAGGAATAAGTGTTTCTCTTTCTTCTGATATCATGCCAGAGATAAGAGAGTATGAGCGATCTTCTGCTACGGCTATGAATGCCTATGTGCAGCCCTTAACTGATGAATACTTAGCTCGCCTGAAAGAGCGTCTAGAAGAGAAAAACTTCAAGGGGCAGTTACTCATCATGATTTCCAATGGTAGCTTGACTAATCTGGAAGGAGCTATAGCAACACCCATCCAGCTCTTAGAATCCGGACCAGCAGGAGGATCGATGGCTGGTGTACACTTTGGTAAAAAGCTAGGTAGTGAAGATTTATTGTGTTTTGATATGGGCGGCACAACAGCCAAAGCTTCACTTATCCACGAGGGTAAGCCGGAGATCACTCATCACTTTGAGGCTGGAAGAGTAAAGCGATTTAAAAAAGGTAGTGGTCTTCCTGTAAGGATACCCGTGATCGATATGATAGAGATAGGTGCCGGAGGTGGAAGTATAGCTAGAGTAAATCACCTTGGCTTACTAACTGTTGGACCAGATAGTGCTTCATCTACACCAGGCCCTGCATGTTATGATAGGGGAGGAACTGAGCCTACAGTGACAGATGCAGACTTAGTCTTAGGATATCTTAATGCTGACTACTTCCTTGGTGGTACGATGAAGTTGAGTATGCAGAAGGCCAAGGAGGCAATCAGAGAGCACATTGCAGAGCCTCTTGGTATCTCTGTGGAAGAAGCAGCCATGGGCGTACACAGAGTGGTCAATGAAAGCATGGCCAATGCTGCAAGAGTGCACATATTAGAAAAAGGTATGGATCCACGCCACTTCAGTATGATGGCATTTGGAGGTGCTGGACCTGTACATGCATATGGTGTTGCTAAATTACTGAATGCACCAAGTATGATGATACCGGTGGGCGCTGGAGTAGCCTCAGCACTAGGGTTTCTAGTTTCGCCTGTGGCGCAAGAAAAGATACACAGTCATATTGGCCTAGTGCAAGAATTAAATTGGATAGAAATCAATGGATTTTTAAAATCTATGACAGATGAAGGGACATCATTTGTCTCCAATGTTGAGGATGATCAAGACTATACTGTACATCGCGTTTTAGATATCAGATATGAAGGACAAGGGCATGAGATCACTATAGATATTCCAGAAGGGATATTAGGAGCTTACTCGATAGACGAAATACAAAAGAGATTTGAAAAGGAATATGAATTTAGATATGGACGTATTATAGAAGGTGTGCCTATCGAGGCTGTGACATGGAGAGTACAAGTTAGGGGTCAGATACCGGCTATCGATGTGGTGCAAATGTCTGATGTCGATCAAAGAGCAGATGCCTATAAAGGCGAGCGTCGAGTATATTTCGAGGAGACTGGATTTTTGAATTGCCCTGTGTATGATCGATATAACTTAGATCGCGGTGAAAAATTCACAGGACCTGCCATAATAGAAGAAAAAGAGAGCACTTTGATCATTGGTATTAATGCATCTTTTCAGGTAGATAGATTTGGAAATATAATCGTTAGTATGCCATAGTATATAAATGAAAACATATTTACGAAAGTGAAATAAACCACTCGATACTGCCAGAAAATTGTAGTAACTGACGAAATAGAGAATTCAAGAAAGGAATTAAAAAGTGGAATTTTGAAATTAGAAAAAATGCCTTTTGTGGCTGATAAAATAGATTCTATAGCGCTAAGCATACTGTGGGCTAGGTTGATCAGCATCGTAGATGAGGCTGGGACGACTTTACAGCGTACTTCATTCTCTACAGTGACTAGGGAGTCTAATGACTTTGCTGTTGTACTGATGGATGTCGAAGGCCGGGCTATCGCTCAGTCCAGTATTTCAGTTCCGTCCTTCTTGGGTGTGATCCCTATGCTGACAAAGGCTCTGATCAAAGATTATTTTCCGCTGGACCAATGGCATGATGGCGATGTCGTTATGACTAATAATCCATGGCTGTGTGCAGGACATAAGCCAGACATAGGTATCGTATCTCCCATCTTTAACGAAGATCGGCTCATAGGATTTATCGGTACCATCGCGCACTCACCAGATATGGGAGGAGTGTTATGGGGTGCGGGATCGCGTGACTTGTATGAAGAAGGGTTGATGGTGCCACCAACTAAGCTGTATGATAAAGGCGAGCCCAATCAGACGCTTTTCAATATCATCGACGTAAATGTCAGGGCCTCAAGACAGACACTCGGTGATATCCGAGCACAAGTGGCTGCTAATACACAAGGTATCAAGTCGCTTAAAAAATTAATGCGAGAAAATAATCTGAATGATCTCCAGGATATCTCCAATAAGATCATCGACGCATCCGAAGATGCTATGCGTAAAGCGATCGGTGAGGCTCCTGATGGTGTATATAAATATTCATATGACACTGATGGCGATGGTAAGGGCATAGGATGCCATATCGAGTGTGCCATAGAAATCAAAGGCACTAACATCAGTGTAGATTATACAGGAACTTCCGGTCAGCATCCACTAAGTATAAATGCGGTGCTCAACTATGTATATGCCTATACCGCCTATCCGATCAAGTGCGCGTTTAGTCCTGATGTACCCAATAATGATGGTGCTTTCAAACCGATCAAGGTATGGGCACCTGAAGGAAGTCTCCTCAATGCTCAGAAGCCTGCACCACTTGGTGCACGCAATATCACAGGAAATATGCTACACTCTTCGGTCTTTGGCGCATTAGCTCAGGCGATACCCGATAAGGTGCAGGCTGATTGTGGCAGTGCCTGCTGGTGTGTCGTCCTCAATGGAACTTACAAGAACAAAGAATATGTGGAATACTTCTTTTTGACGGGAGGATATGGTGCACGACCAGATATGGATGGAGAGCATACGCTCAGCTTTCCTACTAATGTGGCCAATGTCCCTATAGAAGTATTAGAAAATGATCTACCAATACAAATCACTGAAAAATCTCTGGTCAAAAACTCTGGAGGTAATGGACAATACCGTGGTGGATTGGGACAGCGATTTGGATTTAAGAATGTAAGTGATGAGTCTATTAATATTTCTTTATTAACAGAAAAGACTGTCACAGCCGCCAAAGGATTACTCCAGGGACAAGATGGTGCGATGGGTGGCTTTGAGATCATTCCTGAGCGACCATTTCCTGCCAAGGGGCTGGATAAATTAAATCCCGGAGAAGAACTTATACTGACTCTTCCTGGGGGAGCGGGCTATGGGCCTACACACCTAAGATCTCAAGATGCTATTGATTTGGATCGCAGGATGGGATATATTGATTAGATGATTAGATGATGTTTTGGATAAATTAGAAGACTGATTAATAGATAACATATAAAAAGATAGCTATGGCTAAGAATCTTCCTCCTACTTACGACAAGATTGCTAAGCACGAAGTCTTTCCTGAGACGACAAGTGATGAGAAGGCGAGATATAATTTTCTCGCTAATCTTAACAAGCATCTAGCACATGTGTCTCAAGGTAATGCACAAGCATATGAGAATCGGGTGAAGCCCAATTATGAAAAAGAAAAAGGACATACCTTTCAATCCAAGGAAGAAGTAGGCGCGGCGATGGAAAAAGATCCGCATTATCAGATGTGGTCAGCCCTTAGAAGGTGTACTATGGAGATGCGACAGCAGGCTGGACGTTCTCTTACTTATCGTCAGGGCCTGGAGCTAAAACAAAAAGTAGAGCAGCTCAATGCCCAAAGCCCTGATACTTTGATACTAAATGATGAAGTGAAGGTGCCAGCATATCTGATGGCTGTAGATAATCATATCATGCCAGGCAGCTATCATACAGAACTTTTCGAGGGTGATGTAGCCAATGCAGCCAACTATGATGGAGGTCTATTTGTAACAACAGCAGGACTATTAGGTAGGTATAGTGACGGTGGGGGTAAAGCTATGGCCGACTGGATGACGACTACCTATCCTGACTTTCAACCAAAACGTATCCTGGATATAGGATGTGGCATGGGGCACAATGTACTACCTATAGCAAGGAGGTATCCTGACGCTGAGGTAATCGCTATAGATACAGGTCGACCAATGCTCAAGTATGGTCATGCCAGAGCAGTAGCATTGGGTGTCGACAATGTTACCTTCATGCAAGCTGAAGCTTCTCAGCTTCCCTTTGAGGATGAGTCCTTTGATTGGATACAGACGACAATGTTTTTGCACGAGACAGGTGGTAAGTCCATCTACAACATCATGAGAGAGGTCTATCGCACATTAAAAAAAGATGGCATAACTATGCATATTGAGCAGCCTCAGTATACTGATGACATGAGCTTTTATGAGCAGTGGATCAGAGATTGGGATGCATATAATAATAGTGAACCTTATTGGTCTAAAATGCACGACATCGCTCCTAAAGAATTGATGGCAGAGTGTGGTTTTGATCCATCAGAGTTTATGCAGATCGGTGCCAAGGCGATCAATGATCTAGATGACGGTACTCAAAAAGCTGATGAGCCTGAGGATCATGGGCGATCACCGATCTGGAATGTATTTGGCGCCTGGAAGCGATAACTATATTAACTATCAAAAAGAAAATTGCTGATCGTGAGTGATACAATACCTGAAGTAGATTATATCAATATCGCTTCCAACAAACCTAAAGGGAAGCGACCATATTTTTTTGAAGATCCTGCTGTCGAGCGCGTACTCAATATCACCATGGCGGTGGGGATGGAGTTAGCAGTTGTGAGAGAGCGCATGGATTCGCTCGAACGTATCCTTGAGGAGAAGGGCATCATGACACGCGAAGAGATAGAATCATATGTACCTAAGGATAAGGACATCGCTACCCAGAGACAGCAATGGCACAGTGAATATATCAGCCGCATACTCCGCATTATCCAACAGGAGATGGAGGCTATCAAAAATCCTGATAAGTCGCTACATGACATAGCTGACGACATAGACCAGATGTAGATGACACTTAAGGAAAGAACTGAAATATTCTGGGAGTCTGTCAGGCAAAAAGATATGGAAGGCATCAAGGCTGCCTACATCGATCATCCTAGCACGTATGTCATCCTGGAAGGTCCGAGATATTCGACCATAAGTTTTGACAAGATCATAAAAGGATGGACAGACTTCTGCGGCACCTCCATACAACTAGGTACCATCAATTGGGTAGAAGGACCCCAAGAAGAGATAGTAGGAGATATCGGATGGATCGGAGGTATCATCGATATGACCATCGATATCAATGGTAAGGAGCTCACCACTAGATTCAGATGTAGTTTCGTCTATCGACATGTGGATGATGATTGGAAGATCCGGCATGAGCATGTGAGTGCTCCGCTGGAGGACCCTTACGGGATCGGGGATTGGTTGGTGAAGAATTAGAATTACTTTTTTTATCTTCTCGTCATCCTTGATGGAGGAGTTGGGGGTGTACTTGTCAGTATGTTTAGTATTCTTGTTCAGAACGCTTTTCTAAAACTTTCCTGTTCATTTTTGTCAATCGCTACAAAACGAAATCAAAAAAGCTATACCAGGAAATTGCCATCCGGCTTCCTGGCAGCCCTCAGCCACCATCTATGATGCATACTTTTTTAAAATCATCGAAATAAATAAGTTATGAACATCCTCATCATCCATGCTCACGAGAATCCAGATTCCTTCTCTGCTGCATTGGCTAATAAAGCCAAATCAGTAGGAGAGCGCCTTGGTCATGAAGTGATCATATCCGATTTATATGCGCAAGGATTTAATCCAGTTGGAGCAAAACATGACTTCAAGGGCGATAGTGGTACAGCTTATTATAAATATGCGATGGAGCAACTACATGCTTCAAAAACTAATGGCTTTAGTGACGAAGTACAATTAGAAATTGATAAACTGCTAAAAGCTGACTTTCTAATTTTCAACTTTCCATTATGGTGGTATGACATGCCAGCTATCCTCAAAGGCTGGGTAGATCGAGTGATGGCGTATGGCGTAGCCTATGGAGGTGATTATGGGTTTGGTCCTGACGGAAGATTTAAAGGAAGGCGGGCTATGGCTACTATCACTACAGGTACACCAGTTGATCAGTATCAGAAACCAATCGAAGATATTTTGGATAATATTCACTCGGGCATCTTTCGACTAGTGGGCTTTGAAGTGGTTGGCCCTTTTGTTGCCTCAGCTGTATCGAGGATCACCCATCTGGAGCGGATGAAAATTTTGAAAGAGTATAAAGAGATATTGACTGCAGTGCTAGATAGAGACAACTCATGATGTTGGCTTGTCTACGCGAAAAACAACTGATCAACCCACTCCACCATTAACATGCACGCACTCGCCTGAGATGTGATTGGCACCATCGCTCAGTAGATACATGATGACATGTGCTATCTCATAGGGTTGAGCTATATCCCCAGTAGGCACTCTTGATTTGTAACCTTCCAGATCAAAACGAGTACTTCCATCACTTCCGTAAATGAATGGTGTATTTACAGCCCCGGGAGCGATACTATTTACCCGGATGTTAGGAGCTAATTCTTTAGCCAGGGTCTTCGTGAGACTTACTATAGCAGCTTTAGCCGCACTATAAGGCCCATATTTTTTTTGTCCTATGAAAGCGAGTCCTGAAGACATATTGACTATGGCAGCGCCTTTCTGATTTTTTAAGAGGTTAGAGAAAACTTGACAACTATGAAGACAACTTTTAAAGCTGATGTCAAACGTGTCATCCCAGTCTGTAGACAATGCTTTTTCGATCGTATCAAAGTACTGGATGGTACCAGAAAGGTTGATGAGGCCGCATACGTTTTGGCTTATCATCTGTATCGGTTGGAGTAGGTTGGACAATTCGTCTTTTACTAAAGGATCAGCTTGAAAGTAAGATAGTGCAGGATGTTCTAATGATGACTCTTCTTGTATATCTATAGCGATTACCTTAATGTTACTTTGAAGGCAAAGTCTCGATAGTGCTTGCCCAATGCCGCTATTGCCGCCAACAACGATGACAGCATTATGATCTCCTTGATAACTAACTTTAATCATGATATCATTCTCCTGAATAAGAAAATAAGCAGCGCACCTGTAGTGCACATCACGATACCATAAACACCAGCAGGAACAGCCATAAGAGGTTCGTTGAGCATAGTTGTAGAGGTGGCGATGGCCATGCCGAGAACATTGTTCTGCATACTGCTCTCCAGTGAGATGGTGGCAGATTGAGGTGTATTAAGATTGAAGAGTTTAGAAGAGGCATAGCCGATGAAGAGGGTTACAAGATTTAAAATTAGCACACTCCAGAAGACTGCTTTTATAAAACCCCATACATCACCGATCTCATCCAACTTTAAGACCATGACGCCAAGTGCCAGTAAGATCATGATGACAGATCCGATGGCCACAGGCTTGCGCGCCCAAGCAGTGAACTTGGGGAGATAATAATTAATAAGCATGCCAAGTATGACTGGGGCTGCAGTAAGCTTCAAAATATTTACGACAGTGGCACCTATAGGAAGCTGAAAGGAGACACCATCTTGGTCCAAGAAATAACCTAAGGCAAAGTTGATAATAAACGGAATAGTTAGTATCGTAATCACGCTCGAGACTGCGGTCATCGATATCGATAGAGCCGTATCGCCCTTAGAAAGATGGGACATCAGATTAGATGTGGCACCTCCAGGGCAGGCGACCACGACCATAAGTCCAACAGCAAAGAGGGGATCAATCGGTAGTGCCGTCGCGATTAAAAAACCGATGATAGGCAATAAAACTAATTGATTAGATAGGCCGATAACAGCCGCTTTAGGATAAAGCGCTACGCGCTTAAAATCAGATACTGTAAGTGTCATCCCCATACCCAGCATAATCAGAAACAAGAGTACTTGTAGGATCGAGCCGATATTGGATAGGATGTACTGCACGCTGATGGGTATGCAGAACAAAATAGCAATAAGATTTATCCTAGATGCAGAACTCTAAATTCTCGTTCTTTTTCATTTTGAGAATTTAAAACACAGCATCGCTTCATTACTCAAAGAGCGATCTCCCAAAACACATTAAAGGATCGGCGAAGTCCTTGTTTACTCAAGAATCCAAGCTGGGTTGGATCTACTCTGAAATCTAGGAAGTATTGATTTTTGATTGTATTCTGTCGGTTCAGAACGTTATTGAGTTGGACTCCAAAACTATGCTTCCTCTTTGCGCCAGGTAGTGCCGCTTTTAAACTAATATCTACTCGGTGATAGTCATCTACTCTCTCAGATAAAAGCTCTTCAAAGTCGATGAATGGCACTACATCACCGTTATCGTCAGTTTGCCTATCAAGATCCACAGCTTGGGTAAATGGTCTTCCTGTAGCATAGTTATACTGTATCGTAGCACTGAGATGTCGCCACGTCTTTTGATAGGTAACTCCCAGTCGATGTGGTTGAGAGAAGGGATTTAAAGTGGCATCTTGAAATCCATCTAAGAGTAACTGCTCATCAGTGTATTCATAAGTGATAAGGATATGATCTTTGTTGGTTTTGTAATCTACAAGTAGCTCAAGGCCGTGACCCGTGTTGTTACCAAAGCGGAAAGGGTTTTCTTCGATGGAAAAGTCTAAGGACTCAGATCTGAGATTAAATATGTCTTTTCTATAAGCGTCCAAAGTAAACCTCCATCTTCCATCAGCCCACTCAAGACCTCCACCAAACTGCCTGCTTTGGATGATGTCGATGAAGTTATTAGGAGTTTCATCAGAGAGCAGCCAAAACCCATTATCAGCTTGAAGAGTGGTAAAGAAATTTCTGCGGTTGAGATACTGGTGATACTCTCCAAAGTGTCCATGAAGAGATAAGTGATCGCCCATCTTGTACTTGGCATGTACTCTTGGCTCTATGAGTTTTCTCCCTTCAAAACTTTTGCTGTAAGCAGACCATCGAAGACCTAGGTCTATAGAGAGATTGGAAGAAATATGCGGTTGTACATTGGCGAAGAAGGCTTCTTCATGAGCCTGAATATCAAAGATGTCATCATCTCTTCCGTCTTCTCTATTACCTAATAAGATGAAAGTATCCCACGAGGTATATTCAAAACCGAAGGTGGAAGTGAAGCGGGGATGCGCGTAGATATTTGAAACATTGACTTTCCTTTGAGATACTTCGTTGATTTGCTCGCCCAAGATGCGGACTTCATTAGAGGTCTCTGGAAATTCCTCAAAACTATATCGATAGTCAGATAAACTAGCATTTACGGAAGTGGAGAAAAGACTAGACCAAAGGTGTCGACCAGACAGTCTATATCCATAATTAGTCTGCTGGAGGTGATCTCGAGTAAACTGATCAAAGGCCTCTGAGATCGTCTGAAAGTCAAGCGAGTTGGTTAACCTCAAGACATCTAGATGGATGGTGGTCTTTGCACTCAGATCAAAGCGGAGACTTAACTGCTGGTCACCAAAAGACACACCCGTTTGCTTTCTCACGAATTCTTCTATATCAAACATATCAAGAAAAAAGTCGGTATCTGGGATCTTTCCAAACTGAAAAATCTGGTCAGTAAAAGAATCAACTAGCGGTGTCCTGAGAGAGGAGGGCAGTGACTGTCTGATCGCAAACTTAGCCGATAGTTTAGAAGATATGGGGATGGAGATGCCGGCGTTAGCATAGAGCAGATTGAGATGCACCATTCCTTCAGCCTTCTGGACGCGACTATCACTTTTCATATGAAGACCACCAGATATCGCACCTGAACTGACAGCGCTATATCCATCTTTTGATATCTCCAGCTTATCTACCATGTATGGGTTGATGGCGCTGATCTTACCGAAGAAGTGCGATGGTTGAAAGATGCGGATTCCATTCCAAAGGAACTGCACCTGATCTGGGCTTCCACCTCTGATGACTAAGTCCTGAAAAGACTCGCTTGGATTACTGATGCCAGCGAGATTTTGTGCGATTGTAAGGGCGTCAGTATCTACACTTCCGGCCTGAGGGATATCAGCTGGATCTATAGCTGTAACTGAGGTCCGATGTGCAGCTTTATCTAGGATGATCACTTCTGCGATAGATAGTTGAGATGGCCTCATCGATAGCTTCATATCTTTAAAGAGCAACTCTTCCATGGTCAGGATACTGTGATCGTATCCTACATATCGGAACTCTAAAGTATCTGAAGAAGCGACGGGCATAGATAGCGTCACCCGACCATCAGTCGATGTGACATCTAGAAATCCGATACTTGATATACCAACATGTGCATGTGGAAGAGGGTAGCCATATTCGTCGAGGACAGTTATCACTTTAGACTTGGGCTGGGGCTGTACATCACTTGATATACTCAGTATAGTTGTACCGTTAAGTTCTTTATGCTCAAGACCCAGATAACTGAAGAGTTCTTGAGACACATCATCATACGCACCTTCCAATGAGAAAGAGTATAGCTCTGTAGAGAGGTCATCTACTCTGTAGTTGAAGTTGCGGCCACTAATATGACTCCACTTCTTGAGTATATGATCAGCAGAAAGATGATCGACTTGGAGCTTGTATAGATCGGACTGACCTATAAGAAGGCTCGGCACAAAACAAAGAGTCAAGATGCTAATCTTGATCCGAGATAACAATTGATTTTTTGTTTTGATCACAGTGCCAGCGCATGGTTTCACACAAGTAAGATAACGCTTGACCCAAGTTCTTAGTTGATATCACTCCCGTAAATCTCTCTTGAGTCAACTCCTTATCAACTTCCACTCTTACACCATACAAAGTCTTCAGATCAGATATAACCCATGATACAAGGGCTTGGTCATAGTACTTCAGGTCATCGTCTTGGTTATCAACATTGTACTTCTTCAGCTGTCCAATCTTATCTTCAGATATCATCACTCTCTGTCCTGGAGTGAGTATCTCTTCTCTTCCTTTTTTATCTCTGACCGCGACGCTACCTGAGTGGCATCTCACATCCATGTTTTGGTCATCTATGGACCATACATCAAAGCTTGTCCCAAGAACCATAACTTTTCCCGATGAAGTTGATACTTCAAATGTTGTCCCTTTTTCTACCTCGAAGAAAGCTTGACCTTGTAATCGCACTTTTCGTTCTTCATTATACTTGGAGGCATCATAAGAAAGACTTGATCCCGGCCACAGTTTTGCAGTAGAACCATCTTCAAAAGCATAGAGCAAAAACTCTTCTGGAGGAGTCTTTACTACTTGATGTCTATCTGTGATCAGCCAGTATCCAATGAGAGAGGCGAGAAGCAAAATCACACTTCCGATGATCAACCACCGACCTCTATGCTTGGCAGGTGACTTTTCAAGATCGCTATCTCTGCGAGCAAGAAAACCTTCCCAACTTGACTCAAGGTCAGTGGAAGGTAGTCTGAAGTCTTTTTGTAGATGCAAAGTATTTTTCAGATGATCTAGGTCGATATCACCTAGCTCCGACCGGACCTCTTCATCAGAAATCTCACCTTCGAGCCATCGGCTTAATATGATATCTTTTTCGACCATACTCATTTACAAGACGTGTATCTGCTGATATACCCTAAGGGATTTTTGGAATTTTATTATTAGAGAGATGTAATAGGGCTTTATGCATCCTCTTCTCTACAGCTTTAATGCTTATCCCTATATGCTGCGCAATTTCTTTATACTTCATACTTTCAAAACGATGCATCAAGAATACTTCTCTAGCGGTAGGTGACATAGACGATATGACGTCCTCCAATTTTTCTTTGAACTCTGACATCTCAAGTTGATACTGCGCATCTTCAGAGTTCGACTTCCAATCTAGTGTAACTTGATATTTCTGTCGAGTTTGTCTTTTTCTGTATTCGTCGATTAAGATCCTACTTGAAGTAGTAAAAAGAAAAGATTTGACCTTTGACTCGGAAACTTCCTTGCACTTCTTCCACAACCTCAAGAAACTCTCCTGTACGATATCCAAGGACTCCGAGCCAATAGCACCTCTACTTATAACAAACCTTTCAACTGCTCTATGGTGTCTTTGGAACAAGTTCTTAAAAAGCACTTCATCACAGATACTCATATGTAAATCCTGAGTTCGAGTAGGGTAAAAAGGTTGTACAACGTATCAAAGATATAAACCAGATAGTGATGGAATTAATGAAACAAGTAAATCTCTTTATGCTCACACTCTTCTTGACATGTTCTTTGTACAGCCAAGAGCCGGGTCAATGGAAAGTTCTTAAGACTGGTGCAGGAGGGTGGATAACAGGATTAGACATCCACCCATCGGGTTCTATTATGTACGCAAGAAGTGATGTAGGAGGAGCATACAGATATGATCATACGACGCAAAGATGGACTCAAGTCGTAACAGCGTCCTCCATTCCCAGTGAGGATATCGCATGGGATAGATATCAAGGAGTACAGAGCATCGTATCCGATCCTACAGATGACG
The DNA here is from genome assembly GCA_964640065.1 of uncultured Saprospiraceae bacterium. Classification (GTDB taxonomy): domain Bacteria; phylum Bacteroidota; class Bacteroidia; order Chitinophagales; family Saprospiraceae; genus JAJRXG01. The sequence goes on from CAZXIE010000093.1 coordinate 13,841, forward strand.
ATAGAGCATACATGGCTTATGATCAAAACATATACTTCAGCCAAGACCAAGGAGACACTTGGCAGAAAACTAACTTCCCAGAGCAAGAGTTACGAGCAAACGACGATGGGTCTAAGTTGGCAGGCGAACGACTCGCTATAGATCCAGCTAATGGCCAGGTTGTCTATTATGGGAGTATAGAGGAAGGTCTATACAGGACACTTGATGGCCAAAACTGGACTAAGATAACAGCGGTCCCACAGGGATTAGAAGGAAGAGGTGTAAGATCGATTCTTTTTGATTCTAATGGGGGTATGGTAGCTGGACGAACAGCACGTATATACGTCGTCGTCGATGGGGTAGGAGTGATGAGATCTAATGATGGCGGAACAACTTGGAGTAACATCGTCGACAATCAGTTTTTCACTTTTGGTATGCCTCTCATCTATGATGCGGAGATAGATGCTCAAGGCAGATTATATATCTGTGGAGAAGATCTTGATGATAAGGGTGATGCGGATCCTTTTAATGATGACTACTTGAACATCGGAGTCTTGAGGTTTAGTGATGATAACTGGACTCAGATATTACTTCCAAATATCGCCATGGGAGAAATCGCAACTGATCCTTTTGATCCAGATCGACTGATGGTGTTCTCAGAGGGATTTACAGATACCTATCGTACAAACAATAGTACATCACCTTCGCCTACATGGACCTTCATGAGTTATGATATTAGTGCACCTAATATCCCATGGTTAGACAGCGATGCCAACAACTGGTTCACTTTAGGTGAAATCATATTCGACCCGATACAGGAAGATAGGATATGGATCAGCCATGGTACTGGTGTCTACTACGCCGATAATCTAAATGCAGATAATTATACATGGACAGAAGAGTCGATAGATCAAGAGCATTTGGTATCCAATGATGTTGTAGCATTAAGTAATGGGGATGTGATTACTGCCCACTGGGACTTTCCGATGTTCTTGCATGAAGATGTTGATACCTATCCTTCTGAGATAAAACCGAGAGATAGATTTAATGATGTGTGGGATATCGCTCAAAGTGCTTCGGACGAAGACTTTCTAGTCGCTATAGTCGAGGACAAACGATTTTGTTGTTTTGATGATGGTTATGCTAGAAACTCGTCTTTCTCGGAAGATGGAGGAGAAACCTGGACTCCGTTTGCGAGTATGCCTGAGTCGCCTACGACGATGA
>CAZXIE010000094.1:0-14790 GCA_964640065.1 uncultured Saprospiraceae bacterium
TTTTATACTTTCTGCAGGTTTTATTATACTTCTGTCATGCTGTGAAACATCATATCAGCATACCTTGCGACTATTAATGCGATAAAGGATGGAAGAGCTAGTACGTAAATTCATTTTCGGTGATGGCAAATGGTGGTGGGCCCGCCATTTGAGTTTCTGGATATTTGTATATATGGATTTCATCCTTTCGAATATTCTGGTCGCTCGGGATGATCCTATGGAGTACGGATTAGATATTCTGTCTGTGCTGCTCGATGTGGCTGTAGTGTATATCAATATTTACTACTTGATGCCGAAGTTCTTATTCAAGAGTAGATTTGGCACCTACTTCATACTTACTATTCTATCACTTGTCGTAAATGTTTTAATAATCGTTGTCTCCTCCACACTCTATTATAACGAACCCACATATCCAGAAGAATGGGTTTCGGTATTTATATCTACGCTCACCTTATTTATGACAGCTATCGCCATCAAGATCGGGAAGTACTATTATGATCAATTGCAAATCTCAAGAGAACTAAAGACCTCCCAAGCTCAACTCGAGATAGAGAGCCTTAAGCAACAGATCAATCCACATTTTTTATTTAATGTCCTTAATACGATTAATATTCAATCGAAGATAGAACCGGAGACTGTTTCAGATACTGTGCTTCAGCTTTCAGATCTCTTGAGATATCAGATTTATGAGGCAGGCCAAGTGGAAGATGTACAGCTATCCAAGGAGATCGCTTTTTTGAAAAACTATATAGAGCTTGAGCAGAAGAGAAGAGATAACTTGAAGGTAGAGTGGCATGCGGATAACTCCATACCTAAAGTAAGAGTGAAGCCTTTTCTTTTTCTTCCACTTGTAGAGAATGCCCTCAAGCACTCTCGAAAGTTAGACGAGTCAGACACAACTCTTACTGTAAACTGGAGCTATGATTCTAATAAACTGAACTTACGTATTTCTAATACGATTGGTGATGTGATAGCAAAAGACTCTGGCGGATTTGGTATTGACAATCTTAAAAAGAGACTGAACCTTCTTTATCCTAGCAAGTATGACATGTCCTCTTCCAGCAGCGGGGGATTATATGAGGCACAGTTACAAATAGATATAGATGCGAGCAATTATAATTGATGATGAGCCTATAGCCCGTAAAGGTATACAGCTTTTAGCTGATCAGATACCTGATGTAGATATCATAGGTTCTTATCCTAATCCACTGATCGCGCAAGAAGCAATCACCAAGGAGAAGGATTTAGATATTCTCTTTTTAGATGTAGAGATGCCAGGCATCACAGGCATAGAATTTCTAAAAGCCATGCCACCCAAATGTTATGTCATCTTGACTACGGCATATCAGCAGTATGCAATTGAGGCTTTTGAACTTGACGTAATTGATTATTTATTAAAACCTGTTAGTCTTGATCGCTTTGTAAAGGCAGTCAATAAGGTCCGCGAGTTACAATCTCTTCAGAGTTATGAAGCAGAAGTAAATGACAAAGATGACTTCGTATATATCAAGTCCGATAGAAAGTTTGTGAAGTTAGCCCTTGCTGAAATTCTTTTTATAAAGGGGATGAAGGATTATGTCATCATACATACTACTGGAGAAAAGTACATGACGGCTATGAATGTTGGCACCTTCTATAGTCACCTTGACCATGATCAGTTCGCACGTGTAAGTAAATCGTACATTATTAATGCGGCTTATATAGATAATATAGATATCGACTTAATCAATCTTGCTGGGCATGAGATCCCTCTAGGTAGAACTTATAAAGAAGCCTTTCTAGGTAAATTTGTAAAAGGGAAATTGCTGAAGCGGTAAGACTATGCACTTTGTAAGGCGATGTATACGCCATTGGTCCAACCAAAACCATCTTGTACAGGGTACTCGCCACCTCCTCCCTCAAGGGTTACATCTACTACATTGTATTTTTCAAGCATCTTACCAGTTCTTTCGAAGACGGACTGGTTAAGCTGTGTCCATCTAGATGCAATTTCCTGAGCCAAGACCTTGTGTCCATAGTTCAATAAACCTTTTATAGTGATCCACTGTAGCGGAGCCCAGCCATTAGGACTATCCCATTGTTGTCCAGATGCGATCGGAGTGGTGACGACTCCTCCAGCCATAAGAAACTTGCTCTTAATCACCTCGGCGACTTGATCTGCTTGTTCTTGAGAACATAATTTGAAGTAGAGCGGATATACTCCAGCTAATGATAGTCTGGTAGTACGAGCCTCTGCTTTAAAGTCGTAGTCTTGGAAAAAACCAGTTTCTGCATCCCAGAAATATTCCAAGATGGCCTTCTTTCTATTCAGCGCAAGCACTCCATATTTCATGGCTACTTCTTTCTCACCTATGGATTTATGGCATTCGGAGATGAGTTTTTCGAGGTGCCATAGTAGGCAGTTGAGGTCTATAGGCAGGATGTCTGTTGTATGTATAGTCGATAGGTCTTTAGGATCTTTTAACCAGCGACTTGAAAAATCCCAACCAGATTCACATGCTGCTCTGATGTCTCTGAATAACAGATGAGACTTTTGATCACTAAAGTTGACTAGCTCCCAATCATCTCTATACATCTCTTCTCTTGGCGTATCCTTAGCATCATAGTACCGGTTCAATAATGCTGACTTGTCGAGTCTGATGATGCGATTGACTGGCTGATTGCTTTGGGTGATATCTGTGATACCTTTCATCCAGAAGTTATACTCTGCGATTAGAGTAGAAAGGTATCTGGGGATGAGATCTTTACCTCTGAGTTGGATTAAGAGTTTGACCATCAAAGAGTAGAAGGGAGGTTGCGATCTACTTAAGAAGTACGATCGATTTCCATTGGGGATATGACCAAATGATTCTATGAGGAACTTGAAGTTGTTCACCATAGATTGGATCATATCAACTTGTTCATGCTGAGCGAGACCGAGCATCGTGAAGTAGCTATCCCAATAATATATTTCGTCAAATCTTCCGCCAGGTACTATGTAAGGATGGGGCAAAGGTATTTTCGAAGTTCTATTGGCTTTGACCTTGTCGGGGTCTCTTCGAAGTAGGTGCCATAGATTTTTGATATGCTCTTGGACATGATCGGCAGATTTCACATCCGTTATGCCTACAGAAGGGATCTTAAAATATTCATTTACGAAAGTGGAAAGATCAAAATCTTCTTGATCTCTTTCTTTCAAAAATGTCTTGATGATGATGTCCGGATGCAACTTGCCTATGCTATCAGCGAAGACTTTTCCATCTGAAAATACTTTCTCCTTATGGATTGCTAAGAATAACTCGCCATACATCTCTTTAGGAGACGGAAACTTTAGATTACTCATGAGAGGCTGTAAGTCTACGTAAGAAGAAAAGACAGATCAATAATGCTGCGAGAGGTATCAGTGTATAGTAGAAGGCCGTATCAGCACCTACATTTTTGAAGAGATATCCGATCGCTCGAGAACCCAGTGTTCCTCCTATCGCTGAGAAAATAACAATCAGTCCGGTCATAGCGCTATGTAACTTTTGAGGAAGAGCACTCAGAACGGCTGAGTTAAGCAAAGGATATATGGGGGCTATAAATAGACCAACTAAAGGAAAGGCAAATCCGATCAAAGGCACATCTCTCAAAGCACTGATTTCTCCGATGTCAGCATTTACAGTGCGGGGTAAAACAAAAATAACCATGATCATCGCGCTGATGATACATCCTGTTATGACGACTGACCAATCCACCTTCTTAACGATCTGCCCAGCAAGTAGTCTTCCTACACCAAGTGATATAGCTAGAATACTTGCCATCATGATGCTTACATTTTCTGGAAGGTCAAGAACGCGTTCATTAAATGTTGGCAGCCAAGTCATGATACCTTGCTCGATCATCACGAAAAGGAATGCCGCTATAACGAATATCAACACCAAGATTTTAATTAGCAACTTAAGCATCTCACTTATATCATCTAATAAGTTAACCCCAGGTATCTCATAGTCTTGATCAAACTTTGTGAATAGCAAAAAGATCATCGATAGGAATGATAACCCTGCTAGCAACCAATACACCCTCAGCCAAGCATCTGGATCTGACGCACTATTAAAATATGGAAAGAGGAAGTAGGCCAAGGCTATCCCAAACATGAACACACCCTCTATAGAACTCATCAGACTATTATGTCCTTTTTCATCTTCAGTCACTAAGCCGATGACGGAGTAGACGGAGACTTTGATCAGCGCAAAGGATGCTCCCACACTTGCAAAGAGCACCTTGGCCGCGACGAAACTATTGCCATAGTACATATAGATACATGCAAAAGTGACAAGCCCCAGAGCAAAAAGCATGGCTTTTTTGTAACCTATTCTTGGCAAGAATGATGCAATCAGAAAAGAAACAATAGCGATAGGCATATCTTTAAATGCTTCCAAGATGGAAGCTTGCAGTTCATCAACGCCATAGACATTTTGAGCCTTCAGTATGACGATGCCTACACTATTAAGTAAGATCGCAAATACGAAGTAGTTGATATAGAGTGATAGCCTTACCATGTTGTTTTTTTGTGGATTTTCAAGAGACCTCGAAAGACATCAAGAGATGCCCCATCACTTAGTGAAGATAGCATCTAGATTTTACTGAGTCAGTATGAACATAGTTACTAAAAACTCTTAAAAACAAACTTAACCGAGTATGGTAATTGTAAGCATTATGGACTTTTCATAAATAGATGGAGATGATAACTCGCACATAACTAGTATCCTGACGCCGCTTTTTCCTCTCTCACTATTCTTCTCCAGTCTTTTCTTAAGTCCTTCTTAGGGTAGCGTAAGAGGTATATATATCCTGGATCACGAGATAGAGGATGTTCTATGCTATCTATAAGAATGGTTTCTTCAAAAAATGGAGAAGGTTCCAACTTAGAGTCTTCCACTTGGATCTGCGCTTTGATATGAAAGTCTTCTGGCACCCAAGCAACATAGCTCGCATTAAAACTATGACATACGGGAAGATGATACTGGTCCCTTCTAAAGTTAAGAACACCAGCATGACCGTAGTGACCACCCCAGATCAGACAATGAGCTTTTTCATCTTCACTAAGTGTATTATAAATAGCAGCCACCTTAGGAGGTATTTCTTCCCATCCCAACATATCAGCGTAATCCTGTCTGAGACTTCTAACGACTCCATCTTCCCAACGAAAAGGCTCTTTCAACTCTAGTTCATTTTGCACATAGAGCGAATAAGACTTCATATGATGTACCGGTAAGATGGGGAGAGCGATCGGAAGTGCAGGTACATTAAGTAAAACTATGGACGCAGGGAGTAACCAAAGTTTGGATGATAGATATCTCTCCCACATAACTCCGCCAAGACCAAATAGCATCGTATATGCACCAAAAGTATAATAGCCTTTTCCACTACCTAGATAGATGACTATAACTGTGATCAGAAAAGTAATACCGATAAACCTATATCGATGATCGGATTGTCGAAGTCCAAAAATCAAACCCGGGATCCAGACGAGTCCAGAGAATAAGTGTGACTGTAGTTGGCTGCCAAAGAAACTCTGCCAGGTTATATTAACTAATTGGGTTGCTCTAAGATCTTCCATGTGTCGTGCTATAGGAAAATCATGACTGTACTGCCACCAAAGGTTAGGGCTGATGATAATCAACATGAGAGCTAAAGCGATATAGGGATACTTCGTCTTTAAGATAACTCGGTACGGAGTTAATAAGAAAGCTCCAAATAGCCCTGCATAGAAAAACACTAATGAGTACTTAGTTAGAAACCCAATGCCGGCTATTACTCCTAGAATTATCCAGAGTCTCAGACTTGAGTTCTTGTCTTCCCACTCATTTATAATTTTGATAATGACGATGGCACTTAGAAACCAGAAGAACTGATTAAAACTGACTGGCTGGAAAAGTTGATTGCTTCCTAAAAATGCTGGGCTAAAAACAAATGCCGTTGCTCCGATGATCTGTGCCCATTTTTTCCCGCCGAGATCTTTTATAAAAACCCCAAGAAGAAGAACTGTCGCCGCCCCTATCATCGCTGCAGGAAATTTTACTGCAAATAGAGAATGGCCGAATATGCCTTTTGAAATCCAAGCAATGATAGAAATCATGGGCGGCACCTCCATAAATCCCCATGCAAGATGCTCTGACTCATTGAGGTATAGATACTCATCGCGCTGAAGGCCAAACTCTGTGAAGTAGCTAGCTGCGAAATGAATAAACAACTTGCAAGTGGCGAGTACTAATAACGGGACCCAACAGACTTTTTGACTTGATCTCACAGGTTACCTTTCATATATGCTAATAACGCAAATGAATGGAGAAAACAATCATCGATTAGACGACTACTATGTAATCATCTACGAGTAATCTTCGGGAAGAATGAAGATTCTTAAGAATTAGAAATCTCTTCCGAGTCCGTAACAGCACCATTTTGATGGGGCTTGTGAGCTCCATTTTCAGCTGGAGTCTCAGGAGCTTCCACCGTACCTTCCGGCTCCGTAAAAGGGCCTTGTTCTGGCCATGGTCTTGGGCCTATTAGCCTTTCAACATCAGACTTTACGAGGACTTCTTTTTCAAGAAGTTGCTTTGCTAAAATGTGTAGCTCTTTGTTATACTTAGTTAGTAACTCCTGAGCGCGATCGTACTGACTCTCTACGAGATTACGCACTTCATCATCTATCAAAGTAGCTGTATCATCAGAGTAAGGCTTGTTAAACTGATCCTGCGACATGCCGTAGAAAGATACATTTCCTACGCGATCATTCATACCATATACGGCGACCATGCTGTATGCCATCTTAGTGACTTGATCGAGATCGTTTTGTGCGCCAGTAGAGATTTTATCGAAAATGATTTTCTCAGCAGCACGACCACCAAATGTCATACATATCCTATCAAGCATCTGCTCAGTACGAGTGATGTACTCATCCTTAGGGAGATACTGTGCATAACCAAGTGTGCCTATACCACGAGGTACGATAGTCACCTTCACAAGCGGAGAAGCGTGCTCCAAGAACCATCCGCAGATAGCATGGCCTGCTTCGTGATAGGCTATGATTTCTTTCTCGCGAGGAGATATAAATTTGTTTTTCTTTTCAAGACCACCGATGACTCTATCTAAGGCATAGTTGAAGTCATCCATCTCTACATGCTTCTTGTCACGACGTGCAGCGACAAGAGCAGCTTCGTTACAGACATTAGCGATGTCAGCACCTGCAAATCCCGGTGTCATCTCAGCTAGAACTTGTGGCTCCATCTCATTAGAGACCTTGATGTTCTTTAAGTGAACTTTGAAGATCGCCTCTCGTTCTTTAAGATCTGGTCGATCGATACCGATCTGACGATCAAATCTTCCCGGTCTCATGAGCGCACTATCCAGTACATCCGCACGGTTAGTAGCAGCCATCAGGATCACACCTTTATCAGTGCTAAACCCATCCATCTCCACCAGGAGTTGGTTAAGTGTGTTTTCTCTTTCGTCATTACCTCCCTGTACAGCGCCTCTTCCTCTAGCACGACCGATGGCATCGATCTCATCTATAAATACGATACATGGCGCTTTCTCACGAGCTTGTCTGAATAGATCTCTTACACGAGAAGCACCTACACCGACGAACATCTCCACAAAGTCAGAACCGGATATAGAGAAAAATGGTACTTCCGCCTCACCTGCGACAGCCTTAGCCAGTAGCGTTTTACCAGTACCTGGAGGACCTACAAGGATGACACCTTTAGGGATCTTACCTCCGAGGGAAGTATATTTCTTAGGATTCTTTAAGAAGTCTACGATCTCCATGACTTCTTCTTTGGCTTCATCGAGCCCAGCTACATCTGCAAAAGTTACTTGGACGTTAGCGTTGTTATCAAAGAGCGTAGCTTTTGACTTACCGATATTAAATATCTGAGCGCCAGGGCCACCTGCGCCTCCGCTCACTCTTCTTATGATAAAGAGCCACAGACCTATGAACAACGCCAATGGGAGAATCCAGCTGAGTATACCAGATACCCAGTTGACCTTTTTGCTATAGAGAAGCTCTATATCGGCGCCTTCATCGTTGAGTTCATCTATTCTTTCTGCAAAGTGATCTACAGATCCTATTTGCATCGTATAGTGAGGTGTGCGCATCGATGTCGATAGCTTGTTATTGGTCTTTATGTCATACTTAGAGATACTCTCCTCTTTGATGTACATATTGACGATCTCGTGGTTGACCACTTCTACTTGCTCAAAATCTTTGTTTTCAGCAATTTCTTCGAACTGGCGCATACCTATCGACTCTGGCTTACTGATGACACTCATGACAGTGTTCATACCTAGTAGCACTACGATTAGTATCGCATAAAACCAATATGAGCTTAAGCTGCCTTTTTTATCTGGCTTCTTATTCTTGTTGTCTTTCTGTTTAGCCATATTCTACCTGAACTACCTAGAAAACGATTTAGTCCCCTAGTTGGTTGTGCAAATGTACATCATACGTCCTCGTAAGATACGATACGAGCATCATGCCAGAGATTTTCTAGGTCATAGTATGCTCTTGTCTCTGGATAAAAGACATGAACTACGAGACCAAAATAATCAACCAGTACCCATCTCGAATCCTTAACACCCTCCGTATGGCTAGGAAAGATACCTAGTTCTTGCTTGACTCTCTTATTGACATTTTGGGCTATCGACTGCACCTGGGTAGATGATTCTCCTTCGCAGATGATAAAGTAATCTGCAGGAGCAGTGTCGAGCTTTCTGAGGTCGAGTTGGATAATATTTTTTCCTTTGATGTCTTGGATGCTGTCGATGATCAGATCGATCAGTACGTCATCGCTAGCCTTAGAGGAGATGGGTGTAGCTTCTATCTTTTCTTCTTTCGTGATACCTTATAACATAGATGAAGGGCAAAAATACGCATAAAAGATGCAAGGAGCCGAAAGAGATTGAGGCCTGATCTTTAGCAGACATTTTTATATCACTGTCGTAAATGAGTGCTGGCCTAGCTGACCATAAGCCCTTGTAACCTCTTCCTCCACTCATCAGTCAGTGGGGACTTCTTGTATAGCACATAATCATAGGGTATAATACTCTGGTGGGTGACAGCCGCTATCCTTTGATGTTTTACAGAGTATATCTTACTTTCTATAAAGAAACGATCTTCTCTTATTTCTGATACTGCAGCAGTAATCACTGCTGTATCTGGATATGTGATCGGAAAGATATACTTGATGTCTTGCCAGCCCAGGATGACGCCATTCTCTCCGCTAAACGTGATTTTATCTAAACTTTCGAATAATTGGATCCGCGAAGTCTCCGACCATTTGAGATAGATGAGATTATTGACATGTTGGGCGCTATCCATATCTCCCCAGAGAACTGGCATCTCCATATATATAGGAGCAGCAGATATCTCGGTTATAGCTTTCAGTAAATCTTGTGTTGTAGCCATCATTTACGAAAGTGATAAAATCTTACTAATTATCAGAGTCATGGGGATATGCGATGACACTCTTATCTTGGCCCGAGATAAGAAAACCTATGAGCGAAAAAAAGCTTTTCCTACTGGATGGTCATGCACTCGTATATAGAGCGCACTATGCCTTTATCAATCGACCCCTCATCAATAGTAAAGGGATCAATACCTCGGCGATCACGGGCTTTGTGAATACGCTATGGGATCTCATTACTAACCAAAAGCCAAGTCACCTAGCCTTAGCGCTTGACCCTTCTGGACCGACCTTTCGACATGAGTACTTCCCTGAGTATAAGGCGAATAGAGACGCTACGCCGGAAGATATCGTCACCGCTCTTCCATATGTACGTAAGATCGTGGAAGCATTTAACATACCTGTCGTGTGTATCGATGGTTATGAAGCTGATGATGTGATCGGGACCTTGTCGAAGCAAGCAGAAAAAGAAGGATTTGATGTCTATATGGTGACACCTGATAAGGACTATGCACAGCTCGTATCAGAGAAGATCTTTATGTACAAGCCATCGAGATCTGGATCTGGAGTCGACATACTTGGCGTCCAAGAGATACGCGATAAGTGGGATATAGAAGATCCTCTGCAGGTGATCGACATCCTCGGTATGCAAGGAGATAGTGTGGATAATATCCCTGGTATCCCTGGTGTAGGTGCGAAGACGGCTGTTAAGCTGCTCAAGTTATTTGGCAGTCTAGAAGGTGTCTTAGAAAATACCGATCAACTCAAGGGTAAGCAAAAAGAGAAGGTCATTGCATTTGCCGATCAAGGAAGACTCTCTAAGCGGCTAGCGACAATTAAACTAGATGTGCCGATCCAGTTTGATGCCGATGCCTATAAGATTGAAAATTTTGACAAGGTCAAGTTGAAGGAGCTCTTCGAAGAGCTAGAGTTTAGATCCATCGCTAGGAAAATCCTTGGGACTGAGGAAAAGCCCGCTGAACAAGGCTCTCTTTTTGCTTCAGCTCCAGCAGGAGAAGTACAGAAAGAGTTCCGTGTTGCTAAGCAAGACATTACTACAGTTGAACATGACTATACATTGGTGTCATCCGAAGCTGACCGTAAGAAACTAGCTGAGTCGATGGCCAAGCAGAAGATCTTCTGCTTTGATACCGAGACCACAGGTCTCGATAGTCAACAGGTCGACATAGTCGGCCTAGCCATCTCTTGGGAAAAAGGAAAGGGTTATTACGTCCCGGTAGACGAGGATATGAATCTCGCCAAACTAGAGCTGTCAGTATTCAAAGAAGTCTTGGAGAATGACAAGATCATCAAGATCGGGCAGAACCTCAAGTACGATATCAATATTCTCAGATGGTATGATATCGAGGTAGCCGGACCTTACTTCGATACGATGGTAGCGCACTATCTTCTAGAGCCAGACTTAAGACATAAGTTGGACTACTTATCAGAGAGCTATCTTTCTTACCAGATGGTCCCTATCGAAAAGCTAATAGGGAAAAGAGGGCCGAAGCAAAAGACGATGAGGTCTGTAGAGATCGAAGAGCTTTGTGATTATGCTGTAGAAGATGCAGATATCACCATGCAGCTAAAAGATCAACTAGAGCCGAAGCTGAAAGAAGAAGGTCTTACTAAGTTATTTGATGAAGTTGAGATGCCACTTGTAGGCGTGTTGTCTCGCATGGAGTATCAAGGGGTAAAGATCGATAAGGAGTTTTTAGAAAACTACTCCGGCAAACTCAATGAAGAGATCATCGGCGTCCGAGAAACGATTTATAAAAAAGCGGGTGAGGAGTTTAACATCTCATCACCTAGACAAGTAGGGAAGATACTTTTTGAAAAACTTAATATCCCTTACCGCTGGCGCAAAACCTCATCGGGACAGTACAGTACAGATGTAGAAAAACTAACAGAGTTATCCGTACATCATGAAGTGATCCAAGACATCCTGAGTTATAGGATGTATACCAAATTAAAATCAACATACGTAGATGCCTTGCCTAAGATGATTAATCCAAGGACGGGTAGAGTACATAGTTCTTTTAATCAAGCTCGAGCTGCTACTGGAAGATTGAGTTCTGAAAGTCCAAACCTTCAGAACATACCTATTAAAAATGCAGCAGGACGAGAAATTAGAAAAGCCTTCGTCCCTCGAGATGCTGATCATATATTGATGGCGGCAGATTACTCACAAGTCGAGCTTCGATTGATCGCTGAGATAAGTAAGGATGAGGCCATGCTTTCAGCTTTTCAACAAGGTCATGATATCCATCGCGCCACAGCAGCAGGTGTCTATGGCGTATCACTCGATGAAGTGAGTGCTGATCAAAGGCGAAACGCAAAGACTGTAAACTTTTCGATTATTTATGGGGCAGGATCCACTAACCTTTCTCGTCAACTAGGCATCCCACGAACAGAAGCGAAAGAACTCATAGAAAACTACTTCTTACAATACAAGGGACTTAAAAAGTACATGGACGACACCGTAGCCTTTGCTAGAGAGAATGGTTATGTAACAACGCTCGTTGGAAGGAAGCGATCTCTACGAGATATCAACTCTCGTAATGGACTTGCCAGAAGTAATGCCGAACGCATGGCCATCAATACGCCGATCCAAGGGACAGCAGCGGACATGATTAAGATAGCTATGATCAATGTTGAAAAAGAGATGGTCAAAGCAAAATTGAAATCCAAGATGATCTTACAAGTTCATGATGAATTGGTCTTCGATGTATATAAGCCAGAATTAGAACAAATGAAATCTCTTGTAGAAAAATATATGGCAGAAGCGATATCTGGACTTCAAGTACCGATCCTTGTTGAGGCTGGAATAGGGGAGAATTGGTTGGAGGCGCATTAAACTCACCATGAACCTTTAATTAGTTAAAGAAGGGTTAAATGGTGATTGTATAATTGCGTTACGATTGTTGAGAACGTATAGAATAATAATAAATACTGCTGCTATGTTCTTGCCAAAATCTCTTATCGGAGTTCTTCTGATTTTCTCCATTTTCGTTTTTTCATGTACACCAGAAAATTCTTGCTCATGTAGTGATGGGACTGAATGTCTTGAAGGAAACGGAAATGTTATAACTACAGAATTTGATTTAGGACCTTTTGAGTCAATTATTCAAAGGGGCATCTTGGATATAGAATACTATAGTAACTCAGTTCATAAGGTCGAATTAATCACTGATTCTAATTTAATAGATTCTTATGTTTTTAATGTTAACAACAATTTGCTTAGCATTTGGAGTCAGGATATATGTGTGAATCAAAGCACATCAAGTAAAGTTAGAATAGGAAGCCCTGAATTAAATTACATAGATGCTGATGGCACTGGAGATATTAATTTTGAGAGCTTAGAAAGCAAAGATGATGAATTATTTATAAGGACTGTCGGAACTGGAGAAGTTGTATTTGCAGGAGATATTTCTTTAAGCAGTATTTTTATTGGTAATGTCGGAACAGGAAATGTTAAAGCTTTCAATGTTAGTGCAGATACCTGCATTGTCAATTTATTAGGTACAGGAGATATTGAAATTACAGTGAGCGATGAGCTAATCGTGAGTCGAGACGGTATAGGTACTGTCTTTTATAAAGGGTTTCCTGATATAGAAATTCTGAGTAATTCAGGGATTGGAGGTATTATCGACGCTAACTAAGAATAGACCAACTTGTCTTCGTGTCTATGAGCCAAAGGTTGAGGAGATGAAGTCTCATTTTGTTTTAGTGCGGATCCTTGTCGAAGCTGGGATAGGGGAGAATTGGTTGGAGGCGCATTAATCATGTATAAGAACGGTCCGTTTTCTATACATGTCACTGATTCATGTATAAAAAATGAGAAAATTTATGCATGAAACTTGTTTAATGCCCTGCATGTGTGATACAGAAAATAAAACCAAGGGGCTGAAGCCACCTTGTCAAATTCATATAGCATCACTCACTTTCTAAACCCAACATTTCCACCACCACTGCATCACTGATCTGATGACTTGTAGGACCATAAGAATTTGTACAAACAAGATATGCGCGATCTATATTAGGTGCTACCCACACAAGAGCATAGTTCATAGTATTGGTTCCCGCATGATTGAAAACCTTTCCTTTTGCCCAAGATCTTTCAAAGACATTCCATCCTGATGCATAATTGTCTTTATTGACTTCTTGTAATTTGTCACGTTGAGTGCGACTTAATAATGTCGTATCATTTTGAAGAAATTGGAATGATATAAACTTACCCCAATCTTCTATGCTACAATGCACAGTTCCAGCTGGGCCCATGCTTTCTGGATTATCGAATTGTATTGGGCCCCAATCACCAAATCCAGATGGCTTCTGATGTCCCCAAGGTTGATCGATTTTATCTATTGGTCCTGTAGGTCCAAATCCAGCAGATTTCATTTGTAACGGATCAAATATTCTTTCTTGTGTGAGCGCTTCCCAAGTCTTTCCAGTCATTTTTTCCAGCATACTGCCGACTACCATATATCCTAGATTAGAATATAGAAACTCACCCTTTATATGGTTGCTGGAGTCAGCTAAATCTGTAAAAATGACCTTCGATCTTCTTTCCATGATGTCGAGCTCCTGAAAAGCCCAAGGATCAGAGGCGTTGGAAGATAGACCTGATGTATGAGTCAATAAATCATGAACACTTACATCATGAAAATCAGGATGAATGTCAGTTTGTAACGCCGGAAATACTTCTAGAAGTCTTGTGTCCCAATCTAGTAAGCCATCATCGATGTGCATAGCAGTTAACACAGCTGTCATCGCTTTTGTACACGATCCTATGTGATATTTGTCGTTTTGTGTGACTTGGACGTCTTCCCCATACTTACGCACTCCAGAAGCTGCTATGTGTAATAAACCTTCTTTATTAAAAGAAGCTGCAGTGAGTGACGGAAGGTCATTATCTTCTACTATTTTATCTACGAAGACTTGTAGTTCAGATGAATCGTTGGAAGCTGAAATCTTGGGTGTTGTAACACTGGTTGAGATGGTAGCCATCGTAACGAAGCCTATCAAAACCAATCCACTTATGAAGAGAAATGTTCTTAGCATATGTAATGAAAGTAATAGATTATAACGAATTGACAATGGATTTTAACCCATTGATAACTGTAAGGAAACATAAGAACACCATGGGCTGAAGTCGCATTGTCTATGTCATATCTAAGTTATAAAGGTGAAGAAACGAACAATTTTGAGGCAAAGGTCTCCGACGTCTTGCCGAATACATATATTGCCTTATCTATATATGATTAATAATCGCACAATTGATCTTTAAAGAGAGTATTCTCAGAATAGGTAAGAATCCTGGGTCAACACTCTTTAAGGATTTTATAGCCGCCATCACTGT
>CAZXIE010000095.1:0-14628 GCA_964640065.1 uncultured Saprospiraceae bacterium
TGAAGATTATGAAAGCGTTATAAAAACTGCCGAAGAGGCTTTTAAATATTGGCGTACATTACCCGCTCCCCAAAGAGGTGAAATCGTAAGACAATTTGGTGATGCTCTCCGAGAGCAGAAGGAAGAATTAGGTCGATTAGTGAGCTATGAGATGGGTAAGAGTCTGCAAGAAGGACTAGGAGAAGTGCAAGAGATGATAGACATCTGTGACTTCGCCGTAGGTCTATCTCGACAGCTGTATGGACTTCAGATGCACAGTGAGCGCCCGGATCATCGCATGATGGAACAGTGGCATCCGCTAGGTATTGTTGGCATCATCTCAGCCTTTAACTTTCCAGTGGCAGTGTGGTCTTGGAATACGGCATTGGCTTGGATATGTGGTAACGTCTGTATCTGGAAGCCATCTGAAAAAGCACCTTTCTCGGGGATTGCCTGTCAGCAATTATTTACGAAAGTGATCAAGGCTAATGACTTGCCTGAAGGAGTATCGTCACTTGTCTGTGGCGGCCGAGACATCGGCGAGGAGATGGCTAACGACACGAGAGTGGCACTTGTCTCAGCAACAGGATCGACGAGGATGGGAAGATCAGTCGGCCAAGCGGTCGCCTCGAGATTTGGAAAGTCGATACTAGAGTTGGGAGGTAATAATGCCATCATCGTAACCGATCAGGCAGACCTCACACATGCTGTGCCTGCCATCGTATTTGGAGCAGTGGGTACCTGTGGCCAGCGATGTACCAGCACACGAAGATTGATCATACACCAAGATATCTATGAAGACCTCAAGGAGAGACTTGTCTCTGCATATGGTCAGCTCAAGATCGGCGATCCACTGGATCAGTCTAATCACGTAGGACCGCTCATCGATAAGGAAGCTGTAGAGATGTTTTTGCAGGCCATAAAGACAGCTAAAGATGAAGGAGGTACGCTTGTGAGTGGAGGTAGGGTACTCGAAAGTGAAGGCTATGAGTCAGGTTGCTATGTCCAACCGGCCATCCTAGAGGCTTCTCCCGGTATGAGTGTAGTGAAGCATGAGACTTTTGCTCCGATCCTTTATCTCATGAAGTATAAGACTTTAGATGAAGCCATCAGGATACAGAATGAAGTGCCTCAAGGTCTATCTTCTTCGATCTTCACGCTGAACTTGAGAGAAGCAGAGTACTTTTTATCTCATGTAGGATCCGACTGCGGTATAGCCAATGTAAATATTGGCACATCAGGAGCTGAGATAGGCGGCGCCTTTGGAGGTGAGAAAGAAACTGGAGGCGGCAGAGAGAGTGGGTCTGATGCCTGGAAAGCCTATATGAGGAGGCAAACTTGTACTATTAATTATGGTGCTAAACTACCGCTAGCTCAAGGTATCAAGTTCGAATTATAAGCCATATGTCGATGGCATTCGTCTAGGTGAAAATATATACATCTAGCAGTCAACTTTGTCATACTTTTGCCGTCCATAAAAACACAAATTAATGGCTGGAAGACAGACTTTTACTATGATCAAACCGGACGCTGTCAAAGGTGGTCATATCGGATCTATATTGAAGATGATATGTGATGCTGGTTTTAAGATCAAAGCGATGAAGTATACAGAGCTTTCTAACTCGAAAGCAGGAGAGTTTTACGCTGTTCATAAGGAGAGACCATTCTATGGCGAGCTAGTGGAGTTCATGTCTTCAGGACCGATCGTCGCTGCTGTCTTAGAAAAAGATAATGCCGTAGCGGACTTCAGAAAGTTGATCGGTGCGACTAATCCTGCAGAAGCAGACGCCGGTACGATTAGAGCTTTATATGCCACTAACGTCGGTGAGAACGCAGTGCACGGTTCTGACTCAGATGAGAATGCGATCATCGAGTCTAACTTTCACTTTTCTGCTACAGAGCAGTTCTAGATCACTTTCGTAAATAATCTAAAGAAAGTAACAGCCAGAGCGTGGATGATATAACCATCTTGAAAGAGCGTCTATCAAGACCAACAAGGATAGCCATCATATCTCATCGTAATCCCGATGGAGATGCGATAGGATCTTCACTTGGTTTGATGCACTTCTTAGAGAAGGCAGGTCATCAGTGTGATGTCTTGCTTCCTTCAGAATATCCATCCGTATTCAAATATCTACCACGGATAGATGAAGCGATCATATATGATCTAACTGCCTCTAGAGTAAAAGAATCTATAGAGTTAGCTGAGGTCATCTTCTGTCTTGACTTTAATTCGTTGGATCGTATAGATCCTCTAGCACTAGACATACAAGAGTCTAAAGCTTACAAGGTGATGATCGATCATCACATCGATCCAGAACCATTTGCGGATTGGTATATGTCGGATACGAGCGCAAGCTCTACGTGCGAACTAGTTTACAGATGGATAGAGCTACTAGGAGAAGAAGACAAGGTAGACGAGCCTATATCGACGTGTATTTTTACTGGCATACTTACTGATACTGGTTCTTTCAAGTATGCGACTAATCCAGAAGTATATCGGATATCTGCTGAGCTGAAAAAGAAAGGAGTCGATGACTATCAGATCAACGACAATATCTTTAATAGTTGGACACATCGTCAGATGACAATCCTCGGTCATGCTTTGCGTAATCGTATGCAGATCATGCCAGAGTTAAGTGCGGGTATCATCTCACTTAATAAAGGAGACTATCAGAAGTATCAGATATCTCGTGGAGATACGGAAGGTCTAGTGAACTATATACTGATGATCAAGGGTATGAAAGTAGCCGCCTTCATCAGGGAGATGCCGCACGGAGAGATTCGACTTTCACTAAGGAGTAAAGGTGATATCTCTGTACAAGATCTAGCAAGAACACACTTTAGAGGTGGAGGACACCTCAATGCTAGTGGGGGATCTTCGAAGTTGTCTTTGGAGGACACGATTAAAAAATTTGCGGAAGTGCTACCTGATTATATATAAGGAGTACTTACAATCATAACTGTTATGACAAGAATATTAATGATAATCGCTATCGGATGCTTCTTAGCATCGTGCCAAGAGCAAGCTGGTAGTATCAATAAGACGAGTCCTGTATCTGGATATGCCTATGAGCATATGATCGAGAATAAATCAGGACTTCCCAATGTAGGAGACTTCGTCTACTTTAAGATGGATCTCTACGATCATCAGGACAGTCTCTTGCAATCCTATGGAGGGCAAGATCCTCTTCCATCATCGGAGATACTAGATCCGACTGATGAAAACAGGATGAGAAATCCTCTCATAGATGTCATCGCCTTTTTATCAGTAGGTGATAGTGCCGCTATCATCGTTCCTGCTGATTCTGTAGGTGGATTACCGCCAAGCATGGCTGGTACTCCTCATATCGAATATCACGTTGTGCCAACTGAGATAGTTACTGCGGAAGAACAAGCTTCGCGTATGGCAAAGCTCCAAGCAGAGCAGATGGCAGCGATAGAAGAGATGAAGCAAGAGCTTCCAAGAGTCGAAGCTCTCACGCAGAGTACCTTGGCAGATTATAAAGCAGGCAGGCTAGATGTCAAGACTACACCAGGAGGCGTGAAGTACTTTATCCATGAAAGAGGAGATGGAAACTTGCCAGTAGCGCAGAACATGGTCACGATGAATTACTACGGACTGACGGTCTCTGACGGAAAGCGATTTGATGATTCATTCAGTAGAGGTCGAGGTTATCAATTTAGAGTGGCTAACGATCAGGTGATACAGGGATGGCATGATATCGCTCCCTTTTTACCATTAGGAAGTAAGGCATCAGTATTTATACCTTCTGGTCTTGGATATGGAGAGCGAGGATCTCCACCTAACATCGGACCTGGGGCGGAGCTCTACTTTTATATGGAGGTAGCAGATTTGATATACTAGAAACACAAGATTAATTCACACTTAAAGCTAAGGACATGACAGCGGAGCAGCTGGGCGAGATGCAATCTCGCTTGTCAGACCTGAGGAGGTATCTTTGACGTCGATAATCGAAAACATAAGATAGAAGACCTTCAACAACAATCTCTAGATCCGGACTTTTGGTCCGATTCAGCAAATGCAGAGACGATACTTAGAGAACTAAAGCAACATAAGAATTGGGTAGCTAAGTATGACGACCTATCATCCACTATCGAGGATACAGACGTCCTCTATCAGTTCTATCAAGATGGAGAAGGCACAGAAGAGGAAGTAGAAAAGAGCTATCAATCTTCACTTGCTAGATTAGAAGATGTAGAGTTTAGATCTACACTTAACAGAGAGGAAGATGAACTCTCTGCTATCCTCGAGATCAATGCTGGTGCTGGTGGTACAGAAGCATGCGACTGGGCAGAGATGCTATATCGGATGTACGTCCTCTATGGCGAGAAGAATAAATACAAGGTCAAAGAGCTCAATAGAGTATCTGGTGATGTGGCAGGAGTAAGATCCGTAGAGATAGAGATCTCAGGTGACTATGCCTACGGGATGCTGAAAGGAGAAAATGGTGTTCATCGACTTGTCAGAGTAAGTCCTTTTAATGCGCAGGGCAAGAGGATGACTTCATTCGCAAGTGTCTTCGTACACCCACTTGTTGATAATAGGGTAGAAGTGGATGTGAATCCTGCTGACTTAGATTGGGATACCTTTAGAGCGAGTGGAGCAGGGGGGCAGCATGTGAACAAGACCGAATCTGCTGTACGTGTACGCCACCTACCAAGTGGTATCGTTGTGGAGTGCCAAGCAGAAAGATCTCAGCATATGAATCGGGAGAAAGCGATCCAGATGCTGAAGTCTCGATTATATGAAGCTGAGTTAGAAAGATTGCGAGCCGAGAAAAGTAATATCGAAGCGGGTAAGATGAAAAACGAATGGGGATCTCAGATCAGATCATACGTACTCGATGATCGCAGAGTAAAAGATCACCGGACTCAACACCAAACATCACAGACCGATGCAGTGTTAAATGGTGATATACACGACTTCCTGAAAGCCTTTTTAATGTGGGATGGCAGCGCGTAATTCCACAGAGAATTAATAATGAAAGGAGATAAAAAAGAACGAAAGAAGATTACCAAAGCAGGCTTGAAGTCTGCGCTGGGGATCTTTAACTACCTGAGACCTTACTCGGGTTACTTCTACTTTTCTCTATTTCTACTGGTCATCGGTAACTTCTTGATGATGGCCATCATGGGCATCCCTGGTCAGATGGTGACAGCAGCAAGCAAAGATCTCAATAGTGAGCCACTTTTTGATTTTAGTCTTAATACTTGGGGCTTGATCATGTTTGGGATACTTGGTGTGCGGGCACTCCTCTCTTTTATGCAGACGATTAGCTTTGCTCAAGTGAGTGAAAGAGGTATGGCTGATGTGAGAAAGGATTTGTACCTCAAGCTCATCACTCAGCCGATGGACTACTTTGAGACTTTTAGGATCGGTGAGTTAACGAGTCGGATCACCGCAGATGTCGAGCAATTACAGTCGGTATTCTCGGTGACCTTAGCGGAGTTCATCAGGCAGATCATGATCTTGCTTTTGGGCATCACCATACTAGCTTTCTTGATGCCAAGGCTCTTCCTAGTGATGTTGCTGACCATCCCTGTAGTAGTCATCTTGGCTATGGTCTTTGGTAGATACATCAGAAAACTCAGTAAGAAAAGGCAAGACCAACTAGCCAAAACCAATACAATCGTAGAAGAGACTTTTCAAAATTTTAGTGCGGTCAAAGCCTTCGCTAATGAGGCCTTTGAGACCAAGAGATATGGTGCGAGCATCTGGGAGATGGTGAAGATTTCCTTGTCCTTTGCTAAGGTGCGGGGATTATTTTTTGCCTTCATCATCTTCTTATTATTCGGCAGTGTGCTCTTTATCCTTTGGAGAGGAGCTCATATGGTTCAAGACGGTCAGATGGATGCAGGCAGCCTTCTATCGTTTGTCATCTATACGGTGATGATAGGTGGTGCGATCGCTAGTCTCGGGAACCTTTATACGACTATTGCTGGAGCACTCGGTGCTACAGAAAGAGTGAAAGAGATACTGGATCGAGATACAGAGTTGATACCGACTGAAGATCATCCTGACTTGCGACTTGAGGGTAACATAGAGATGCAGAATGTACACTTTACTTATCCTTCGAGACCGGACGTACCCGTATTGAAAGGAATCGACTTACATATCAAGTCAGGAGAGAAAGTTGCGCTGGTAGGGCAGAGCGGTAGTGGAAAGTCTACCATTGTGCGCCTCTTGATGAATTTTTATGACCTCTCTCAAGGCAAGCTACTTGTAGATGGAAAAGAAATCTCGGAGTATGACCTAGGAGCCTTTAGAAATAACCTTGGTATCGTACCGCAAGACGTCATTCTTTTTGGAGGTACCATCCGAGAGAATCTGATGTACGGCAAGCCTACCGCTACGGAAGATGAGCTCATCGATGCTGCCAAGTTGGCGAACTGCTGGGACTTCATATCGGGCTTCCCAGATAAGTTGGAAACCATAGTAGGTGAGAGGGGGATAAAGCTCTCAGGAGGCCAAAAGCAACGTGTAGCTATAGCTAGAGCCATCCTAAAAGATCCAGCGATATTACTGCTAGATGAAGCGACCTCTTCGCTTGATGCGGAGTCTGAGAAAGTGGTCCAAGAAGCGATGGATAAACTCATGGTGGGAAGGACTTCTATCATCATTGCACATCGTTTTTCTACTATCCGTGAAGCAGATCGTATCTATGTCATCGAAGATGGTAAGATTCTGGAATCTGGAAATCACGAAGAGCTCACGCAAAAAGAAGACGGCTTATACAAGAATCTGGCAAGATTGCAGTTTGATGTAAATATGGCAAACTAATTAGATCCACATGACACTCAACCTCTATATGAAAAAAATAGTCCTTTCCGTTTTTGCTTTTACGCTCTTAGGAGTGAGTATGCAGGCTCAAAACTTTGGGTATGGCGGGACTCTACGGACGGAACTTTATTCACATTACTCTAACCCGCCTGATGGGATAGCTTCCAGATCTGCCGGAAGTGCTTTGCTTAATATTGGTGTAGGCCCAAAGATATGGGTTGGAGGTCCTGACTTTTCTTTTTCACCTGAAGTATCGGTAGTTATATCTCCTCTTGCTTTGAGTATTAGTGACTTTAAAGGATTAGGCGCCGTTAGCTTCCCGATCATAGGGAAGTTCGAATTTCTAGGTAATAGCAATCTCAATAAAGACGGCAAGTTTGGATTTAGTATCGGAGGAGGAGTCCAGTATAATAAGACGGAGTTATTTTATCTCAAGCCTAGCGTAAGAGACCAGGGCGTACGACGACCCTTTTTTCGTACGTACGTGATCGAGGCAGACTTTGGCTACGGCTTAGTCGGATTTGATGTGCACTTCTTTATCAGATATGGATTTGCTAATGACATCGGCGCTAACTCTCTTAATATCGGCATAGGCTATGACTTCAATGCGCCTCTTCTAAAGAAGGCAACTGATCCTAACTTCTAATCTTTGAAGTCCTTACAACCTTACCATACTTTCAAAACTCATCATCAGGCAAGTCACTTAGAAGTGGCAACAACCATCGATGAACTGAGAGACTATCTGACAACTCACTCAAATCCGTTGATCTTAGGTGAGGGTAGCAATGTGCTCTTCACTAAAGATGTAAGCCGAGCCGTCATAGTGATAGATATCAAAGGCATCGAGGTCATCAAGAGTACTGAGACCTATCAAGACATTAAAGTGGCTGCTGGAGAGAACTGGCATGAATTTGTACTCTGGTGTCTAGAGCATGATCTCGGGGGTATAGAAAATCTCAGCCTTATACCGGGCAAGTGCGGTGCAGCTCCTATCCAGAATATCGGAGCATACGGTGTAGAGTTAGCGGACGTCTTAACTTCAGTGACTTGCATAGACAAGAACACACAAGCAAAGTTCACCTTAGATAAGAGTAGATGTAAGTTTGGTTACCGAGATAGCATCTTCAAAAACGACTACAGAGATCAATACGTCATCACATCCATCACAGTAAGATTAACCACCAAAGGGCATCATAAAAAGAACTTTTCCTATGGTGCCATCAAAGAAGTGCTCCAGTCGTGGAGAATAGAAGTACCAACTATAAAGGATATCAGTGCTGCCGTTATCAAGATCAGACAGAGCAAACTTCCAGATCCCAAGCAAATACCTAATGCAGGAAGTTTCTTTAAGAACCCAGTGATAGATAAAGTAACTTTCGAATCAATCAAGGAGTTATTTCCAAACATTCCTTCATATCCGGTAGACCAACGATCTGTAAAGATACCTGCCGGTTGGCTCATCGATCAGTGTGGATGGAAAGGAGTGATGCTCGATATGGTAGGAGTTCACTCACAGCAAGCTTTGGTCCTAGTCAATCATGGAGAAAGTGATGGACAGAAGATCAAAGACCTATCTCGTCTTATCCAAAAGAAAGTCTCCGAGACTTATGATATAGATCTTCAGACGGAGGTGAATGTGATATAGTATGAGGGATAACTTACTACCTTATCAGTAGTGTCCGGGGAAATATAGATTTACCTTTATGTGGTCAGGAAGGTCAATAAACATGACTCTAAGAAAGTAGCTTCTAGAAATCCATTAAAATCGGACTTAGTCCGATACGTCGTAGTCCAATCCGCCCCAATAAGGTGATTTCAGCGTGGTAGGATTGAGGACGGGGAAATCACCCAACGAATCAACTAAGAGTCTGTAATAAAAGCGAGGCGATTAGGCATTTCCAAAGCGGATATTAGTACGACAAGCGTTTTGGTTACTTTGCCGCGATTGGCAAAGTGACAAGGAAATTAAGCGTAATAACTGATATTTAATCATAGCAATGAGCCGAGAGGGGCTTTACTTTTATGCGTGCTTAGTGGGTGAAACCCTCGGTTTTAATAATCATCACGAAGGTTGTCTGGACACTAGTAATACCCAGAAATGGACAAGAAAGTAAATAGTCTAGGAACGTTAGAGGAGCTTAAAGAAGCTTATTACGGGAAGCGAGGAACACCGAAGTGAGAGGAACTTGAAGAGGGGTACAATCAATTTAAGATGAAACACCTTCAAAAAAAGAGAAAAACAACAACCAGAAAGTCCTTCTAATCAAAAGACTGATTCTCTTCATGAGCCATATGGACAAGCATCTGGTACTCTTCAGCTGATAAACCATCTAGGCAATAGTCGATAGGATTGACCGCTTTATCGTTGATCCGAACCTCATAGTGACAGTGCGGAGCAGTTGAAGTACCTGTACTTCCTACCTTTCCGATGATCTCACCTTTTTTGACATGCTGACCCTTCTTAACATTGGCTTCTTGAAGGTGCCCATATAATGTCGTGAATCCATATCCATGGTCTATCAGTATGCTTGTACCATAACCCGTACGGATCTTTTCTACTTTTTTGACGATACCATTTCCAGTAGCTTGTATAGCAGTTCCTTTCGGAGCAGTAAAGTCGATGCCCTTATGCATCTTCTTCACTTTGTGTACTGGGTGTATCCTCATCCCGTATCCAGAAAGGTGTCTGACCTTTCTTTTCAACTTATCTTCTTGTACGGGTTTGATCGAAGGAATTGATGCTAATCGATCTTCATGAAGGTGAGCTATCTGTCCTAAAGTATCTAGAGAGGTATTCATGATACCGACTTTCCTCTTCAACTTATCAAGCTTCGTGAGTGTAGATGTGAGTAGAGAATCAGCCTGCATGTTGTTACGCAATCTGATGATGTTTTTACGTCCACCGATACCACCATTCCATACAGACTCGTCAGTTGGCTCTAAACCAAATACTACACGATGTACACCCGCTTCTTTTTCTTGGATCTTATCGATCTTATCTGTTAGCTGATCGTACTCTTGAGCTAAGTCACTATAGTAAAACTCCATCTGAGCTATATCACGCTCAAGTGACTTCTCCTTGGGTGTGGGAAGGTATAGGTAACCTAAGACAAATAAAACCATGGCTGTAAATAGTACAGCCGAGAAATATCCAAGGCTTTGGACGAGTCGGTTTTTGACAGTCTTCTCCACCTTCTCATATCTGAGGGTGGATTCATTATACACGTACTTTTCTCTCTTCATCAAATGACGATTGGCAACATAATAGTACTTTTGCCAGACGCTGGCAGAAGCGCTGTTTGTATGTGCATGGGAAGCGGTCGCAATGTAACCAATATCTCGTAAGTGCAATAATGGAAAGGACGAATATTTTATCCTTAGTTGATGTTTTTTTACATATCTAATCCATTGATGCTCAGCAGTTTCACCAGCTATACCACTGCATTTAAGAAATATTTAAGAATGTATTCCGCTTAGGAAGACGAAGACAAAGTGAAGTTTACAGATGACGATGACAGCAAACGACATTCGACAAAGGTTTTTTGATTTTTTTGAAGGAAAATCACATAAGATAGTACCATCTGCACCTATCGTTAATAAATCCGATCCTACATTGATGTTTACCAATGCTGGGATGAATCAATTCAAGGATTATTTCTTAGGTCACAAGACGCCCGATGTAAGACGGATCGCAGATACGCAAAAGTGCCTAAGGGTCTCAGGTAAGCATAATGATCTCGAAGAAGTAGGTATCGACTCTTATCATCATACGATGTTTGAGATGCTCGGTAATTGGTCTTTCGGAGACTACTTCAAGAAAGAAGCTATTGCATGGGCTTGGGAGCTACTTACTGAAGAGTATGGTTTAGATGCTGATCGGTTGTATGCCTCAGTATTTGAAGGCGATGCATCTGATGGGCTAGAGCCAGATGAAGAAGCGGTCTCCATATGGAAGCAGTATGTGCCAGAAGAGCGCATCTTGTACTTTGATCGCAAGGACAACTTCTGGGAGATGGGCGAGACGGGACCTTGTGGTCCTTGCTCTGAGATTCACGTAGATCTTCGTTCTGCAGAGGAAAGAGCTAAGGTGTCAGGTCGCGATCTAGTGAACATGGATCACCCGCTAGTGATCGAGATCTGGAACCTGGTATTTATACAGTTCAATAGAAAGGCGGATGGTTCTCTAGAAAGTCTGCCAGAGAAGCACATCGATACAGGGATGGGATTTGAGCGTCTGTGTATGGCCATCCAGCACAAGACTTCTAACTACGCAACTGATCTTTTTACACCGTTCATAGAGTTCTTAGAAAAAGAAACGGGCGTGACGTATCACGCTAACTATGATCTCTCCGCTAAGAAGGATATCGCGATGAGAGTCATCGTAGATCATGTACGAGCTGTGAGCTTTGCGATCGCTGATGGACAGCTGCCATCTAATACAGGGGCGGGTTATGTCATCAGAAGAATACTACGAAGAGCTGTTAGATACTACTACAGTTTCCTAGATCGCAAAGAACCGATGATCCATAAGCTGGTGCCGATGCTATCTGAGAGATTTGGAAAGGTCTTTCCAGAATTAGCAAGTCAAGAAGAGTTTGTAGCAAAGATCATCCTCGAGGAAGAAAAGAGCTTTCTCCGCACTCTTGCAGGCGGACTCAAGCAACTGGGTCAACGTAATCTTCAGTCTGGACAAGAGCTAGATGGTGAGGTGGCATTTGAGTTGTATGACACCTTCGGGTTTCCGATTGACTTGACTAGGTTGATAGGTACGGAACAAGGGTGGACTGTGGATGAGGAAGGATTTGCGAAAGCGCTACAAGCTCAAAAAGATCGGTCACGAGCAGATGCTAAGAAAGAGTCTGGAGACTGGCATGAGATACAGCATGTAGATCGTGTAGAGTTCATAGGATATGACGAAGAGCAAGTTGCTGGAGCTGCCGTGGTGAAGCATCGGACAGTTAAAGTAAAAGATAAGGAGGTCTATCACCTCGTCCTCGATAAGACGCCTTTCTATGCAGAGAGTGGGGGACAAGTTGGAGATAAAGGCATACTGACGATCGGTGATGAAGAGATCAAGGTAGTCGATACGCAAAAGGAAAATGACTTGATCATACACTACGTGGATAAGCTTCCTAAGGACCCGTCGGCAGCGGTGAGTGGTCAGATCGTGAGTCATCGCAGAAGCCTCATCCAGAATAATCATACGGCCACGCACTTGATGCATGCTGCACTAAGAGACGTACTTGGTGATCATGTCCAGCAAAGAGGATCCTTGGTCAATGAGTCTCAATTACGATTCGACTTTTCGCACTTCGAAAAGATGAGTGAGGAGCAAATCAGGGAAGTAGAGAAAATCGTTAATCAACGCATACAGCAAAATATCTCACTTGGAGAGGCGAGAAATATCCCCATAGATCAAGCCAAGGAGTCAGGGGCGACGATGCTATTTGGTGAGAAGTATGGCGACTATGTGAGAGTGATCACTTTTGATCCTGACTACTCAGTAGAACTCTGTGGAGGTTGCCATGTCGATGCGACAGGTAAAATCGGACTCTTCAAAATCAAAAGCGAATCAGCTATAGCTGCCGGTGTTAGAAGAATAGAAGCCGTAACTGCAGAAGGTGCTCTAGGTTATACAGACGACCTGATCAGTGAACTCCACGGAGTCAAGTCATTGTTCAAAAATCCAACTCAACTCAGCAAGCAGGTGGCTGATTTATTAGCTGCTAACAAGTTACTTGAGAAAGAACTTGCCTCATACAAGGCAAAGGCCGCTGTTGGTATGAAGGACGAGCTGATCAAAGAGATCGTTGAGATCGGTGGATATAAGGTACTAACTAAAAAGCTATCAGGTATTGACATGGAAGGTATGAAGACACTAGCCTATAGCATAGAGCAGAGTGTGGGAGATGTGATAGTTATGTTTGGGTTAGACGCTGGCGAAAAAGCTAATCTACAGTTGCTTATCAGCAAGGGACTCGTCAGTGACAATCTCAATGCTGGGCAGATCATCAGAGAAGTATCCAAGCACATCCAAGGCGGTGGTGGAGGACAACCTTTCTTCGCAACAGCAGGTGGAAAAAATCCTGAAGGAATAAGTGCAGCTCTAGAAGAGTTAAAGAACAAGATCAGTTCTATCGCTTAGGCGGCACCATATGAATTATAATATCAAGATGTATCCTTACTACTATGCGGCTACATCTTTTATGGCTTTCTTGCCGATCTTCTTTTTATACTTCAGTAGCATGCTTACGCTTAAGCAAGTATTGCTACTTGAGTCGGTCTATTACATCTCTGTCGTCATCCTCGAAGTACCTACTGGATATATCTCTGACCTAGTAGGTAGGAGAATTACACTAGTAGTTGGATCCCTGATGTTATGCATAGCATGTGTGGTATATCTTCTCGCCGATGGCTTTTTCTTTCTGGCATGTGGGCAAGTGATATTCGCTCTTCACATGGCCTTAGTCTCTGGGACTAATACCGTCTTTCATTATGAGTCACTGAAGGCCGTTGATCGAGACGAGGACTATGGAGATCGCGAAGCCATAGTCAATCAGTACGGCATGCTAGCCGGAGGTACGGCGGCCTTAGTTGGCGGCTGGGCTGCGACCCAAGCATTGTCCTCAGCCTATATCGTTTCACTAGTAGCAGGCATCGTCGCCTTGATCATATCTCTCGGATTTAGCGAACCTACGAAGGCGTCTTCTGAAGGTAAGGCTATGTCCTCTATGCTTTCGCAAATAACAGGTGCCGCTTCATACTTACGTAAATCTCATCTGCTGTGGATCTTCTTTTTCTACGTGGCAGTATATATCATCACTCACGTGCCATATGAGTTTTACCAACCCTATCTTAAGATATTAGAAGAGCGTCAAATGCTCTATGGATTTTCAGTCCCTGTAATATCCGGCATATTATACGCCGGTGCGAGATATGCAGGAGCAGTTGGAGCACGGTACAGCATGATCTGGAGTCGGAAGTTTGGACTACTCACCTTTCTTATGACATGCTTACTATTGATAAATCTTATAGTAGGCGTGATGGGCTTCTTCTTGAATAGTGTCGTGGTCATGGCGGTTTTATTCAGATCACTTCCATGGGCAGCGATCAAAGCACCGCTTAATGCCATCATCACACCCGCTATCGGAGCGGGCCAAAGAGCAACTTTTCATTCTATGCTGAGTCTTGTGAATCGGCTCTCCTTTTTCTTGATGCTAATTCTTTTGTCATCCTTAACCGAACAAGATATCTCTGGATGGCCGCAGCTCAGCTTTTTGTTGCAAGTCTGTTTTGTGATAGGGTTGTTGATTGCTGTGCCTTTGGTATTGACAGGGGCACGGGTGTTGAAGAAGATGTAGGATGCATGAGGAATTATAATTTCATTTGCAACATCCTACATCGAGTTATGTGCATCTTAGTAGTGATATGAACTATAATTTTTCCTTCTATTTGATTTTTGTGTTTCTGATCACTTCAAGTTGTAGAGACCCACATTTAGGTCATTTTTCAGGAGAAGGTTATAAAATGAAAGTATGGGAACCCTATGTTCCGCCTGGATATAGATATACACCCCTGCAAGGGATTGATTCATTTGTTGGACAAATAACCAATGATACGATCACATTCAACTTCGACTATGGATTGTATGGAGGTTCTGTTCCAAAAACGAATAGAGATATAAAATCAATTATTCAAGGCCCTAGGAGGCATTGTGAAAAGGCAAATAGTCTATTAAATGAGAAAGATGACATAGATCTTTGTAATGATGATTTTGAAGTTGTCCAAGTAACAGTTGATAGCTTGAAGTGGGATGGTTCTGGTTTTTATTCTATCGACATGCA
>CAZXIE010000096.1:0-14408 GCA_964640065.1 uncultured Saprospiraceae bacterium
CGCGTCTCGCGACAGACTTTCTCTTATGACGACTCCTCCCTCTTTGTCTTCCTCCAAAGGGAGATAATTGGTTTGGGCGTAAGTAGTGTTGTCTTGAGCGTCTCACTCAAGACTGACTAAACCAACTCAGTTGCATTGCGTCTCTCGACGCATGCTCACATTTCAATTGGAAAAGCGTTGTGCGGAGACATGCAGCTCACTTGACAAGGGGCTTCAGTAGCTTGAAATTATAAAAGCAAGGGGTTGAAACCCCTTGGAGGAATTGAAAGTACATTTTGATTATGCGCGGGATACAACTAAACTATCCAAATTACCGCGATACCATTTTTGTAGTGTTGTCTTTCGCGTCTCGCGACAGACTTTCTCTTATGACGACTCCTCCCTCTTTGTCTTCCTCCTAAGGGAGATAATTGGTTTAGTCAGTTGCATTGCGTCTCTCGGCGCATGCTCCCCTAGTTCCTAAAAATCCAACTCTATCGTATCTCCTGCCTGATACTTATCATCATCGTCTTTCTTCTTTTTGGCCTTAGACTTTTTGATAGGCTTAGAGTCCGAAAACAAATCTTGCTTCTCTTCAGCTTCCTTTTCCTTCTTAGCAGTGACAACCGTCTTTTTAGAATCAGTATTCGGGCTTTCATCCTCACTACTATCAGAAAGGTGCTTAGTACTTAGTATTTTAAATTCGCCAAGCTTGTTTCCTTTTGCTTTCCAACCTTTGACATCTATAAAATCTGCAAGGGCTAATTCTGTATCTTTTTTCTTACCTCCCAACTTGCTGCTGTAGGAGATAACTGGATTTTCTTTAGTTGTAGCGTAGTAGAGTTTTGAACCTGACCCTTCGGTGATAAACTTATACCGCTCGTTAGTCGAAGTAGTTTCTACAGTAAATCTTTTCACCATCGTCCAACCCTTTTCTCCATCGTGATAGACAGCTGAGATCGTATCAAATGCAACAAACTTTCTAGTTTCTATCCACTTATCCATGTCTATCTTACCACCGACCTCAGGATCTTTTACTTCATATGACCCATCCTTGTATAAGGTGATGATCTGATGTCCAGTATCGAAAGCTCCTAGATAAATACCACGAGCCTCATCATTAAGCCGCCCGCTGGTGTCATCCATCCATAACTTTACAGCACCTAGAGAAGACATACCTAGCTCAAGGTGGATGACCTTCTTGACAGGATATTTCGTGGCGATATTTCCCGCCGATGTCCTTCCTTTGATAGCAATCGTCTCAAAGTAAAATTCGAATACCTTCTTATGTGCTGAGCACGATGGACTGAGCGTAATCTGGACAGTTTCTGACTCTCCATTGGGATTAGAAGAGAGGTAGACTACCCGATTGCCTTTATCGCTTTTAGCAAGATTATAAGCTCGGTCTCTAGTGACTCCGGTTACATTAAATCTCTTAGCCATAGCACGACCCGTCTTTCCATCGACGTAGATCATATTATATGTCGTCCGTTCATCGCCTTTGCGCCAGACTGCAGTGTGAAGGATATTTTTTCCTACAAACACCTTATCTCCATTCTTCACCACCTTGAAGGTGCCATCTTTCATGAAGGCGATGATATCATCCATATTAGAGCACTCTGATATGTACTCATCTTTCTTCAAGCTAGTCCCTATGAATCCATCTTTGCGGCTTACATAGAGCTTAGCATTATTAGCTACGACTCTTGTGGCCTTGATGGTTTCGAAGGTGGTGATCTCGGTCCTTCTCTCTTTTCCTTTGCCATACTTATCGAGTAGTCTCTCGAAGTAGGCGATCGCATAATCTGTTAGGTGATCAAGATCATAATTGACCTGGTCTAACTCTTCTAGCAACTTGGCCATAGCCTCGTCGTGCTTGAACTTATTATACTTGGAGATCCTCTTGATCCTTACTTCTGTAAGTTTCACAAGGTCTTCATGGGTGATGTCTCGCATGAGCTTCACGCGATTATCACTCTTCTTCGGACCTTTCTTGCCAACTTCGCTCGGTGTAACTACATACTTGCTGAGGCCTTTTCTGATAAGCTGTAGTGCTTCTTCAAATGACTCCGCCTCTTCGATGTCACGATATATTCTCTCTTCGATGAAGATCTTCTCGAGGCTGGCCATGTGCCATTTTTCTTCGAGCTCTCCACGACGTATCTCTAACTCTTGACGGAGTAAGTCTTTTGTCTGCTCTGTTGATATCCTAAGGATCTCCTCCACTGTCATGAAGTGAGGCTTATCGTCTATGATGACACAAGCATTAGGAGATATGGAGACTTCACAGTTAGTGAAAGCAAAGAGCGCATCCATCGTCACCTCCGGAGATACTCCTGAAGGTAAATCGATCTGTATCTCAACATCGGCTGCCGTATTATCGACGATCTTCTTGATCTTGATATGTCCTTTATCATTGGCCTTGACTACACTATCTATGAGTGATGATGTGGTCACTCCATAAGGTAGTTCGGTGATGATGAGTGTAGTCTTATCCTTGATATTGATCCTAGCACGGACTTTCACTTTACCTCCTCGCTTACCTCCTTGATACTCATCGACTTGGATTAGTCCACCGCCTTGAAAGTCAGGGTAGAGCTTCGTACGTTTACCTTCCAGCACCTTGATAGATGCTTTGATGAGCTCTATAAAATTATGAGGTAGGATTTTGGTAGATAACCCTACGGCGATGCCTTCTGCTCCTTGAGCCAATAGCAGTGGAAACTTCATCGGGAGAGCTATCGGCTCCTTATTTCTACCGTCATATGAAAGTTGCCACTCAGTCGTCTGACTGTTAAAGGCTACCTCTAGGGCAAACTTGGTGAGTCTAGCTTCTATATATCTGGGTGCTGCTGCAGAATCTCCAGTACGAGGATCACCCCAGTTACCTTGGGTATCGATAAGGAGATCTTTTTGACCGATATTAACCATGGCTCCACCGATCGCTGCATCTCCATGTGGATGATACTGCATAGTGTGACCGATGATATTAGCCACCTTGTGGTATCTCCCATCATCTTTCTCTCGTAGAGAAAAAAGAATCCTACGTTGGACTGGCTTTAGCCCATCTTCGATATAGGGTACGGCCCTCTCAAGGATCACGTATGATGCGTAGTCAAGGAAGTAGTCCTTGTACATCTCATCAAGAGCGATGATCTTACCTGCGCCTTGCTCTATAATTTCTTTGGAGTCACTCATGCAACTGATTAGTAGACAAATATACGTAATGACTTATCATCATTTGTAATGATAAGCAGTCAGATTCTAGGAGGAGACTCTTACAGTTCTATTATCGAATTTTAAGCTAATTTGGAGATGTACACTAAGTCATGGATTCGAATAGAGCTCTTCTTTATTGCTCCTAGTTTACCCTAAGATTTTTAGCTAAAAAACTTAGTAACTTAGTAGGGTTATCAGGCGTCTTACCGTTAGAACCTAGTAATAAACCAACTTAAGAGGTTTGATTTCATTAATCATCTGCCAATGACTAAGCTCTACATTACTTTAAGCCTTCTTTTTTTATCCTTGTCAGGCTACTCACAATGCCTTGATGATGATGCTCATAACACATCTCTTAATAGTATGTGGTTATCCTGTGAGACGTTTCCTAACCCTTTAGGGGAACTTGGAAATAACCACTGGCTCTTGTATGAATTTGATGAAGTACAAAGCATCGAGGATCTTACCATATGGAATAGTAATCACCCAGAATATCTTGATGCAGGAATCAAAACCCTTAGAATAGACTTTTCATCAGATGGTGCAGTCTGGTCGCAGTTAGGTACAGCTGAGCTCGAGATCGGAGAAGGTTCGCCAGATTACACAGGTCGTGATCTAGTCTTTGAAGAATTTGAAGCTAAATATGTACTCCTTACCTCCATCGAAAATCATGGTGGTGCATGTACGGGCCTCGGTGAAGTAAGATTCAACCTCGGAGACTTCTCGACATCAACAGAGGATACCTTTTTGTCTTCTCTCATATCTATCTCTCCTAACCCGGCAGATCAATATGTCGATATCGCTTTTGGAGACATCATAACCGATAAGATCAGTTATCAGGTAGTCGACGCTACTGGCCGCATACTTCAAAGAGAGGTAACTGAGATGTCCCTGATACGTGATGGATTGACACTAGCAACGGCGGATCTACCCGATGGTCATTATACTCTACAGATGCAGACAGATATAGGAACTGCTGCTAAGCAAATCATCATACTGCACACCAAATAACTGTATCATGACAAAGAGGACAACGACTTTACTATTTACAGCGATTATAACATTTGCCTTGAGCGATATACATGCTCAATCTGATCGTGACTTTCTTGGTGCCGGCCATGATCAAGGAGTTAGTGTAAGATCGAGCAGTAGTGTTGGGATGGCTCGAGCTTCCAACACCATCAATGGTTCAGGTCTTGATGCTCAGAAGATAGAAGCATCAAGATTTCTTTTTCAAGCAGGATGGGGCGGGACAGAACAAGAAATACTAGATCTGGCGGCAACACTCGACTTCGAAGGGTGGATAGATCAGCAGATGAGCATGTCCCCTACTCTGCTGACACCGGTATTGTGGGAAACTAATACAAGAGCCAAAGGACTTTCCGCTATAGAAAATCCAGGTGAAGAATTCTTTGGTCCATACAGCCTACACTTCCAATATGCTTGGTGGGATCATAATTATAAGTCTCCTGATGTGCTCCGACAGAGGATGGCATATGCTCTTAGTCAGATCACTGTCATCTCGTTACAGTCACAGATCGGAGATTACGGCGAAGGAGCATCTAGTTTTTACGATATACTCATCCGCAATGCCTTAGGTAATTATAGAGATGTCTTGATGGAGGTGACCTATGATCCTAATATGGCTCTATATCTCAGTCATCTTAACAATCCTAAAACCAATAATGCGCTAGGTATAAAGCCAGATGAGAATTATGCAAGGGAGATCATGCAATTGTTTAGCATAGGATTATATGAGTTGAATCTTGATGGCTCTCGGAAGTTAGATGCTGAAGGTAACTGGATCCCTACTTATGATAATACGGACATCCAGGAGCTAGCAAAAGTATTCACTGGTCTCAAAGGTCAGGCATGGAGTCATCAGATTCTTGAGGACGATAGTGTCAATGAGAATACACCCATCCCTTTTGGGGCTGAGATATATGCGATCAGCCGAGAGGTTCCTTTAGTCATGGATCCAGAGCAACACGAACCCGGATCGAAGACGATCATCGGAGACTTTGTTATTCCTGCAGGACAGACTGGCGATCAGGATATCGAGCAAGCCGTCGATCATATCTTTAACCATCCTAATGTTGGTCCGTTTCTGGCCGAGAGATTGATCCAGCAGTACATCAAGTCTAATCCTACACCAGGATATGTAGAGCGAGTGGCTAGCGTCTTTAATAATAATGGATCTGGAGAACGCGGTGATCTAGCAGCTGTTCTAAGAGCTATACTCCTAGATGATGAA
Organism: uncultured Saprospiraceae bacterium; assembly: GCA_964640065.1. Taxonomy (GTDB): domain Bacteria; phylum Bacteroidota; class Bacteroidia; order Chitinophagales; family Saprospiraceae; genus JAJRXG01. The sequence continues at coordinate 5,453 of CAZXIE010000096.1, forward strand.
GCTCGGTCATGTGATAACATGCAAGATCCTAGCCATGGGAAGTTACGAGAACCCATATTGAGAAATACCCAACTGCTCCACGCCTTGCCTGTGGTAAGTCTCGATGGATTTTTCTGGAACAATGGTCAAGACTTTTTTGATGATACAAGGCAAGGAGTACTTGCTGCTCCTTCAGTTTTTAATTTTTATCAACCAGATCACCAACCACAAGGAGATTTTGTTGACCAGAATCTTGTCGCTCCAGAATATAAAATCCATGATTCGCAGACAGCCATAGGATATATGAATCAAGCACATAAGTGGACACAGTGGCAAGTAATTTTCTGGGATTGGTTTGGAAGAGCAACTCCTGTAAACTGCCAAGAATATAACAACGACGGCTCTAAGGCATGCCCCGATGTATTTACCAACTTAAATGCTTTTATCGAACTCGCTGAGGACACTGAGTCATTAATCAATTACTTCGATGTCATGCTGGCACACGGTAGATTATCAGATAGTACAAAAGATATCATCAGAGATGCGCTTTCGCAAATGAATCCCAACTGGGATGACTTAGAGCTGAGAAAAGTGCAAATATGCACATATATCATCCTGATCTCACCCGACTACGTCGTCCTCAAATAATCACTGCAAAAAGAAATACCATGGGTATATCAAGAAGAAAATTTATAGGTCACGCAGGGTGTGCAGCTATGGCCAACACAACTGTGCTATCAAGCTTATTAAATCTCAAAGCGCTCAATGCCGCAGCCATGTCAGACTCCGATGTCTTAGCAGGTGACGACTATAAGGCGCTAGTCTGTATCTCCCTAAGTGGTGGTAATGATGCATACAATATGTTGGTCCCTACTTCTCAACGAGAGTTTCAGGACTATAGCCAAGTGAGAGGCAATGTGGGTCTATCTCTACAAGATGTCAATCAACTCAATCCGCTGAACACACCCGGCAGAACATTTGGGGTAAACGGGTCTATGCCGCTCATCAGAAATTTATTTAACGAAGGGAAGGCAGCCTTCTTTGCTAATATCGGCACACTGGTAGAGCCGATCACCGTAGATGAGTTTTGGACAGAATCTAAAAGAGCGCCTCTTGGTCTACTATCACATAGTGATCAACTGCAACAGTGGATGACAGCGATACCTCATGAGAGAGCAGCTGTAGGATGGGGAGGACGTATAGCAGATATGATCAATCAGATGAATGATGCAGATGGCCTATCGATGAATATATCATTTGGAGGATCTAATATATTTCAAACAGGAGTCGAGAATATATCCTACTCCATGGAGCCGAATCCGCTCAATGAAACTCCGCTAAAAGATATCAGAGATTATAACGACGACTGGCTCTACAACTCGATAAGAAAGCAAGCTGTCGACAATCTACTTGAGCGCACATATAGTGACATCTATGAGAATACCTACATCAACACCGCTCGTAATGCTCGCGATGGCTGGTTGAATTACAGAGACGCACTTAATAGCGTAAATCTCGCAACACCTTTTAACGGTACTGGACCATATAGTCAGAATAGCCAACTCGCCTATGGCCTTGGATGGATAGCAAAGATGATCGGCGCCCGAGAGGAGCTTGGATTTAGAAGACAGACTTTCTTTATCAACTTTGGCGGCTGGGATCATCACGATGGTCTTCAAGATCAACCTGGTATGCTTGCAGAGTTGGATTATGCTGTTAATCAGTTTCAAGAAGCCATGAAGGAATTAGGGACTGAGGACTGTGTTGTGTCGTTCTTAGTTTCTGATTTCGCAAGAACCCTAAGATCTAATGGCAATGGTACCGACCATGCTTGGGGAAGTAACATGATGGCTGTAGGTGGTCCTGTCAAGGGGCAACGCATCTATGGTAATTATCCAGAGACTCTAAATCCTAATGAAAATGTACAAGATCTAGGTGGCGGCATCATACTTCCGTCCACTTCAGCTGACGTCTACTTTGCAGAACTAGCGCATTGGTTTGGTGTTTCAAAGTCTAATCTGGAAGATATTTTCCCTAATCTGATCAACTTTTATGATTATCGTACGGCAAATGGCAATCCACTTGACTTTTTAACAATTTCTTAGAGTACCTTTTATGAGATAGCTACGTCTAAAGGACGCATAGCAATTAGTTAGATAGTTTTTTCATACAGTTTTGGTATAAAAGGGATTTCGGAAGAGATCCCTTTTACCTTTTTAAGGAACTCTCTATCTGGGCACCTGCCATATGCCGTGGGTTTCATACTCACTGAGTTTCTACTATCTTGACCTCTATGAAATACCTAGTCATCACACTTGCCCTCATCAGCTCGGTCAGTTGCAAAAACGAAAGCTCAAAAACGAACTCTCTACATCAAAGAGAGGACATAGATATCATGCAAGCCAAAGACATCCTCGATCATCAACCTGAGGTCATCTTTCTAGATGTACGCACTCCAGAAGAGATAGCAGATGGTCATATACCTGGTGCCGCCATGGCAGATGTGAAAGCCTCTAACTTTGAGGAGGAGATCAAGCAATTAGATCCCAACAAAGAGTATGTCGTCTACTGTAGATCAGGTCGTCGAAGCGTGAAGGCATCTAAGATTATGCTGGAGCAGGGATTTACGAAAGTGAAAAATATGAAGGGCGGATATAACGCCTGGAAAGAAAAATATGTAGAATAGCGAACTGCCTCACTTTTATGTATGACTATATGGAGTCATATGATATATTTAGCTGACCTTTGATGGTCACCCTTTCGGAAATATTTTAAATGCCAACAGAGGTAGGATTTAGTTACTTGGATGCTCTTAATGATGTGCAACGTGATGCCGTCACTTGTACAGATGGTCCTGTCATGGTTATCGCCGGACCGGGATCAGGAAAGACTCGCGTCCTTACTTATCGCATCGCACATCTGATAAATACTGGCGTGGCACCTTGGCAGATCCTGTCGCTGACCTTTACGAATAAGGCAGCTCGCGAAATGAAAAATCGGATCGAGAGTGTCATAGGTCCAAGTGCTCAGAAAGTGTGGGCAGGTACCTTTCACTCACTCTTCGCGAGGATACTCAGGTACGAAGCACATCACATAGGTTATCCTAACGACTTTACGATCTATGATACGAATGATACCAAAAGTGTCATCAAGGAGATCATCAAGCAGATGAGTCTAGATACCAAGGTGTATAACCCCGGATTAATACGCTCACGCATATCCTCGGCCAAGAGTAACCTCATCACTCCCAAGCTCTACGCTAATGACGTCGAGCGACTAGAGTATGATAAGATGAATCGCATCCCGATGATGCATGTCATCTATGAGAAGTATGCACGCAAGTGTATGCGGGCAGGAGCTATGGACTTCGACGATCTACTGCTGCAGATGTTCCGGCTCCTTTATGAGAATCCAGAAAACGTAAAAGACAAATATCAGCGTCAGTTCACTCATGTGCTTGTCGATGAGTTTCAGGATACGAACTTCTTGCAGTACGAGATACTTAAGCAATTTGTCGTGCACGAAGGAAGTCAGCGCAATGTGTGTATCGTCGGTGATGATGCGCAGAGTATCTACTCTTTTCGAGGAGCGACGATAGAAAATATCCTTCAGTTTGAGTCTGACTTTCCAGATGTGCAAACCTTTAAACTCGAACGTAACTATCGATCTACTCAACACATCGTCGAAGCTGCCAATAGTGTGATCTCTAATAACTCTCGACAGATTAAGAAAACCATCTGGACGGAAAATCTTGGTGAGCATAAGATTAAGATCATCAAGACGATCACAGATACCGAAGAGGGCAAGCGCGTAGCAGACTCCATCATCGAGCAAAAAAATCGATACGGCTTAGAGAATACCCAGATCGCCATCCTCTATAGGACCAATGCTCAGTCTAGAGTTTTTGAAGAATACTTGCGTCGTTATAACATCCCCTATCGGATCTACGGCGGTCAGTCTTTCTATCAACGTAAGGAGATAAAAGACCTCATCTCCTACATGCGTCTCACGGTCAATCCGAAAGATGATGAAGCTTTCAAGCGAGTGATCAACTATCCCAAGAGAGGCTTTGGTAACAAGAGTTTGAGTACGCTCACACAGTTTGCAGAGGACAATGAACTGAGCATCTTTGAAAGCATACCGATGGTGCAGATGAGTAATCGCGCCAAGTCGATCATCATGGACTTCATGAAGCTCATCGCTAACTTCCGCATGAAAGCGGAGAAAGCGAATGCCTATGATGTTGCCATGTATATCGCTAAGAAATCCGGTATCACAGACTTGCTAAAAAGTGACGGTACGCTGGAAGGCATGGGCCGACTAGAGAATATCAATGCCCTACTCGATGGCATCCAAGAATTTGCGGAAGACGATGTACTAGAGCCAGGCGAGACTATAGCTGATAAGTCTATCGCTAAGTATTTACAGAACATCGCCTTGATCACCGATCAAGATGAAGATAAAGGCACTGATGTGGTCACATTAATGAGCGTACATGCCGCTAAAGGGCTGGAGTATAAATCTGTCTTTGTAGTCGGAATGGAGGAGAATCTCTTCCCATCATATATGTCACTTGCTGATCCTAATCAATTAGATGAAGAGAGGAGATTATTTTATGTAGCGATCACTAGAGCCGAAGAACTACTCACACTGACATATGCTAATAGTAGATATCAATATGGTCAGATGCGCTTTAATGATGCCAGTAGATTCCTAGAGGAGATACCTCCAGAGAATACCGATAGTATCGTACCGATTAAGTCTAAACCGACATTTGGCGAACCCCGCATCCTCGGCAACTTCAAGCCGATGTCTAAGAAGTCCATGCCTAAGATCGATGTCGCTGACTTCCTGCCTAATGACCCTACCGAGATCAAAGAAGGAATGAAGGTGCTGCACATGAAGTTTGGAGAAGGAGTCGTAAAGACTATCGACGAGCGTAAAGTAGCGACTATCTACTTTGATCAGGTGCCCGATCATCCAGAGAAGCGCATCATGCTTCAGTATGCTAAGCTGCAGATCTTGGGGTGATGACAGCTGCCGAGAGAAGCGCACTGATTAAGTCGCACGCCAAGGATCTGGGATTTATCAGTGTAGGTATCTCTAGGGCAGAGTTCATGGAAGAAGAGGCAAGACGCCTTGAAGACTGGCTCAACGCTGGACTTCATGGCAAGATGTCCTACATGCAAAATCACTTCGATAAAAGAGTAAATCCATCCAAGCTCGTCCCTGGCGCGAAGTCAGTCATCTCTCTCGCATATAACTACTATAACCCTACAGAGCAAAATGATACCGACGCTCCAAAGATCTCGATGTATGCCTACGGTAAGGACTACCATAAGGTGGTCAAAGATCGTCTCTATGAGTTAGTAGATCGTATACGAGATGACATCGGTGAGGTACATGGTCGATGCTTCGTAGATAGCGCTCCAGTGCTAGAGAGAGACTGGGCAAAGCGAAGTGGTCTTGGGTGGATAGGTAAGCATACGCTTCTGCTGAGTAAACAAAAAGGATCTTACTTCTTTCTTGCAGAGCTGATCTTAGATCTGGATTTGGAGTACGATCATGCTACGTCAGATCACTGCGGATCATGTACAGCATGTATAGATGCTTGTCCGACTGATGCCATACCCGATGGAGGTTATATCGTAGATGCACAGAAGTGTATATCCTATCTGACCATCGAATTAAAAGATGAGATCCCTCAGGAGTTTCAAGACAAGATGGAGGGCTGGATGTTCGGGTGTGATATCTGTCAGCAGGTGTGTCCTTGGAATCGATTTTCAACACCACATGACGAATCAAAATTCAATCCATCTGATGAACTTCTATCCAAAAACAAGAACGAATGGGAAGAGATCACCGAAGAGGTTTTTAATAAGCTCTTCGAAGGATCAGCAGTGAAGCGCACCAAATACAAGGGCCTCACTCGTAACATAAGATTTCTGCGATCCGGAGTTGATTAACCAGCCTATATCGTACTTTTAGCCAATGGCCTTAAAGCAATATCAGCGATATATCGTCACGATCATACCAGTTGCTCTTGTGCTTCTAGTATGCTATTATTTTGCTGATATAGTCACCTATATCTTGCTTGCTTGGATCCTATCGATGATCGGTGCTCCGATCTATGATAAGATTCGACCGATAGTCGGCAAGACAGGAGGAGCTCTAGGCACACTACTCACATTTGCTATACTTACTATGCTTCTCGCATGGCTAGTCATCCCGCCTATCATCCAGCAGACAAGAAACTTCTCATCCATCAACTATGAAGAGGTACTCACTTCACTAGAAGAACCACTGAATGACTGGAATGACTGGTTAATAGATAAGGGTATACTCCAAGAGCATGAGCACCGCATACCTCATGAAGCTTCACTTACACATTCGCATGAGGAAAATCATGATAGACACTTTGTAGAGGTCATAAATATTGATTCTCTGATCTCTGATAGAGATAGTACAAGGCCGTCAGTGAATATCGTCTTGCATGTCGACAATAAGATCGATCACAGTGAAGAAGCTGATGCTGAGTCAGTATTATCAGACACTTATATAGATCGGCTAAGAAAGAACGTCGTTAACTTCCTGAACCCTGCGAGAATCTCACAGGTCTTATCAACGATCTTTGGAGCAGTTGGCAATACTCTGATCGGAGTCATGTCCGTATTCTTTATCTCCTTCTTCTTTTTAAAAGAGAGGGGTCTCTTCTCTTCTATGGTCAAAAGTTTTTCAGCTAATGAAGATGAACATAAGTGGACCACAGCATTAGACGAAAGTGGCAATCTTCTGAAACGATATTTTATAGGCATTGCACTTCAAGTTTTCTTAGTAACTCTCTTTGTTAGTGGGATACTATCAGTACTAGGATTTAAGAATGCGTTGTTGATCGGTTTCTTCGCTGCACTCATGAATGTCATACCATATCTAGGCCCTATCCTAGGACTTGGTTTTGCGGTTATCATCACGATATCGTCGAGTATATCTCCAGATAGCGGCACCGAGGTAGTAACTGGAGCTTTCTATGATGTCCTCCTTCCAAAGCTCGGCATACTACTCATAGTTTTTGCGGTCATGCAGATGGTCGACAACTTCATCATACAACCTAATGTCTTTTCTAAAAGTGTGAATGCTCATCCATTAGAGATCTTCCTTATCATATTAGTAGGTGCCAATCTTGGAGGAGTTCTTGGGATGGTATTAGCTATACCACTCTACACGATCCTCAGAGTGATAGCTAAGGTCTTCCTAAGTGAGTTCAAAGTAGTTCAGCGAATTACCCAGAATCTCTAAAACATTACTGATACTGCTTCTTGATGCGATCCATGTCCCGCTTCATGTCACGGTCTTTGATCGTATCTCGCTTGTCATAGGATTTCTTACCCTGTCCTAGGACGATGTGTATCTTGACAAGTCCGCGATCTGAGAAAACCACTTTATAGGGCACTATGGTTAAGCCCTTTTCTTTTACTCTTTTGTCGAGCTTGCGGAGTTCCGTCTTTTTAAGGAGCAGCTTACGATCACGGCGAGTTTCATGGTTATTGATATTGCCATGATCATACTCACCTATATACATGCTCTTGAGATAGAGCTCACCATTCTTAAAAAGGCAGTAGGCATCAGAGAGATTACCATTGCCAGAACGCAGTGATTTCACCTCAGTGCCAGTAAGCATGACACCTGCAGTAAACTCCTGTATAAAGTGAAACTCATACTTCGCTTTGCGATTAACGATCTCTCTAGGATTGTTCATGAAGGATGCAAAGGTAGGTTCTTTAATTAATCTTAGAATATTGAGAAAACATGAAACTCATACACACAAGACAGAATAGCCACTAAGTCTCAAAGACACCAAGACTTGTTCTAGTTTACAAATCTTCGAATGCCGTTCTTAATCAGAGACACATTAAAATTGACTAAGAACCCAAGCTTACATCCTGTCAGTTTCAGGTGACTAATTATCTGAGCTTGCCATACTGGATGAATATTTTCTTGAGCTTTTATCTCACAGATCACCATCTCGTCAATCAGTAGATCAAGTTTGAATCCTTCTTTGAACTCTTTTCCATCATAAACGATTGGGACAGAAACTTGTCTTGCTACATTATATCCTTTCTTTTCTAACTCATGTGAAAGACAGATCTCATAAACCTTCTCTAACAAACCTGGTCCCAATTCCTTGTGAATTTTAAAACAAGCGTGTACCAAGTCTGTAGCTATCTGTTCTCTTCTCTCTTTATCCATTTATGCTCTTTATGCTAAGGAGTCTTAGAGACTTAGTGCCTTAGTGGCTCAAGTGTTTTTATGTTATGCAGGAAGCCAAACTAAGTGTTTCCTAATTCGCGTTTCACGACAGAGTTCTAAAGATGCCTGTCGCAAGGCGCAAAAGGCAACACAGAGAGATCCAGCTTAATCGAGAACGGCCCATTTCGTTCTTACTCTTGATTCAGTAAGCTCCATGATTTCCATTATTGGTTTTTCACTCGGTCCTTTATAATTTGATCTAAGTATCCCTGTCGTTCCAATAACACCTACCCACCCATCCGGCTTACTGTCCACTAACATGACTTGGGGTGGAGTCATCGGCGCAGGAGCTTGTTCAAAGATGCTTTCGATCTGAGCAAAAAGATGTCCTTTAAATATTGTCAAGAAACCCGCATCAGACCAATGTTCTATGGTTAACTCAGAAGGTTTCGTAAGATCTATTTCCCAACCTACGCGTATGTTTTTCCCTTGTCTAACAGCTAATAATAGAGATTCGAGTGATCCCGTTACAACAACTCCTTCTTCATTAATTTCACAAACTATATTAGAATCACTTGACTGTGCATGACAATGATTATAACCAACATCACAAGCTAGTAGAACAATAAATATCAAGAACTTCATCTCTTACTCCCCTTCAGATTCTCATTGAGAAAGTCTGTCATCTTATTGTAAAGGTGCATGCGCGCTGTACCTCCGAAGATGCTAT
>CAZXIE010000097.1:0-10419 GCA_964640065.1 uncultured Saprospiraceae bacterium
TCAGATATAAACCCTGTAGCTGAGCAAGCTCTAGCATGATAAAGGCAGTGCTCTTTCCTCTTCCCATCTCGTCCAAGAAGGTCATGTACTCCTGCTTGAGATCCGCTAAGTCAGCAGACGTATAAGCACCTCCACCGGTGATCTTTTTTCTTTTCGTATTCAGTAACTGACGCTTGGCTTCGACAAAATATCCTGAGGAGGAAGGCTTTTCATCAAGTATGTATTGATAAGCCTTGATAGCTGTGTCAAAGTCTTTGTCGTTAGCTGCTATCTGTGCAAGGGAGTATATCCTAGCTCCATTTTCTTCTAGTCTCCTATCTAGTGCTCTTGCTTGGCGCAGTGCCTTGGCGTAATCTTTCTTCTTTATAAAGACCCACTCTATCATCTCTGGATAAAAGAGATTTTCGCTATCTTCTTGAACTAAGGTATATAGTTCCTTTCTCAAGATATCGAAGTGCTCTTGCTCGAGATATCTATCAAAATAATTCTGTACCGATGTGATCCTTTCTAAAGTAGCCAGAGGACTTCTGAGATAGTAATAGATCATTGGCTCCGCATCATTCTTACGCCGGTATATCTCGGCGATATTATACGCGAACAAACCAGAATTATCCAACAAGCTCTCTCCTTTCTCAAATGCTTCTAATGCGAGATCGTACTTCGTCAACTGCATGAAGTTGCTACCAAGAACATTGATCATACGCCGGTCAGGGCCTAGTCTATCGATCGCATTTCTAAACTGAACTTCTGCATCTGCTGACTTACCTTGACGCTCTAGAATATTGCCATATGTGACATAGAGTGAGACAAGATCTGGGCGCTTCTTGAGTGTACTTTGTATATCTCTGATAGCGGTATCGTATTCCTCAAGCGCCATCATAGACTCTACATATTGGTTATAGTAGTAGTCATTATAACCATTGGTCAGGTCGGATAGCTTTTTGAATAGTTGAGCAGATTTCTCATACTCCCCTTGCTGATAGTAGTACTTAGCTAGCTCATGATCCTTCTGCTGTGCTGATATGATCGTAGCGATCATCAGTAATACACTGGTAATAATACTCTTCATCTTCATTCCGCTATATAACGCTTGAGTGAACTGGTAAGTTGCAAGTGGTTATTCTTCAGCAAATTGTCAAAACTTAAGCTTGATATCAAGTCTTGAGTGAGACATTTACGAAAGTGGCATGAGGTCTTGAACTTCTTCTTTATTGTAATCTCCTTATCCACATGTTAGGATTTCTTTTTGTGTGGAAAAATCCAAAAACCTTGACTTGATTCTCCTCGATGAGGTAGTGTATGCCATAGGGAAATGATTTAAGATACCTCACTCTTACGTCTCTGTATCGTTTAGCGCATATCAGTGGATTGTCTCCAATAATGGTCAGGCTTTCATAAAGATTTGACTTGAGTCGATCTCCTAAGCCCTCACTCTGATCATCGTACCAATTGACTGCTTGTTCAATATCCAGTGCCGCTGCTAGGGATATTATGACCTCATATGTCATCTCTTTCGATCCAAGTTGTCTTTTACTTCATCCAAAGACAACCACTTCATTTTCCCAGCTTTGTCCGCGGCAATTCTATCATCAAGTTCATTCTTTTGAGCTGTAGTCACTTTGATGTCATTAGGATCAAGACTCTCCCATATCTGCTCTACCAGTTGTAGTCTTTCTTCAGGTGGTAGTTGTAATATCTCTTGTAAGCTCATATCCGACTTGTACTATCCTAAAGATAATGCTTTTGATAGCCTCATGATTTCACCGTAGCTTGATATCAAGTCTTGAGTGAGACATTTACGAAAGTGGCATGAGGTCAGATATCTCTTCGCCTTTCAAGAATCTTGCTATATCCTCGACTGCCGTCACACCTCTGCTACCAAATCCCTTTAGTCCAAAAAACGCATGCACAGTACCGTGATATCTCTTCAGCCGGACGTCAGCACCTTCCGTTTTTATCTTAGCGGCATAAGCCTCGCCCTGATCTCTCAGAGGGTCATAGTCCGCAGTGATGATGAATGTCTTTGGATAGTGGTCGACCATATCTAGTAATATCGGCGACATGCGTCTGTCTGCAAGTTGCGCTTCATCTGTGAGCATAGCTTCTGTAAACTGAGCCATCGCCTTTCCGGTGAGATAGTAGCCATTCGCATAGGCCTGATTAGAAAAGTATTCTTTTTGCCCATCGATGGCGGGATAAACAGGGATGGCGTGACTTATCTTTTTTCTCACTTCGGCATCCACCTCGTAAATAGTTGACACCACTAAGTTGCCGCCAGCACTATCGCCAACGAGATAGATACTGCTAGCTCCTGATTGCATCTGATCAAGATGCTTTGTGATCCATGTAACAGCATCATAGCACTCTTCATGAGCATGTGGAAACTTTATCTCTGGTGACAGACTGTACTCCAGCGATACGACTGTTGATCCGCAAGTCTTTGTTAATCTTCTGTGGAGCTCTTCATACGTCTTTGTAGACCCTATACACCAGCCTCCGCCATGAATCAAAACGCAGACCATGTCGTTCTCTAATTGTTCTGGTGTCATTATACGAGCTTTGATATCTCCGTGACGAGTTGGTATGTCGATGTACTTATCACTCTTGACGGGCAGGCTCTTTGCTATCGATGACCTTTGTTTATCAACAAATTTTTCGAGTCCATGACGTAACTGTACTACACCCGCACTATCCAATGGCGCTAAAAACTGCAGCGCAAGACCAGTCTTCAGTTGTACCCAACCATGCGGCACCTTTTTAAAATAAACAATGGCTACAGCTATGATTGTAAGAACGGCTCCAAGAACCCAGAATAGTATAATCATATTATCAGTTGATATAAACCACTTTATTAATCAGGCGCAGACCGAAGCTAATCTCAAAGGTGACATTACGGACTTGACGCCGAGGAAGAGTGACAGTCTGACCATTGATAGGAGCTGTGATACTTATGCTCTGTTGCTGATTGTACTGGATTGAAAGATCGGGATGAACACTAGCCTCTATGATACCACCAAAGAGCTCTGAAAACTCGAACTCATATCCAAAAGCAAGAGTAGCACCATAATTCCACTTATTAATAAATGGCTCCAGTGGTAGAAACCCTGCTAATTCTTCAAAGCTCGCGAAGTTGTTAGACAGTGTATACTCTCCTCTAATACCAAAAGAATAATATGGCCTTTTAGCACTCTCAGAGTTAATCCTGCTTTTAAGTCCTACTTGTCCAGAGATATTAGTCAGTGAGATATTTTGTCTGCTATCTCGAGCTGTATTGATCCCAAGGGGAACGATGACACGTACATTGCTTCCTCGATTATGAAGCCCAATCTGACCAAAAAAAGAATTCTTAGCTCCTTCTTCATATTCCTCGAAGGCCAAACTAGCATGATAACTAATCAGCGGTAAGCTCTGAGAATTACTAAAGTTCGATACGCCAGCAACAAGACCAACTTTAGGTATGAATACTGTGCCTTGAGCGAAAATGCCACCTAAGAGCATCATGCTCATAACCACTAATAGAACTCGTGTCATACTCACAATATATGACACTGAATTTATTTTATAATATGAACTAGTTCAATCAGAGAGAAGAGATCGTAATCGACTCCTCAAATAGGTAGACATCCTTGTCTGCTGATTCCTTCGAGGCTACATCTGGCTTCTTTTTGAAGTGGATATACTTTTCGATAGTAAGTACTGTGCCCACCTTTGGTTGAGTACCATAGGCCATCCGATTTTTGAAGTACAGATCTTTGATCGGCATCTTATACTTAGATGCGATATCAGTCATCTTCTCGCCTACTGATACGACATGGGATCCCGATCTTTTAGTAGAAGCAAAAGAAGAGTTGGTCTTTCGTTTTGATTTGCTTTCTTCCTTCTTCTTACGCTTGTTTGCTTTGCGTTCTTTTCTCTGATCCTTTTTAGTTCTTAGGCGAGCAGGCTTATAGGTATCTGTTGAGTAAGACTTTCTCTTCTCTGTTCTTTCTTTCGGTGTGCTTGGTTCTTCTATTCGCTCTTCTTTGTGATCTACTACTGCAAGAGTCGGGCCTTCAGTATCTACACCTAGATCTATGAGGTACAACTCGTACTCTTCTATAATCTTGATCAATTTTGATGGGTAATTAGGATCAGTTGCATATCCCGCTTTTCGTAGACCATGAGCCCAAGCCTTGTAATCGTAGATATCTAATTCAAACAAAAATCCATACCTCTGATTAGAGGTCAGAAAATCTGAGTGCGCCATAAAAGACTTTGCCGGATCGTCATAAGCTCTGAAGCAAGATCTGACTAACAAACCATTCTTATAGTCATCATCATGGCGATAAACTTCTCCACCTGTCCAGTTCTTACCACACTTGATTCCAAAGTGGTTATTAGACTGCCTTGCCAGCGTACTTCGCCCACTTGCAGACTCGAGGATAGCCTGAGCCATCTTGATGCTCGCTGGGATACCCACTCGATCCATTTCTTGCTTTACAATTGTCTTATATTGCTGGATATAGGCTGGTGTATGTTCACTTGCGTAAATGGTCGTCAAACAAAAAGATGTCAACATAAATGCAAGAAATCTCAGCTTTGCAGAACTAATCATGCTCTCAATGAATTGGTGGTTATGTAACGTATGGACAAACACCATACCACAAACGGTAGATATTTTAAATGATTTAAAACTTTAATGTAATGGCAGATTTATTCGACTTGCTTCAGTCACAAGTAGGTGACTCACTGGTAGGCGCACTAACGAACAAAATGGAAGGAGCCTCCAGACAACAGACTTCTAACGGAGTCCAAGGAGCAATGTCCATACTTATGAATGCACTCGCTCGTAACTCACAAAATCCACAAGGAGCTAGCGCTCTTGAGTCGGCTCTAGATAGAGATCACGATGGGAGTATCCTTGAAGATCTAACAGGATATTTGAACGGTACTTCACCAATCAACAATACTAAGGCAGCCAATGGCTCAGGCATCTTGGGACATATCTTAGGAAACCAACAATCGGGAGCCATAGAAGCTCTTATGAAAGTGAGTGGTTTATCACAAAATCAGTCAGGTGGACTTCTCGCCCAACTTGCACCTGTAGTACTTGGCATGCTCGGTAAGCAGAAGAGATCACAAGGACTTGATACGAGTGGACTAAGTAACATACTTACTAACTCAGCATCTACAGCCAACAAGAAAGCGCCTCAGGCCAGCATCCTTACTTCCTTCTTTGATAAAGATGGTGATGGCAGTATTGCTGATGAGGCTTTGGACCTAGGAAAGAACTTACTGAAGAATCTATTAGGAGGAAAAAGATAGACTTCTACAAATCAACTTACTACAGAGGCCATCTGAATTTCAGATGGCCTTTTTCATAGTACCTTGCCGATATGATAGAATATCTTCTATTATTCAAGAGTATACACATATTCGGAGCTGTTGCTTGGTTTGGAGGTCTCTTCATGCTAGTAAGAATCTTTGTGTATCACATCGAAGCCTTTGATAAACCACAACCCGATAAGGACATACTCTCAAAGGAGTACGCCAACATAGCTAAGAGAGTATATAACATCATCTGCACACCTGCCATGCTGATCACCTGGATCTTTGGTATGCTGATAGTTATCGCCTATATCCAAGCTCAGGGGATGACATGGTTCAAGATGAACTCTTGGCTACATGTAAAGCTATTGGCTGTAGTTATGCTTTCTGGATATCAGGGTTCTACCAAAAAAATGATGAAGAAGTTAGCAGCTGGTGAAGCTGTCATGACTTCGTTCAAAACTAGATTATTTAACGAAGTACCTACTATCTTACTTTTGGTGATAGTGTTACTCGCTGTTTATCGCAATACGCTGAATGCATTGTGGGCTATAGTCGGTGTCATTATATTTGCCTTGAGCATTTTTTCCCTTGCCAAACTCTATAAATCACAAAGAACCAAAGACTCAGTTTGATTTAACCAACTACTATGAAATATTTAAAATATCCACTTCTTATACTGCTTGCCATCGTCCTCATCTTTGTCATTCTCAACTTTGTAGGGCCTACTTCTCTTGATACTACCAAATCAGAGAAGATAGCGGCTCCTGCATCCATCATATACTCACTCACTAACAATCTTGAGAATACAGAACTTTGGAATGAGTGGACGATGTCAGACTCTACTATCCAAGCGGAGTATAGTGAGATCCCTTCAGGTGTAGGCTCATCGAGTAGCTGGACTAGCGATGTAAGCGGCAATGGCACTCAGAAGATAATAGAGTCAGTCGTAAATCAGAAAGTAAGATCTCAACTCAACTTTGACGGATGGAGTGGTGACAACTTTGCAGAATTCAATATCCAGTCAAGCGACAACGAGCAAAATGTATCATATTCATTTGAGGGTACACCACTTCCTTGGATCATGAGAGGATTTGCACTGGTCACAGGCATGAAGGGAGAAATGGATAGCTATTATAAAAAAAGCCTTACTAATCTTAAAAAAGTGGCAGAAGAAAGAGCACTAGGCGTTTATAATGGTTTCGAGATCAAAGAGGGAGTAGTGGATGAAAGAAACTTCATCATGAATCGCCAATTAGTAGATGGATCAGGTCTTCAGCAATTTTATGCAGCCAATCTTGGTAGCTTATTTCTAAAAGTGCAAGAGGGTGGACTCACCATGCAGGGCATGCCGTACGGGCTTTACTTCAGTTATCCCGAAGATGAAAAAACGAAGATCGATCTTGGTGCAGCCATACCTGTAGCTGAAGTCTCTTCTGTACAAGGAGCTATGAGCTTTACGATAGCTGAGAAACCAGCGGTTACCTTAGACTTCTTTGGTGATTATGCCAACTTAGGTGCAGGGCACGAAGCTATCAAAGAGTTTATGGATGATCGAGGATATCTCATGGATCTTCCTTTCACAGAAGAATATGCTAATGATCCAACTCTAGTAGACGACCCAAGTAAGATCCTTACTAAGATCACTTATTACTATACGGCTACTGAGTAAAGCAAAAGTTTACTAACCGTTACTTTTCTAGAAGAGCTTTTTCTAATCGACTGATTCTATCTTCTAGACTAACTATGATGTCCTGCTGCTCCTTTATAGCTTGAACTGCTAAAGTACTAAAGCCCATATAATTAACTCCTAGCTTTCCGTCGCTCATCTCATCCACTAACTCTGGAAATAGTAGCTTGACTTCTTGAGCTATATAACCTCTCGTTTCGACATCCGAGCCTTTATATTTATAATTTTTAAGTTCCAACTTACACAAGTTGGATAGGATGGGAGAACTATCTTTTATATCGTATTTGTAATTTCTATCACTAACAACAAGCCATACTGGATTGCCTGCACTATTTATGGTCAAGGTGTGGGTGTAAGAAGTAGCAAAAATGCCAACCCCAGAATACCTATGAAGATCTAAAGCCCCCCTTCCATCGTTTATGGTTAACGCTGATATCCTTCTGTTAGAAATATCTTTGGTGCTTATGTTTCCAAAAGTACTAAGGTCATATTCAAATGGAGCAGCTATGTTTCTTGGGCCCCAGAATGCCCTTTGAGATGGCCCTATAGCAAATGGTACATCGGAGCCTTGAAAATGATTTATGCTGAAAGTGTTTTTTGACAATTCAGAATAGATAACATTGTTGGGTTGAAACTGAAATCTGAAAGGCCCATCCGCTATGCGAAGTATTTCATCATTCAAATTAGTAAAGGCATCACCTGAAACATCTTGGTATATAATCCCTACAGGAAATTCTGGAACGAAAATAGGGTCAGGTATCAACACTTCCATTTTTTTGTCAAATCTCTCTATTTCAAAAGCAGTTAACTGACTTTGAAGAGTAGAAAATGAAATAAATAGAAAAGCGATAAATAGAAAAGTCGATCTCATCTTGATTAGAATATTTTCTGGTTGTGATATTCAAGATTAGATCAATTTGATCTCTATTCAAAAAAAAGGAAGGCTTATGACTCAAAAATCCCTGAAAACAGTTAGATAAATCAGCTCAATTTTCAATTGACTTAAGTTAGTCCATCAGAATTCGGATAAAGTATATCACTTAAAATTTAGAATAAATTCCAAATTTTTATAAGCTGACAAGACATCATTGAGTAGCTCGAGTAATCCGACTTGCCAAGTCATCATAGTGCGCCCTGATTAAGTCTTCTGAAGATGCGGACTTATTAGCAAGAGTCGAAGCCAATCTTTCTACTTGTAATCTGTAGATGGCAGGTAACTCGCTTGTCTTGATAAGATCAGATGCTTCCTCATCGATCTTCGACAGAAGGAATTCTACAAGCTGTCGTTGTAGCTGTCTTCTAGGACGATCCGCATCGTCTGCAAATACCTTTTCGATGACTTGTGTGACTACCTCCGATACAGAAAGCACATCTGCTCCATATACTTCTGCTTCAGAAAGGCGATACATCCTACGATCTCCAAGGATACTCTCAAGCATATCATATTGGTAAGCATACAGCTTATCGACTGATCCTTGATAACCTACCTTCGAAATGATCTCTTCAGGTATCAACCACATTGGTGTTTCTATGACTTGATCTCCTATGAAGTCTAGAGCTTCTTGTTGCTCTTCCTTAGTGACATAGGTAAAGACTGGACCATCTTGATCAGTTGTCTTTATTTCATGTTTAATCCCTCCCACATTAGTAATCACATGGTAGATGTATCGTCGCCATACTGATAGAAACTCTCCGTAAAGTTCTGCGAGTTCTCCATAATTCTCTCCAGGAGCTGTGGTCCAATCCACGAGTCGATCCCCAACGATCTTAAGATTGCTAATGCCGTATTCGCTTGCCTTTACATTATCATCTCCGATACACTCCGTCTGCGAATCAGGATCAACCCTAGACCTGCCGCCGAAGGCATACATAGGATCTCCTTCGTGCTCACTAATCCAAGATCTCAGCGCGCTGAGCTCATCTTCTGGCTCCTTGACATCATCGATATAACGATAGCCCCAGTTAATCGAGTAATGATCATACGGACCAAGCTGTCGGATAAATCTGATGCCCTGATCACCTGGTTGGGCGATATAGTTATACCTCGCATAGTCCATGATCGTAGTAGCTATACCATACTTCTGCGTAAAAGATGAAGACCTCAGAGAGTCTACAGGATATGCATCACTGGCCTTCATGTTATGTGGCAGTCCCAGCGCATGGCCTATCTCATGTGAGATAACTCTTCGCATCATCTCACCGATTTCTTCTTCTGGAGTATCAAGTGTTCTGGCCTTTGGATTAGCCGCACCAGTCTCAAGCAAATATCTGTTGCGATATGACCTGAGATGATTATGGTACCAGATGATATCACTTTCGATGATCTCACCTGTCCGTGGATCAGACACACTCGGTCCTACTGCGTTACGAGTGGTGCTCGCCACATATCGCACGACACTATATCGAGCGTCTTCAGGACTGAACTCTGGATCTTCTTCTGGTGTCGGTGGGTCTTTAGCGATGATGGCATTTTTGAAGCCCGCCGTCTCGAAGCAATCATTCCAATCTTCTATCCCCTGTCGGAAATATTTTCTCCACTTCAAGGGAGTAGCTGGATCGAGATAGTACACTATGGGCTTCACTGGCTCAACTAATGTTCCTTTGGCATAAGCCTCTGGGTCCTTGGGTTCTAACCGCCATCGTCTGATGTAGCTTTTGCGATCTGACTTTAGTTTATCAGAACTATAGTCATACTGAGATACTGTAAACCACCCTACCCTCTCATCAAATAACCTCGGAGTCATCTTATCTTCAGGTAGAAGTATGAAAGATTGATTCATGAGCATACTCAATGTCTCTGTTCGTGACTGACTGGGAGGTTCTCCAACATTGTATGTCATCACATGCTTAACCTCTACATTGATGGGATATGCCTTAACTGACTCTACCATAGACCTCTTTTTATCGAGGCTTTTGACTTTATAGTTCGTCCTCAGTCGACTTCTTAATCCTGATAGTGCTTTTATATCCTCTTTGAACAATGAGGTCACTTCTACCAATATCTTTGTAGAGTCAGCACTATAGGTCTCTATATCCCAAGCAGCGATGATAGGTTGGAAGTTATTTTGTTCGACTGAGAGATGTATCGGATCTGATTCATCAGATACATTAGCATAAGACTTGGTGCGCAGCAGCACCTTGTTCTTGTTCTTTTGCCAGGTAACAACTTGCTCACCAGTCTTAGATCCGGCATTCATGAATGGACTAAGATTAGAAGGTATAGCAGCTATCCTAGTCACGAGAAGCAAGTCTGTGTCCAACTTATCAAGCGGTATGGCAAAGTAGATCTTCTCATCTTGTTCATAGACATCGAAGAGACCTTCATCTTGAGTGAACTCATCTTCAAAAAAATTCTCGATCGTAGTTGTGTCCTTTTCTTCTGATTTATCATTCGTCAGGTCCTTGCCATTGGCTGAAGTCAC
>CAZXIE010000097.1:10519-14244 GCA_964640065.1 uncultured Saprospiraceae bacterium
CCAGGCTGTAAAAGCTCAAAACCTTCTTCTGCTTTAGCTTCATCGACAATCCGCTTTACATCTGCTAGCAACTGCTTTGCATCGTAGATGATACCGTCTTTGATCGTATACTTAACACCTCCAGCACGGATCACTTCATTGTCCTCGGTAAGTTTTATGGCACCAGTGCCGTATAGCACCTTTAGATTTTGAAGTGGATTCTCATCTATGATGATGAGGTCTGCTTTCTTGCCCACTTCGATGCTTCCTATCTCATCATCGAGTCCTAGGGCCTCTGCTCCATTCAAGGTAGCAGATCGGATTACTTCTAAAGGATGAAAACCAGCTTCACGGAGCAACTCAAGTTCTCGGATATAGGCAAATCCATACAGCTGAAATATAAAACCTGAGTCCGAACCCGCTGTCACACGACCACCTCTGTTCTTATACTCATTAACAAAGGTCATCCAGAGTTGATAGTTGTTACGCCAGTCAACTTCTTCTTCCGTACCCCAGAAGTGCCAGTATGAACCATGAGAGATCTTACTTGGCTGATAGAATCTCCACAAACTTGGGAGGGTATAATCTTCATGCCATTCGGCACGGCGAGCACGATGTAAGTCTCTACTGGCCTCGTAGATATTAAAGGTTGGATCTAAAGTGAAATCAAGCTCTATGAGCTCATTCATCACATTATTCCAGTGGTCGGAGTATGGTTCAGCTGCCTGCTGCCACAATCTGCCTGCCTCTCCAAATCGATCTTGCTCGTTTTGGTAGTTATAATCTAGAGGATAGTCTTGTATGGTGCGATCCGTAAAGAGCGCCTCGGGTAGTCCATACCAATGCTCCATAGATGTCAAGCCTGCTTGTGCAGAGTTCACAACATTCCATCTAGCTACTTCTAACTGTGCATGGTGACATGCAGAGCGCAGTCCCAGCTTTTTATTCTCATCTAGGGCAGCTTCAAAAAGTTTTGGCGGCAATCCAAAAAACTTGATTCCATCTGCACCTTTACTTGCATTATTTCTCACCCATGTTCTTGCTTGCTCGGGAGTGCTGATAGGATCAAGTTCTCCTTGCCCAAATGAAGTATACGCCTCTATACGAGGTGCTGTGATCTTATTTTCATTACTGAGATTCTTATGATCTAACACCCAGTCTAAGCCATTGCCGCAACTCGGATCTCTGATGGTCGTGATGCCATGTGCCATCCATAATTTAAAGACATACTCACCTCCGGCACCTTGCCAGCGTCCACCTATATGACCATGCATATCCACGAATCCCGGTAACACATATGATCCCTCCGCATCCACTTCCTTACCTCCTTCTTTTAATTGAGGACGTCGAGAGCTATCGATAGCTACGCCAGGGTAGCCGACTGTTTTTATATCTACGATGCGATTATCTTCTATAACGATATCCACAGGACCGATTGGAGGAGCACCAGTACTATTGATCAAAGTGGCACCTCTGATGATCAGTTGATTATAAGGCCCATCGCCTTCTTCGATAAGTGGTGATGATGAAACTGGGCCTTGCGAGAAGAGATAAAGGCATGAAAAAGTGAGTAAAAAGGTAAGTATCCTAGTCATAGTCAAAAGTGTTGGTTACCAAATCTAGGATTTATAAAGAAACTTCTCGGATTAGAAGGTATTCTTCCACATCATCGACTCCACGGGCTTGGCAGTGCGCGTATTATACTTGGCGTTACTCTTCTTGTTATAATAGTTCTCTATATCACCTTCGACTAAGAAGTAGATGAGTTGCCCGATGGGCATACCTGCATATACTCTAACGGGATGAACGCATGATATCTCAAGTGTCCAGGTATTACAGAATCCGACATCTCCTTTGCCTGCAGTGGCATGTATATCAATGCCTAACCTGCCAATACTAGATTTCCCTTCTAAGAAAGGTACGGAAGCATGGGTCTCTGTGTACTCTTGCGTGACTCCGAGATATAGAACGCCAGGTTGAAGAACAAATCCTTCAGGTCCAATCTCCATGTACTCGATCTCATTGTGCTTTTTAGCATCTAAGACTTCGTCTTTATATGTGGCGAGAGTCTTGCCAAGATGTACATCATATGAGTTGGTACCCAAGCAAGATCTATCAAATGGCTCGATTACTATCTCTCCTCTATCTATCGCTTCTAGTATCTTCTTATCGGTAAGTATCATGTGCAGCAAAGTAAGGAACTATATGATATACTCTCCGATGTCTAGAGTGATATTATATTGCAGGCATGCCACAAGTCTTACACAAGTCATCGCAGGTCTGGGGAGATCTATATCTCTGGCACGTCGAAGAGGACGTTTCTTTCTTTGAGGCTCCTCTTGTTGAAGCGGGTTTGGATGTGGAACATTTACGAAAGTGGCATCCTTCTCGACAGAAAGAATGGCTTTCAGGACGCTATCTCGTCCATCGCTATATGGATCAAGATATCTCTTCACTCGAGGTCGATGAACATGGGAAGCCAGGATTCCAAGGTAGTGATCAGGTAATATCCATCTCGCATACAGATGGCTTGGTGGGGCTCCAGATACATACTGTCTCTCATGGTCTGGATCTTCAGATAGCTAGCGATAAGATTGGTCGAGTCGCTCATAAATTTTGTAGCGAAGGAGATCTAACTGCTTTATCTCCCTACTTAGACCTGCAGGCAACGCAGCACTTTATCTGGGGCCTTAAGGAGTGTGTGTATAAGGCTTATGGTAAGAAGGGACTGAGTTATCACGATGATATTAAGATCAATTCTGCTGCACCAAAGGGAAAAATTCATCTGACTTCTATAGAGCTTAAAAGAGGTGATCTACAAATCTCTTATCAGGGCAAGCTGAGTCGCATCGGCCCGTACTACATCTCACAAGTGATCGAGATATAGCCTTACTTCAGGTGTTCTAGTATTTGATTTCTCTCTGCTGGAGTATTGGCATTTTTCATGAAAGCAGTATCATCTACTTTCACCACATGCACGTCACTATTGATCAAGACTTTGCGAGGGCAGCTATATCCTAATCCTAAGAAAGACAGAAGTCGTTGATAAGCGCGAGGCTCCCAGATCGTAATCAATGGCTCAGGCCATCCAGTCTCTGGGTTGTGGTAACAGGTTGCTAGCTTAGACGTATTCCTTTCAATAAGAAGACGTGTTAGGTGTGTGGATTTGAGAAGTGGTTGGTCGCAAGCGATCACACACCATGCACAATCAGGATCTTCTCTGAATGCTGATAGGATGGCACCATTGGGACCTAAGCCAGTGTAAGTATCCACGACACATCCATAGTCACTATAGGTTCTTGCTTGATCAGCGTCTCTACAAGAGATATGTGGAGTTATGCCAGCTTCTTGAATAATACTGATAGCATAGTCGACCTGTGATATTCCATGATAATCCAGAAGTTCTTTAGGTTGCCCCATACGCATACTCTTACCTCCGGCGAGGACCAGACCTTTTACTTTGGGTTGGCTATCGGTATGATGCTGAAGAATCCAAGAGCTGATCTCTTCGAGTTGATCGATTCTATAAATGTGCTTTGGATCAAGATCCTTGATATGGCTTGCTAGAAAATCATGCGGTTCTGGGATGCCTTGATCAAGGATGATCATCCTTACATCAGTGAGTCGATCAAGTTTGCGCTGAAGTGAGTCTCTTTTCTTGTCGGTACAAAAGACGATCTGCTGATCAGCAAGAAAGTGATTGCCATTAATCAGGAGCAGATCACTCGAGGTAAATGCTAGTTTTC
>CAZXIE010000098.1:0-14164 GCA_964640065.1 uncultured Saprospiraceae bacterium
CACTTCCATGGTAAGGAAGGGGTCGGGGGTTCAATTCCCTTCATTGGCTCAAAAAAGAAAGACGACATTTGCGTCGTCAAACATATGACCACATTGGTCAAGTAAAAACATTGACAAAATTTTAAAAGACAATTAAACTTTAACAAGATGGCTAAGGAGACCTTTCAGAGGAACAAACCTCACGTAAATATCGGTACGATCGGTCACGTCGATCATGGTAAGACAACGCTAACAGCGGCGATTACTTTTGTCCTTTCAGAACAAGGACTATCGGAAAAGATGAACTATGATGCGATTGATGCTGCACCTGAAGAAAAGGAGCGTGGTATTACGATCAATACTGCACACGTGGAGTATGAAACTGCTGCGAGACACTATGCTCACGTTGATTGCCCAGGTCACGCTGACTATGTAAAAAACATGGTAACGGGTGCTGCGCAGATGGACGGAGCGATCCTAGTTGTTGCTGCGACTGATGGTCCTATGCCTCAGACAAGAGAACACATACTTCTTTGTCGTCAGGTAGGAGTACCTAAGATTGTGGTATTCATGAATAAAGTAGACCTCGTTGATGATGAGGAGATGCTAGAGCTTGTAGAGATGGAAGTAAGAGAACTTCTAGATCAGTATGAGTTTGACGGTGATGGTGCTTCTATAATCCAAGGTTCAGCGCTTAAAGCTCTAGAAGGAGATAGCGGTGCTGCCGACAAGATTATGGCTCTTATGACTGCAGTTGATGCAGACATTCCAGAACCAGAAAGAGATGTAGATAAGCCTTTCTTGATGCCTATCGAGGATGTATTCTCTATCACTGGTCGTGGTACTGTTGCAACAGGTCGTATCGAGAGAGGTGTAGTAAACACTGGTGAAGCTGTAGAGATCATCGGTATGATGGCTCCAGGAACTAAGCCACTTACTTCAGTTGTAACTGGGGTTGAGATGTTTAGAAAGATCCTAGAGAGAGGAGAAGCTGGTGATAATGCAGGTATCCTACTAAGAGGTATAGAGAAGACAGATATCAGTCGTGGTATGGTTATCTGTAAGCCTGCGTCTGTAACTCCACACAGTCACTTCAAGTGTGAAGTGTATGTACTTGGAAAAGACGAAGGTGGAAGACACACTCCATTCTTTAACGGATATCGTCCACAGTTCTACTTCAGAACTACTGACGTAACAGGAGATGTAAAGCTTCCTGATGGCGTGGAGATGGTTATGCCAGGTGACAACGTAGCTCTAGAAGTTAAGTTGATCAACCCGATTGCGATGGAGAAAGGTCTTCGTTTTGCGATCAGAGAGGGTGGCCGTACAGTAGGTGCGGGTCAGGTAACTGAGATCCTAGATTAGTATATGAGGCCCAGGCCTTATTATAATAATCTCTAATATAATATAGACTATAGTTGAGCACCTTGATGAAGGTGCTCAATTGTCGTCTAAAAGAGGATGAGAAATCATCTACAACCTTTGACATTCTTACGCTTGTCTTCCTAACGGTAGACTCGTTATAGGGGAGTAGCTCAATTGGTAGAGCGGCGGTCTCCAAAACCGTAGGCTGCGGGTTCGATTCCTGTCTCCCCTGCATTGGTGAGTTAGGAAAGACAACAGGCTGTATCTAGTGATACGTGAATAGTATTTAAGAAATAATGGACGGATTTATTATATCGATTAAGGAAAGCTACAATGAGTTACTTAACAAAGTGACTTGGCCATCTTTTCCTAATCTTCTAAGCTCTACAACTGTCGTGCTGATCGCTTCGGCCATCATCGCACTTATCATACTGCTGATGGATGTGGTATCTAAGCAAATATTAGAGATTGTCTATAATATTTTCTAGAAGTAATCACGATGTCAGAAGATAAAGAAGGTAAAAAATGGTACTCACTACGAGTCATAAGCGGTAAAGAGCGTAAGATAAAAGAGCGAATTGAGCTCGAAGTAGAAAGATCTAAGTGGTCAGATGTGGTCACTGAAGTTCTTGTTCCTTCAGAAAAGGTGTACAAGATCAGAAATGGTAAAAAGGTAATACTCGAAAGAAATATTCTTCCAGGTTACATCTTGATCGAAGCTGTTGCTAAAAGATTTAGCTCAGAAATGATCCAAGGTATAGCAAGTATGACCAATGTCATTCACTTCCTCGGTAGAGACAATCCGATACCTATGCAAGAGCACGAGGCTAATCGTATGCTCGGTAAGGTAGATGAGTCTCAAGAGGTAGGAGAATCGATGATAGAGCCATTTATCGTAGGCGAGTCCGTAAAGATTATAGACGGGCCGTTCAACGAGTTTGTAGGTGATATCAAAGAAGTGAACGAAGAGAAGAAAAAATTAAAAGTAATCGTAAAGATATTCGGTCGTGGCACGGAGGTAGAACTCAACTTCATGCAGGTCGAAAAACAAGGATAGATTATGGCTAAAGAAGTCGAAACGTATGTAAAGCTACAGGTAAGAGGAGGACAAGCTAATCCAGCCCCACCAGTTGGACCTGCACTTGGTGCGAAGGGTCTTAATATCATGGAGTTTTGCAAGAGATTCAATGCAAAGACACAGGATTCACCTGGTAAATTGATACCAGTTGTTATCACTGTATACAAAGACAAGTCATTTGACTTTGTTGTCAAAACGCCACCCGCTGCAACCCAGTTGATGGAAGCTGCCAAGCTCAAGAAAGGATCACCAGAGTCTAATAGACAAAAGGTGGGTTCAGTTACTTGGGACCAGATAAAGGTTATAGCTGAAAACAAGATGCCAGACTTAAATGCCTTTACCATAGAGTCAGCTATGAAGATGATGGCAGGTACGGCAAGAAGCATGGGACTGACTGTTAAGGGAGACGCACCATGGCAGGCTGCAGGCGAAAGCGCCGAAGCATAAGAGAATAATAACACTATTATATCATAAGGGAGTCCTCAGCATGGGACGCTTGCACCTTAAAATTTATTTATAACATGCCAAAATTATCTAAGAAGAGAAAGGCGGCTTTAGAAAAGTATGACTTTGAAAAAGCCTACAATCTCGAAGAGGCGATGGCCATCGTCAAGGATGTCAATACCACAAAATTTGACTCTTCCGTAGATCTACACATCAGACTCGGTGTGGATCCTAAGAAAGCCGATCAAGGTATCAGAGGGACGGTTTCTTTACCTAACGGAACAGGGAAATCAAAGACAGTATTAGTTCTATGTACTCCAGATAAGGAAAAAGAAGCCTTAGAAGCAGGTGCTGATTATGTTGGACTCGATGAGTACATCACTAAGATCCAACAAGGTTGGACAGATGTAGATGTAGTAGTCGCAGCACCTAATGTGATGGCACAGTTGGGTAAAGTAGGACGTATACTCGGTCCAAGAGGGCTGATGCCTAACCCAAAGACAGGCACAGTTACACCTAATGTAGGTGCGGCTGTAAAAGATGTCAAAGGAGGAAAGATCTCTTTCAGAGTTGACAAGTTTGGGATCATCCACAGTCCGATCGGACGAGTGAGTTTTAACCCTCAGCAACTAGCTGAAAATGCACAAGAATTATTATCGACATTGTTCAAGATGAAACCTTCATCGACTAAAGGCGAATACATGAAGTCGCTTCACGTAGCCAGTACGATGAGCCCAGGTGTCAAGATTGATGTTAAATCTGTAAAAGCATAGTTATGACAAGGACAGATAAAGTAGCAGCGATAGAAGAATTAAAAGAGACTTTCTCTAATAATCAATTTTTCTACTTGACAGACTCTTCAGCTATGACTGTAGAGCAGATCAATAACTTAAGAAGACTATGCTTTGAAAAGGGAGTGAAACTAAAAGTTGTAAAAAACACTCTCGCTATAAAAGCACTCGAATCATTTCCAGAAGATAAAGGCTATGCAGACTTATTTCAGTCTCTAAAAGGCCCGACTACATTGATGTATGCTGAGCAGGCGAGTACACCGGCCAAGGTGATATCGGAGTTCAGAAAAGGTGGTGAAAGACCAGTGCTCAAAGCAGCATACATAGATACAGATGTCTTTACAGGAGATGATCAGTTAAGTACTCTGAAGGCACTCAAGTCTAAGGAAGATCTCATAGGAGAAGTACTACTTCTACTAGAGTCTCCGATGAAGAGTGTACTTGGCTCACTACAGTCAGGAGGATCCACTATATCTGGATTACTCAAGGCACTTGAGTCTAGAGAGGAATCATAAAGAAGGCTTCCAAGACAATTTCTAAATATTTATTTACGCGCCATTTTTTAATTAAAAACATTAAAGTAAGAATCGATGGCAGATTTAAAAGCAATTGCAGATCAACTAGTCAATCTTTCAGTGAAAGATGTGAAAGATCTAGCAGACATCCTTAAGGATGAGTATGGCATTGAGCCAGCAGCAGCGGCTGTTGCAGTAGCAGCAGGACCAGCAGCTGGTGGTGGAGACGCAGGAGGAGCCGCAGAGAAGAGTGAATTCGATGTGATCCTGAACTCAGCAGGTGCTGCTAAGTTAGCAGTAGTGAAAGAGGTGAAAAATCTCCTAGGTGTAGGACTTAAGGATGCGAAAGGACTCGTAGACGGAGCTCCGGGACCTATCAAAGAAGGTGTTCCAAAGGACGAAGCTGAATCTATTAAGGCGGCTCTAGAAGCTGCAGGTGCTGAAGTAGAATTGAAGTAATTCTGCTGAGGCGCTTATGATAGACTCACTTACGTAAATAAGATAATCGGCTTAGCTGGGGAGTAATCCTCAGCTAGGCCTTTCGTCGTTTTGAAAAATAGCCTTCGGGCTCAGTTATAACCAATAAACATTTACTCATGGCGGCCACCAGTGAAGTACAAACTCCTCTAGAAAGGATCAACTTTGGAAAGATCAAGTTGCCTTCTAGTTACCCAGACTTACTTGAAATACAGCTTAAAGGCTTTCACGAGTTCTTCCAACTCGAGACTACTCCTGAGAACAGGATGTATGAAGGACTCTATCGTGTGTTTCAGGAGAACTTCCCGATTACCGATGCTCGTAACATATTCGTTCTAGAGTTCTTGGACTATTTTATAGATCCACCTCGATACGATATCAAAGAGTGTATGCAAAGAGGTCTAACCTATAGTGTACCTCTCAAGGCGAAGCTAAGGCTGTCATGTAATGATGAAGAGCACGTAGACTTTCAGACGATCGTCCAGGATGTATTCTTAGGGAACATACCTTATATGACCCCAAAAGGAACATTTGTGGTCAATGGTGCTGAAAGAGTTATTGTCTCTCAGCTTCACAGATCTCCAGGAGTATTTTTCAAGCAGACTTTCCACCCTAATGGAACAAAGCTCTATTCGGCAAGAATCATACCTTTCAAGGGAGCATGGATGGAGTTTGCTACTGACATTAATAATGTCATGTACACATACATCGACCGTAAGAAGAAGTTTCCAGTAACTACTCTACTAAGATCTATCGGTTATGATTCTGATAAGGATATACTGAATCTCTTTGGTCTTTCAGAGGAAGTAAAAGTTACTACAGGAAACTTGAAAAAATCGATCACAAGAAAGCTGGCCGCCAGAGTTCTCAGAAAGTGGACAGAGGATTTTGTAGATGAGGATACAGGTGAGGTAGTAACTATCGAGCGTAACGAGATAATCCTTGAGCGTGATGTCGTCCTCGATGAAGAAAATGTAAAGCTGATCAAAGAAGCAGGTGTTGAAACCATCATACTTCAGCGTGATGATATAGATGAAGATTACTCTATCATCTATAACACTCTTCAGAAAGACCCATCGTCTTCTGAGATGGAAGCGGTACAACACATATATAAGCAACTACGTGGATCAGATCCACCAGATGAAGAGACTGCAAGAGGTATCATCGATAAGCTCTTCTTCTCTGATAAAAGATATAACCTCGGTGAAGTAGGAAGATATAAGATCAACAGAAAGCTGGAAGTATCTGTAGATCTAGAGACTCTGGTACTGACGAAAGAAGATATTCTTGCGATCGTGAAGTATCTAGTATCTCTTACTAACCAGAAGGCAGAGCTAGATGACATCGACCACTTGAGTAACCGTCGTGTGCGAACAGTGGGTGAGCAGCTTTATGCTCAGTTTGGAGTAGGTCTTGCAAGGATGGCTAGAACGATCCGAGAAAGGATGAACGTCAGAGACAATGAGGTATTTACGCCAGTGGACTTGATTAATGCACGGACACTGTCGTCAGTGATCAATTCCTTCTTTGGTACATCTCAGTTATCGCAGTTCCTAGATCAGACCAATCCATTATCCGAGATCACTCACAAGAGACGTATCTCAGCTCTCGGACCTGGTGGTCTATCAAGAGAGCGTGCGGGTTTTGAGGTGCGTGATGTACACTACAGTCACTACGGTCGACTATGTACGATTGAGACACCAGAGGGACCTAACATTGGATTGATATCAACACTCTGTGTGCATGCCAAGGTGAATAAGATGGGATTCCTTGAGACTCCCTATCGTGCCGTGGTAAAAGGAAAGGTAGATCTCGATGGAAATGTGAACTATCTATCTGCTGAAGGTGAGGATTTCAAAAAGATCGCTCAGGCAAATGCTCCTCTTAAAGAGACAGGCGCCTTTAAGTCAGATAAAATTAAGTGCCGCGAGCATGGAGATTTTCCAGTTCTAGCTCCTAAGGAGATAGAATTTATGGATGTCGCCCCTAACCAGATTGTAGGTGTATCGGCTTCATTGATTCCATTCTTGGAAAATGATGATGCCAACCGTGCCTTGATGGGATCTAACATGCAGCGTCAGGCAGTACCACTTATCAAGCCAAGGTCTCCGATCGTTGGTACTGGTATCGAAGCTAAAGTGGCTCAGGATAGTCGGATGCTGATCAACGCCGAAGGAAAGGGTATCGTAGAGTATGTAGATGCCAATGAGATCGTCATCAAGTATGATAGAACGAAGCAAGAAGACCTTGTTTCTTTCGATAATAATATCAAGCGTTATAGCTTAATCAAGTTTAGAAGAACCAACCAAGGTTCTTGTATCAACTTGAAGCCTATCGTCAAGAAAGGAGATCGAGTGCAGAAGGGTAGCCTCCTATGTGATGGTTATGCTACTGAGAAAGGTGAATTGGCTCTCGGGCAAAACTTGAAAGTGGCATTCATGCCATGGAAAGGATACAACTTCGAGGATGCCATCGTACTATCAGAAAGAGTAGTAAAAGAAGACATCTTTACTTCTCTACACATAGAGAGTTTTGATCTCGATGTAAGAGACACAAAGCTTGGAGAAGAGGAGCTTACTAACGATATCCCTAACGTAAGTGAAGAAGGTACCAAAGATCTCGATGAGAATGGTATCATCAGAACTGGTGCTTGGGTGTCAGAAGGAGATATCCTGATCGGAAAGATTACGCCTAAGGGTGAGTCAGATCCTACTCCTGAAGAAAAGCTATTAAGAGCGATCTTTGGTGACAAAGCAGGTGATGTAAAAGATGCATCACTCAAGGCTAAGCCTTCTACGAAGGGTATCATAATTGACAAACAATTATTTGCGAGAGCGAAAAAAAGTAAGGAACAAAAAGTCCAAGAGAAGGAGCTTTTATCCAAGCTTGAAGACCGTCATATGGTAGCGCTCAATGAGCTAAAGACGGTTCTTGTAGATAAACTGATGTCTCTTCTGAAAGGAAGGTCCTCTAAAGGAGTTAAGAATATCTATAATGAGATATTGATACCAAAGGGAACAAGATTCTCTAATAAGGTCTTGAAAAACCTTGAGTATGCACAGGTCGATTATTCTAACTGGACAGAAGATAAGAAGATAGATGGTCTTATAGCAAGACTACTTCATAACTACAGTATCAAAGTAAATAACGAAGTAGGTAGATACAAAAGAGAGAAGTTCAATATCAGTATCGGTGATGAGCTTCCAGCTGGAGTACTGAAGCTTGCTAAAGTTTATATGGCGAAGAAGCGTAAGCTTAAGGTCGGTGATAAGCTTGCAGGTCGACATGGTAACAAAGGTATCGTGGCGATGATCGTCCGTGAGGAGGATATGCCGTTCTTAGAAGATGGTACTCCTGTTGACATCGTTCTGAATCCACTTGGTGTACCATCAAGGATGAACATCGGTCAGATCTTTGAGACGGTTCTTGGATGGGCTGGAGAGAAGCTCGGTAGAAAGTTTGCTACGCCGATATTCGATGGTGCGAGCAAAGACGAGATTGGAGATTATATCAAAAAAGCTGGCTTACCAGAATACGGGCAGACATACCTATATGATGGAGAGACAGGAGATAGATTCCATCAGCATGCCACAGTAGGTATCATCTATATGATCAAACTGTCGCACATGGTAGATGATAAGATGCACGCCAGATCTATCGGACCATACTCACTTATTACTCAGCAACCTCTCGGTGGTAAAGCACAGTTTGGTGGACAGAGATTTGGTGAGATGGAAGTATGGGCACTTGAGGCATTTGGTGCATCTCATATACTTAGAGAGCTTCTTACTCTTAAGTCAGATGATATCCTTGGTAGAGCGAAAGCTTATGAGGCCATCGTCAAAGGTGAGAACCTGCCGGAGCCAAACATACCGGAGTCATTTAATGTATTGATCCACGAGCTTCGTGGTCTAGCACTAGATGTAAAATTTGATTAAAAAAGAATATTCACTTTTTAAAATAAACTAGGATGTCATTTAAAAAGGATATAGGAGGTAGGCAAACTAACTCAGAGTTTAACTCAATAACGATCAGTTTGAGTTCACCAGATGACATACTCGAAAGATCCTTTGGTGAGGTGCTCAAGCCTGAGACGATTAACTATCGTTCATATAAGCCGGAAAGAGATGGGCTCTTCTGTGAGAGAATCTTCGGCCCAGTAAAGGACTTCGAGTGTTACTGTGGAAAGTATAAGAGAATTCGATATAAAGGTATCGTCTGTGATAGATGTGGTGTAGAAGTAACTGAGAAGAAAGTGCGTCGTGAGCGTATGGGACACATAAGACTAGTTGTACCAGTGGTACACATCTGGTTCTTCAAGTCGCTCCCTAATAAAATCGGATATCTCTTAGGATTATCTTCTAAGAACCTGGAGACCATCATATACTACGAGAGATATGTAGTCATACAGCCAGGTGTAAAGGAAGAAGAGATAGAAAAGAAAGCTCTTCTTACGGAAGAAGAATACTTCGAAGTACTAGACTCACTTCCTCAGG
Organism: uncultured Saprospiraceae bacterium; assembly: GCA_964640065.1. Taxonomy (GTDB): domain Bacteria; phylum Bacteroidota; class Bacteroidia; order Chitinophagales; family Saprospiraceae; genus JAJRXG01. The sequence continues at coordinate 9,146 of CAZXIE010000098.1, forward strand.
ATAATCACCTACTGGAAGATACTGACCCTAACAAGTTCATCGCTAAGATGGGCGCCGAGGGTGTAAAAGAGTTGCTTATTAGACTGGACTTAGATCAGCTAAGCTATGATCTAAGACACCAAGCGGCTACGGAGACTTCACAGCAGCGTAAGTCTGAAGCTCTTAAGAGACTAAGGGTCGTAGAAGCATTTAGAGATGGTAACAAGCACTTGGAGAACAAGCCAGAGTGGGCTATCATAGATTACCTCCCAGTGATACCGCCAGAACTAAGACCTCTGGTACCACTCGATGGAGGACGATTCGCGAGTTCAGATCTAAATGATCTTTACCGTAGAGTGATCATCCGTAATAACAGACTCAAGAGACTTCTTGAGATCAAAGCTCCAGAGGTAATCCTGAGAAATGAGAAAAGGATGCTTCAAGAGGCAGTTGATTCTCTTTTCGATAACTCGAGAAAATCAAATGCTGTAAAGGCAGAAGGAGGACGATCGCTTAAGTCACTTAGTGATATACTTAAAGGAAAGCAAGGTAGATTCCGTCAGAACCTTCTTGGAAAGCGTGTTGATTACTCAGGTAGATCTGTGATCGTAGTAGGTCCTAACTTGAAGTTACACGAGTGTGGACTTCCTAAAGGGATGGCTTCGGAATTATTCAAGCCATTTATCATCAGAAAGTTGATAGAGCGAGGTATCGTTAAGACGGTAAAGTCTGCGAAGAAGCTTGTAGATAGAAAAGACCCAGTAATCTGGGAGATACTTGAAGGCATATTGAAAGGACACCCGATCATGTTGAACCGGGCTCCGACACTTCACAGGTTATCGATCCAAGCTTTCCAACCAAGACTGGTGGAGGGTAAAGCGATAAGACTGCACCCACTTGTATGTGGTGCCTTTAACGCGGATTTTGATGGTGACCAGATGGCGGTACACGTACCACTGAGTCAAGGTGCCATCTTGGAAGCACAGCTATTACTGTTGTCTTCACATAACATGTTGAATCCTCAGAATGGATCTCCTATTACCCTTCCTTCACAGGATATGGTATTAGGTCTTTACTATATTACTAAGGCCAAGATCGGAGAGAAGAAAGAGAAGCTTTCTACTTTCTACTCAGAAGAAGAAGTCCTTATCGCATATAATGAAGGTAAAGTGCATCTCCATGATGCGATCTTAGTAAAAGTTGATGTAGAAAATGAACTAGGTCATCTTATACCAGAAAGGATAGAGACTACAGTAGGAAGAGTAATCTTTAATGAAGCAGTACCAGAAGGTGTACCATTCATCAATAAGCTTCTGACAAAGAAGAACTTGAAGAAGGTGATCGCCAATGTGATTGATAGAACCAATTTTGCTGTAGCGGCAAACTTCTTGGATAACATGAAGGACATGGGTTTCTACTGGTCATTCAAAGGAGGACTATCTTTCAACTTAGGTGATCTGATAACTCCAACTATCAAAGAGTCTACGCTAGTAGAAGCTCAGGATGAAGTGGATGAGGTATGGGATAACTATAACATGGGGCTTATCACATCTAACGAGAGATATAACCAGGTGATCGATAAGTGGACCTATGCTGATAATAAGATTACAGAAAATCTTATGGTAGAGTTGGCAGAGCACAAAGGTGGATTTAACTCTGTATACATGATGCTCGATAGTGGGGCTCGTGGTAGTAAGCAGCAGATAAAGCAGTTATGTGGTCTAAGGGGACTGATGGCAAAACCAAGAAAATCAGGTGACACCGGAGGTGCGATTATCGAGAATCCTATCCTTGCGAACTTCGTAGATGGACTGTCAGTACTTGAGTACTTTATTAGTACACACGGTGCGAGAAAGGGTCTAGCCGATACTGCACTTAAGACTGCAGATGCAGGTTATCTAACAAGAAGACTTGTAGACGTTTCTCAAGATGTCATCATCATAGAAGAAGATTGTCATACACTTAGAGGTATAGAAACGACAGCTCTTATCGATAATGATAAAAAGCTAGAAGATCTAGCTCCTCGTATAGAAGGACGATATGCGCTGAATAATATACTACACCCGGAGACTGAAGAAGTAATGGTCGGTTCTGGAGAATATATTACTCCTCAGTTAGCGAAGACTATAGAAGATGAAGGCGTAGAGTCTGTAATGATCAGATCAGTACTGACATGTGAGACGAAGAAGGGAGTATGTACGAAGTGCTATGGTAAGAACTTAGCTACAGGAAGGATTTCCGAAAGGGGAGATGCTGTAGGAGTTATCGCTGCACAGAGTATCGGTGAGCCGGGTACACAACTTACACTACGTACCTTCCACGTGGGTGGTATCGCATCTGTAAGTAAGACAGAGTCAGAGCATGTATCAAAGTTTGATGGTAAGCTCGAGTTTGATAACGTTGAGACTGTATCATTTAAGGATGGAGATAAGAGCTCAGATGTAGTTCTTTCTAGATCTGGTGAGTTGAGGATTATTGATCCAGAGTCTAATAAGATTTTGGCTAACCTTCACATCCCATATGGATCTACTTTATTCGTAAAGGGTAGAAAGAAGATTAAGAAAGATGAGGTGATCTGTGAGTGGGATCCTTTTAACGCGGTGATCGTATCAGAGCACGGAGGTATCATCCAGTACGAATCTATCGAAGAAGGAGTTTCCTTCAGAGCAGAGCGTGATGATCAGACAGGTAATGTCGAGAAGATTATCATCGAGTCACGTAAGAAGAAAAAGATCCCTACGATCAATGTTGTCAACTCTAAAGGAGATGTCCTGAAGACATACAACCTACCAGTTGGTTCTCACTTGAGTGTAGATAACGGTGATAGTATCAAGTCAGGTGGACGTATCGCTAAGATCCCTAGAAAGCAAGGTAGTATCCAAGATATTACCGGTGGTCTTCCTCGGGTTACAGAGTTATTCGAAGCTCGTAATCCATCTAACCCAGCAGTAACGGCTGAGATCGATGGTATCGTTTCTTTTGGTAAGCTTAAGAGGGGTAACAGAGAGGTATTTGTAGCAGATGAAAAAGGAGGCCAGCATCGTAAGTATCTAGTTGGTCTTTCTAAGCACTTACTAGTTCAAGAAGGTGACTTCGTAAGAGCGGGTAGCCATCTCTCTGATGGAGCGACAGCACCTGATGACATATTGAAGATATCTGGTCCTTTCGCAGTACAACAGTACATCGTGAATGGTATCCAAGAAGTCTATAGATCTCAGGGTATCGGGATTAATGATAAGCACATCGAAGTTATCGTAAGACAGATGATGAGAAGAGTGAAGATCGAAGATCCGGGTGATACGACTTTCCTTGAAGGAGAAGCGGTTGAGAAATACGATTTCCTCGAGCAAAATGACTGGATCTTTGATAAGAAGGTCATCACCGACTCAGGAGACTCTAATAAAATGAGACCAGGAAAGATTACTACGATACGTCAGATCAGAGAAGAAAACTCTTATCTCAAGCGTAATGATCTCAAGTCTCTAGAGTTTAGAGATGCGGTGCCTGCGACAAGTAGTCCGATGCTTCAAGGTATCACCAAGTCATCGCTGGGTACTTCGAGCTGGATCTCTGCGGCTTCATTCCAGGAGACAACTAAAGTCTTGAGTACTGCGGCGATAGCTGCAAAGAGAGACTACTTAGAAGGTCTCAAGGAAAATGTAATTGTAGGTAAGAAGATACCTGCAGGAACTGGTCTTCGTAGATATGAGGACATGAAAGTGATAGAAAAAGAATCTGCTGTCGAGCAAGAGCTCATCGATTAAGCTATAGATTCTAGATAATATAAAGCCTCATCTAATTTTTAGATGGGGCTTTTTTTATATCCCACTCGAGGTAAATATGGATTTCATATATGTTAAAGTGATATTTCAAATTGATCATGCTATATGCTCTGCTGATAACATATTACGTATATTTGTAATACGTTAACAAGACTGATAATATTTAGATACAACCGTATCTGAGAATCCCTTCCCAAGACAGCAAGATATAACCAAGCCCTAGAGGCTTGCCTTATGACTTTATCCGAGAGGATAATAGAACCTTTTTTATGAGAACCGTTTTTCGACCACTTGTCCCAAGAATGGAAGATGGTTTGCGCTTGATATTCGAGCGCATTCCATCTTCATTCGTTTTTGCTGTATTGATTACTTTTCTGTTGACTCCTGATGTATCAGGTCAAGCAGCTGGAGTTTCATGTTATCAAAGAATAAACGTATCTATCAATAGTGGATCCTCCACTAGACTCCGTATTTCACAACTTACACCCCGAGCGATTAATCCTGGAGATACCGTCTTATTAGAGGATAGAACTGAGTTGCTCTTCACTTGTGAAGATGTAGGTCAAATTATTACTGCTACACTCATGGACGCTATGGGAGAGATGTGTACGGTTGATATCCATGTAGAAAACAAATCCCCACTAGATATAACTTGTCGAGATACTTCGATCAACTGCATAGATGATATCTCATCTATAGTACCAGCCAGTCTTATAGATGTGGTGAGTAGCTGCGATGATTTAACAGGTGCATCTGTTGCTTTTGTAGATGAGGCCGCTATACCTTTTCCTGCTGAATCCGATACTCTTGAATCTATACTCCGTAACTATACAGTTGTTAGCGCTTCAGGAGATACTGCTAGATGTATGAGTCAGATCTTTATCGAACGATTTGATCTTAGTACCATCATCTTCCCACCTGACATCACTATATCATGTGGTTCAGACCCTGCCGATACTTCTATCACTGGCGGGCTAAATGTAGATCCGAATCTATTAGGTGATCTATGTAATGTGGCGGCTACAGCATCTGATATAGATGAACGTGATAAAGGCTCTTGTCAAAACCCAAGAGTATACGAACGTATCTGGGCTGTTACTGACTGGGCAACAGATGAGATGCGGACAGTAACACAACTTATATCTGTTCTTGATGAGAACGTTTACCAAATCGAGGCTCCGTCCTCTTTTGAGATGATCCCTTCTGGATGTAAAGTGGGTATCGTCTTAGATACTGCAGTGATAACAACTATCTGCTT
>CAZXIE010000099.1:0-14015 GCA_964640065.1 uncultured Saprospiraceae bacterium
TCTGGTAGGATGGTTGTCCTAGATGCTAGTTTGCAGATGCATCAGGCGTTGAGATCTAGCGCGGTTGTATAAAGCTACTCCTCATCCATCGAATAGTGCCGTTCGATATTTTTACTTGCTTCTGCCCAGTCTGACGCCTTGACTCTTTCTTGATGGAGATCAAAAGCTGCCTGATCTACAAAAGCTTCATAAACAGTGAATCTGCCAGGGTGAGAAAGGTCCTCATCGACCTCAAATACGATACAACCAGGCTCCTGACGAGTAAGCTCTATATGTAGCGCTAGCGCCTCTCTAAAGTCCTCTAACTCAGCTAGAGGGACATCGACATAACCCGAAATGATAAATTTTTCCATGAGGATGATGTTATCTGATCTTAAAGTAAAGGATTTAAATCAGTTTAAGTCGAGGATACTATTAAATCCTTTCATTCAGTTTTGCTAGTGGAATTATAGTAATTTTGAAGGTATGGGATGTGCAGGATGTTCGATAGACGGTGATGGTACTCCCAGAGGATGTGGAAGCCAAGGACATTGCAGTTCAGGTAGCTGTAATAAGATGAATACATACGACTGGCTATCTAATCTAGATCTAAGAGATCCATCTGAGTATAATGTAGTAGAAGTGAGTTTCAAGAGAGGAGCTCGAAAAGACTTCTTCTATACGAATCCTAGAGTGGATGCCATAACTGGAGATCTAGTAGCAGTCGAGGCTGGCAACGGCTATGATATAGGAAGAATCTCCCTTAGTGGAGAGTTAGTTCGTCTTCAGATGCGCAAAAAGCGAGTCAAAGAAGATAGACTCCACGGTAAAGTCCTCCGGATCGCCAATCACCGCGATAAAGAAAGATTAGAAGAAGCGCGTAGTCGTGAGCAAGCGGCTATGGTAAAGTCTCGTGCGATAGCGCGAAGTATGGGCTTATCGATGAAGATCGGCGATGTCGAGTGGCAGGGCGATAATCGTAAGGCCACCTTCTATTATACAGCAGAAGGTCGAGTAGACTTCAGAGAGCTAGTGCGCTCTTATGCTGGAGAGTTCAGAGTAAAGATCGAGATGCGTCAGATCGGCTCACGACAAGAGTCGGCAAGGATCGGTGGATTTGGCCCTTGCGGTAGAGAGCTATGCTGTAGTACTTGGCTTTCAGACTTTAAGTCTGTCAGTACTAGTGCAGCGAGATATCAAAATCTTGCGATCAATCAGACTAAGTTATCCGGCCAGTGCGGCAGACTGAAGTGTTGTCTTAACTATGAGTTGGATAGCTACATCGATGCTCTAGAGACTTTCCCTAAGAAAGCTGACCGTCTAAAAACGGCTTACCATAAATATCAGCTGATAAAAACGGATATATTCAAAGGCATCATGTACTATATACAGGTGCTTGAGAGAGGAAGAGGTCCTATCATCGCTATAGACAAGGAGCGTGTAAAAGAAATCCTAGAGCTGAACCGCAAGAATGAATTTCCTGAAGAAATAGGTGCTAGCACATATGCTACCGTTCCTCAAGAGAAAGATGATAATGACTACGGAGGAGATGGCGATTTAACTGGCCACATTGAGTTGCCGGCACTAAAAAAGAAAAAGCGCAAGCCTAAAGGACGAAGACGTGGTGCCCCACGAAGAGATGGAGGCAAAGGCTCTAGTAACAATCCTAAGGCTAAAACAGATCGTGGCTCAAGAAAACCGAAAAGGAACAATGACAAACGAGACAATGACAAGAGAGACCCAAAGAAAGAGGGCAGCAAAAAGTCATGGTCCTCGAGGTCAAAACCTGAAAAGAAAGATGGAGATAACAAAGATGCTCCGAAGTCCAAAAAGAAAAGATTTAATCGACCACCTCGTAAGAAAGGTGGAGATAAGAAAGATTAACAACCACAAAATCAAACTTCCCTCTTCATGAAATATGATGTAGCGATTATTGGCTCTGGACCTGGAGGCTATGTATGTGCTATCAGATGCGCACAACTAGGTATGAAGACAGCTCTCATCGAAAAAGATGCTACTCTTGGAGGAACATGTCTTAACGTAGGCTGTATTCCTTCCAAAGCACTCTTAGATAGTTCTGAACACTTTCATGTAGCCCAAAAGAGATTTGAAGAGCATGGTATTAAGATCTCAAATCTTAAGGTGGATATGCCTCAGATGATTGCCAGGAAAGCAGGCGTCGTTGAGCAAACCGTCAAGGGCATCGACTTCTTGATGAAGAAGAATAACATCGATGTGATCAGAGGTCACGGATCCTTCATCGATGCGAATAGGATCAAAGTAGACGATAATGGCAAAGTCTCTGAAGTAGAGGCTGCGAAAGTCATCATCGCCACGGGATCTACGCCTATCACACCACCAGCATTTAATTATGATGGTAACAGGGTGATCACTTCTACTGAGGCACTAGAGATCACCAAACTTCCAAAGACGATGGTCATCATCGGAGGAGGAGTCATTGGACTTGAGCTAGGGTCAGTCTATGCACGACTTGGTACCAAGGTGACTGTTATAGAGTATCTCGACCGCATCATAGCAGGCATGGACAAGGATCTTGGAAAAGAACTCATGCGTTCTCTCAAGAAACTTGGCATCGAGTTCAAGCTCAAGCATATGGTGACGGAAGTGAAGGGCTTAAAGAGCAGCGCTAAAGTTTCCTTTAAGAAGAGAGATACAGAAGATATAGAGACGATCTCGACTGACTACTGTCTAGTAGCGATCGGACGTAGAGCATATACAGATGGCCTTAATCTTGAAGCTGTTGGTGTCAAGACTGACGATAAAGGGCGGATAGAAGTAGACGACCACTTGAGTACAAGCACATCAGGCATCTATGCTATCGGTGATGTAGTGAAAGGTGCTATGCTCGCACATAAGGCAGAAGAAGAAGGTGTCTTTCTCGCAGAGTATTTTTCAGGTCAGAAACCGCACATCAATCATAACCTGATACCAGGAGTAGTTTATACATGGCCAGAAGTAGCGGGAGTCGGTAAGACCGAAGATGAACTGAAGGAAGCTGGTGTGGCGTACAAGGTCGGTAAGTTTCCGATGAAAGCATCGGGACGAGCTAGAGCTAGCATGGATCTGGAAGGTATGATCAAAGTTCTTGCAGATGCAGAAACTGATGAACTACTTGGCGTTCATATGATCTGCGCACGAGCTGCCGATCTGATTATGGAAGCAGTTGCTTTGATGGAGTTTAGAGCATCAGCCGAAGACATGGCACGCATCAGTCATCCCCATCCTACATATAGCGAGTCTGCGAAAGAAGCGGCATTAGGAGCTACTGAGAATAGGTCGGTGCACATCTAAAATCATACGTACATGCCTCTTCAAGACCTGAAAGGTCGGATGATACTTCTCAATACAAAGTGGAGAGATCATACCCTGTTGGCCTTTTGTCTAGGATTGTGGCTTACTTTCTTTTTAATCCTTATATCACCTTTTGACACTTCAGACTTAACTCTGAAGGCCAAGTTTATGATCCTGCCTATTTACGGCTTGATCGTATTTCTCATATACATGGTTGTTCTCTTTTTCCAATCTTGGCTCTATAAGAGAGACAGACTTTGGACGATGAAAAGAGAGATACTGATTCTCTTAGTTTTCTATCTCTCCATTCCCATTTTTTCATTTTGGTATTATCAAACAGACATTGTCAACGGTACCGATGATTTTTTGACATTTCTGTTTTTTCAGTACGTACCTATAGCTATCATCATAAGTCCGTTGATCATATACGGAAGGATATATCTGAATAGAAGACACCGAAAAAATTCAAAAAACAAAGTCGTACTGAGTGGTGATAATAAGGGAGACCTACTTCAGGTCAATCCTAATGACATACTATGTATATCGAGCGCTCAGAATTATGTAGAAGTACATTACCTGCAAAAGGATCAGATCAAAAAGCAATTACTAAGGACTACACTAAAGTCTGTATCTTCTGAACTGGATCACCTTACTCAGGTGCACAGATCTTATTTGATTAATCCAGCTCATTTTACAAAATGGAAGGATACAAGCACTGTCTACATCCAAGACATCGAAGTCCCAGTGTCTAAAAAATATAAAGGAGATCTAGATCGTGTGATTCAGTCGTCCCTCTAGGGCGCTAATTCGTCCCTAAGGCCTGGTTTTATTGGACTTTGAGGGTGATTCAGGTGTAAGTTTGGATCATACTTATCAAATCATATTATTATGAAATTCTCTATCCTCTTCTTAGTCAGCTTTATAAGCTTCTCTCTATTTGGCCAGAATACTAACAAGCCAGAAGATGTTCAGCGTCATCTTAATAAACTAGTCAATGAAAAAATAACTGTTGGAATAGCCGCAGGTGTTGCTTCACCAGATTATACCTGGACATCATGCGCTGGTCATGCAGACTCAGATCAAAAGTCACCATTTCTATCAGTAACTCCTGTTAGAACAGCGTCTATCGCTAAGCCTATGACCGCCATCGCGATTATGCAGTTAGTAGAGCAAGGGAAAGTTGATCTTGAAGAATATGTAAGGACATACCTGTCCGAATATGACAACGCCGAGCTGAAGAATATTAAAGTCAAACACATACTTCAGCACTCATCTGGACTCAGGGGTTACAAGAACAGTAAAGAGAACAACAACAAGAAGAACTTCACATCTATGGCTGCAGCTGCTAGCATAGTCCTAGACGATGAGTTGTTATTCAATCCCGGATCTGATTTTATGTACACGTCTTATGGATATAACACAGCTGGACTTTTGATTGAGCGCATCTCTGGCATGTCTTATGACGCCTACCTTCAGAAGAACATATTTGAACCTGCGGGCATGGTCAACTCAAGTATCGCTCGAGTTGGACAAATGCCAACAGACGTCTCAAGCGTTTATCATCAGAAGAAACCAGGCAAGATCAAGTTGATCACCGATCATAATATCAGCGACAGAATTCCTGGAGGCGGCATCCTATCTACAGTCGAAGACTTGTTGAACTTTGGTCAGGCGGTCTTAGACTATAAGTTGATTTCTAAAGAAAGCCTAGACCTGATGATGACTGACACGGGTCTCAAAAAAGAAGGTAATGGCTATGGTATGGGCTGGTATCTCTATGGCGAGAATCCGAGATATGGTAATGTAATCGGACATAGCGGAGGTCAGTTAGGGTGTTCTTCTTTTATCTTTCTATTTCCCGAAGATCAAGTGGTAACTGTAGCACTTTCTAATACATCTGGTATGGAAGTAGCGCCGATTGCCATGGCCATCAGGGACTTACCAGAAAATGAGAAAAACTAGAGGCTATATAGGAGTCTAAGGCTTTGCTCGGCCTCTGACACCACTGGTCCAATCCTTCCACACACCAAACATGCGCATAGAAAACTCTAGATCGAAGGACTCTACGACTTCGTTTACTTCTTGCCATGACTGTCTAGACCAATTGACTTGATCATCATCGAGATTAGCAAAGCCTAGGGCTACGTGAGCTACGATGGCAGAGTTTCTTTTCAAAGATTCTAAGTCTACCTTATCATAGGTATCTGATGAAGCATGATAGTTGGGTCCGTAGTTGAATGGCTTGTGACTAGCGACCAGATTGCCTACACCTTCTAGCATGAAGTCGAAGTTATCAGTACCTACGATCGGCACATCAAGTATGACCTTAGCACCTAGTCCAGATACGGGACTTATCACTTCTTTTGTGATGGCTGCCATCTCTGATCTGCCATTCGAAAAGAAGCCAGTGATGCCACCGCTGCCAATATCAACTGACATGGTCATGATGTGATCATCCAGTTCATCACGATGACTTTTGGTATATCCCCAAGAACCAAAGTATCCTTGCTCCTCACCATTCCATAGTGCAAACCTGATTGTTCTCTTAGGTTGGATATTGAGCTTCTTCATTTGTCGAGCGATGTCGATCATCATGGAGACATTACATCCATTATCATTTGCTCCGGTACCTAATCCCCAAGAGTCGATATGAGCTCCGATCAAGACCACTTCTTCTGGCTTTTCTGTACCTAGGATTTCAGCGATAACATTGTAGCTTCTGGTGTTAGTGGTTGTAACCGCATTTAACTCTACATCAAAGTTGAGATGGCCACCAGTTCTTAATATCCGCTGACACCTAAAGGCATCTTCTCTAGCCATTACTAGATTGATTAATCCGTGATCTGCACCCTCGGAAGCTATGAAGCGATAGAGTAATTTCTTAGGACGCGTCGACATGTTGATGATGCCGATAGCTCCTGCGGCAGCAGCGCGCGCATCTATGTTAGCGGCATCCGCATACTCTTTGAATAATCCATCTACATCAAGACAGAGATCTGCTTCTACAAGTACAAACTTCCCTGCAACAGTATTCCCAGCCCGTTTAAAATCTTCTTCTGTACCGAAACCAAGATCGATGATCTCAGCTTGTACACCTCCTTTAGGTGTGGGTTGGGAGTAATATTTTGCTACCACTTTAGGGGCGAAGTTGGCAGTGCCAGATACCTTCGCGATTGTCCCATTTTCTACCCATAGCGATGGTATATCAAAGGGTTCTTTGCTTGCTGATACTCCTGCTTCACGAAATTTTTGAAAACCCCACTCTACAGATGCTAAGTTGATATCAGTCCCTGTTACTCTTCCACCGAAGTGATCACACAGTTCTTGTAGATCTTCTTCTATCGGAGTATCTGCTAATAAAGCGCTGACTAAATCTGAGGATGAGCCGCTAGCTTGTGCATTACTTGATACACTTGTAGCCTGAGTTAGACTTAGGATCAGTAAGGTGGTAAGAAGAGTTTTCATGACGATGATGATTAGATCGTCACCCAATATAGCGATAGGACTTTATTGTGACTGTCGCCCATTGTCTTAAAGATTCTTACTTTTCATCGATGAGACGAGTTGTACTTCTCTTTTTGATCGTGTTAATCATAGCAGGAGGTTGGTGGTTATCTACAGATTTTGAAAAAGTAAAATCTACTCTCTATATCAATGCCGATGTACTCACCTTGGCATCTGATGATGGAGATAAAGAAGCCGTGTACGTAGAGGAGGGTATCATAAAAGCCATAGGGCCTGCCGCTGAGCTCGAGAAATATAAGACCCAAGCAGAGAAGGTCATAGACCTGAATGGGTCGACTTTGATGCCTGGATTTATAGATCCTCATACGCATCCTGTGTTGGTGGCTTTCTTCAGAGATATGGTCGATCTAAGTGGCTTCACACATCGGACTAATGCTAGCATCTGGAGTCATCTCAATCAAGAAGTAGAAAAGAGACCAAAGAACGACTGGATCATCTGTAAAGGATTAGATCCTGTCTTGGTGCCAGACTTAGTGACACCGACAAAGCAGTTTTTAGATAGCATAGCACCCGATAATCCTGTGTTTATAATCTCACAATCGATGCACTCATTCTGGGCTAATACAGCGGCCTTTGAGGCGGTTGGTATAGATAAGAACACACCGAACCCTTCTTCGGCCAGCTACTATGAAAAAGATGATGAAGGGGAGCTCACTGGATTTCTAGCTGAGCAAGATGCGTTAATTCCCTTTCAAGAAAAGATAGCTGAAGCCAATGCTGATCAACTACTCACATCTACTATGAGTGCCATAGAAGACTATGCTCAAAATGGCAATACAACGATAGTCGCCATGGGCCTTTCATCTGACGATCAGCAAGTAGTTGACTTCTTTGAGTATCTCAGTACGGATAGCCCTAGCTTCTTATTCAATGCTCTATCTAAAGTAGGAAAACTACCTCCTAGAAAACCAGCAGTCCGTCACTACATGTATATCCGTTATGACAATGCTCACCTCCTCCCACCTTCTTTAGACAATGGTGATGACCATCAAAAGATCATCGGTGTGAAGTTTTGGTATGACGGAGCACCATACACTGGATCGATGTATCTGGAGGAACCATACCTCGACACTCGGTTCAATGAGGAAAAGTTACACATCGGACATAATCATCGAGGAGAGTCTTTGCTATCAGTAGAGGAGATGTCTGATGCCATCAAAAAGTATGAGGTGGATAGTTGGCAGATAGCTGTGCACTCTCAAGGTGATCGATCTACTAAAGAAGTAATGGAGGCTTTTGGGTCAAGCTCCAAAAAGGATGTGGATCATCGGCATCGCATCGAGCACTGCCTGTTGATACAACCAGAATCTTTAGCAGACATGTCTAGGCTGTCTGTCCATCCTAGCTTTCATATCAATCATCTTTACTACTACGGCAGTGCACTCAAGGAAGAGATTATTGGAGCAGATAGGGTAGAACAAATCCTTCCTATTTCTACGGCAGATAGTTTAGGGTTGACCTATACGATGCACTCGGATGCGCCGATGTTTCCTAGCGAACCGCTCAGTCTTATCCAGACAGCTGTGACAAGACAGACCACTGCTCATGACACCATCGGACAGCGACATGCCATCAGTGTTTTAGATGGCCTAAAAGCTATGACCATCAATGCAGCATGGCAAATCAAGATGGAAGATAAGCTCGGCACGATCGAGGTAGGCAAGTACGCTGATTTCGTGGTGCTAGATCAGAACCCTCTTCTTGTAGATCCACAAAAGCTACGCGATATCAAAGTCGAGCGAACTATAGTTGCTGGACAAGATATATATGTTAGGTGATTGCTTTAAAGTACTATCGGAGCTGCGATCAATTCTTCAGGTATACCAAAGGCATCAACTAATCCTCTTAAATCAGGTCTAAGATCTTGGAGCACCTTGGTTCTAACCTTTCTGATGGCCTTGGTTTTGACTCCTTCCATATAGTCATTCTCGAGATACCACCCTTTATTAGCATGGATAGTATCTAGTCCATACAAAGTAAAGACTCGCTTGAGGATAGGTTGAAGATCACCAGTCGCTTCACTTACCTTCTTAGCGAATGAGGCAGTTACGATCTTGTCGATATAAGCGTCGGCTACATCCACCATATGCACCTGAGTCTTCAGAAATGCTTGATAAGGATCCATCTTGCGGCCAAGGTATTTGCGCATGCGCTCACTCAGTTTGATCATGGACTTTTCATATCGATAGTTGATGGCTTCTGTGATAAACCCGCTAGAACTGATATGCTTATAGTCTGTATTGCGCTTATGCAAATAATTATATTCTGACATTTTATAGTTCGCTTTACGAAGTAAGAACTTCACCACCGCCATCGATCCATCATCATGGAAGGCTTGCTTGAATTCAGTAAGAACTCCCTTAGCAACAAGTTGCATCAGCACTGTATTGTCTCCTTCAAATGTGGTGAAGATGTCAGTATCTCCCTTGATAGCGGCAAATTGATTTTCGGCTAAGTAGCCCTTTCCACCGCAAGCTTCACGACAGGTCTGGATCGTTTCTGTGGCATGCCATGTCGCCTTTGACTTTAGGCCTGCGGCTAAGGTTTCTATCATACGCGTTTGACTTCCATCATCAGATACTTGCATGTCAGCGAGATCATGAAGAGCGAAGTCATAAGCGTAGCATTTGGCCAAGGCAGGTACCAAGCGTTCCATATGAGTGGGGTAGTCCATGATGCGCGTCTCTGGCACATCATCAGTAGGCCCGAATTGTCTTCTCTTGAGTGCATATCGAGTTGCTATGGTAAGTGCCTTCTTAGCACCACTGATAGAAGCGAGCCCGACACAGATCCTTCCTATCACCAGTGCGCCTAGCATAGTAAAGAATCGTTTAGATGGATTGGATATGGAAGAAGTGTATTTGCCTTGAGCGTCTATATCACCAAACTTATTCAAGAGATTAGTTCTAGGCACTCGGACTTGGTCAAACCATATGCGCCCGTTATCGACTCCGTTAAGGCCAACCTTATATCCACAGTCCTCAACTCTTACGCCTGGCAAAAGGTCGCCTTTAGTACTTCTAAGAGGAACTAGGATAGCATGTACGCCATGACTTTCGCCATCAACTATAAGCTGAGCGAACACCGCAGCCATCTCGGAGTGTAGAGCATTACCGATATATTCTTTACCATCGTATTCTGTAGGAGTATGAACGACGATTTCGTCAGTGGCACTGTCATAGGTAGCTGTAGTTTTGAGCCCTTTGACATTAGAGCCATGACCTGTCTCGGTCATAGCGAAGCAGCCTAGGAGCTGACCCTTATGCATCGCCTCTAGATAAAGACGATGATGGTATTCGGTACCTAACTGATAGACGGCACCTCCAAATAATCCAAACTGCACTCCAAATTTTATCGTCAAACTCAGGTCACTATATGCTAGCATCTCAAACACGGCTATGTGATCTCCACCGCGATCTCCACCTCCATATTTCTTAGGAAAACTGTAAGCACTTACACCTTGCACGGCTAAAGCTTTTACTTGCTCCAGAGTTCTAGCTCTATACACTTCTTTGTCCGCGATATGATCAAGAGCAAATAGTGGATCTCGTAGAAGCTGGCGGAGTCTATCTTTTGTTTCTTCCTGTGGTCCATCCAAAAAGCTCTTCAGAGCTCCAGGATCAAATGATGGAACGTCCTCTACATCTTTTACTCCTAATTGAGTTAATAGCAGATCTCGACTAAGGGGATTATCGATCCCCAACTCGGTCTCTAGTCTTTCCAATGCTGCTCGAGTTTTATCAGAAGCACCTGCAGTTCCTACACCAGCATGACCGATCTTCATACAGAAATCAACGAGGCTTGACTTTTCCATATGCTGAAGGCACGAAGCACAAGACTTGATCTCGCGGATCCATTCTTTAAAAATCTCCGGAGGAGGAGGGTTTTTTGGATCTGTCCACTTTCGTAAATATGCCTTATCCTCATCTGTCAAGAAATCCATCTCCTTGAGAACTTCATTGATCACCTTCATCTCTGAAGGACTTAGGACACTATCAGACCATCCTACATAGAATAATGGGAGTACGCTAAGTATTCTATCGTTGATGTTAGATGTCGCTTCAACCATGGCTATCGGTTTTTATCTTTAATTATATACTGGATGCGGTGATACTTATATACTAACACAGATTTGGATAGATTGATTACATCAAAGAAGAAGAGTTATCATAAAGTTCTCTAACATTGTTGTCCAAACGAAAATCATATGGGTCAGTTGGAAGGCAAAGTAGCCATCATCACAGGAGGTACTCGCGGCATCGGCAAAGGGCTAGTAGAGCACTTTGTAGCTGAAGGAGCAAAAGTTGTTTTTTCTTATCGCTCTTCTAGCGCAGCAGCAGAAGAGATAGTAGCTAAGCTGGGTGCAGATAAGGTCTTAGCGATCCAATCTGATGCGAGCAAGATGGATGATGCTGTGGCACTTGTAGCAAAGACCATAGAAGCTTTCGAAAGAGTTGATGTTCTGATTAACAACGCTGGTATCACCCAAGATAATCTCATGCTTCGTATGACTGAAGAGCAGTGGGATGGGGTCATCCAGGTTAATCTCAAGTCTGTCTTTAATCTCACCAAAGCCGTCCTAAAAACCATGCTCAAGCAAAGAGCAGGGTCTATCATTAACATGGGATCCGTAGTAGGTGTCTTTGGCAATGCTGGGCAAGCCAATTACGCAGCATCTAAAGCAGGTGTCATAGGATTCTCGAAGTCCGTCGCAAAAGAAGTCGGATCTAGAGGCATCCGTTGCAATACCGTGACACCAGGATTTATAGAAACGGAGATGACCGGCGAATTATCCGAAGATGTGCAAAAGAGTTACAAGGCGAATATCCCTTTGAAAGACTTTGGTAAGGTCGAGGATATAGCAGCCATGTGTGTCTTTTTAGGATCAGATAAATCTAGGTATGTCACCGGCCAAGTACTTAGTGTTTGTGGAGGCATGAATATGTAGTCAGCGGATTATCTAAGGCTTCAGAGATCTGAAGTAGAGAGAGGTTTAAAAGAAGACACAGAACAAAAAAGGCTTAGTCTATGCAGACTAAGCCTTAATGATTGACGCTTGCCGGCAAGCAATTATATTCCAACGTATTAGATGCCGACTGAAACTTGTTTTACAGACCCTCCTGAGCTCTTGTCTATATCTCTTTGAGGGTCTCCTTTATAACGTACACTTGCTCCACTGCTGACATCAGCTCTTAGATCATTTACGACAGTGATCTGGATAGAAGATCCACTACTACCATCAGCACTCGCCTTATCAGTACGTAGGTCATATGCCTGTAGATGAGCACCGCTGCTGGACTCCACATAGGCGACCTTTGATACACCAGAAAGACGACCAACAGATCCGCTACTTAGATCTATATTAACCTCATATGCTTCTACGTCCAACTCCATATGAGCACCGCTGGAAATGTCTATATCTAACTCATCGGCAAAGATGGTATGGTCAGCAATAAGATTTGATCCACTGCTCGCTTTGAGCTTGCTGAGATCCTCTGTATAAGTGATAACTACGTCTATATCTTTCTTCCCCCAGCTGCCAAACCAAAACTTTTTGTGCTTAACTGAGACGACCAAGACGTCATTTTTGATATAAGTTTTTACTCTGTCTATCTCGATACCATCCACTTCGATACTAATCTCATTATGTGTTCCTTGGATCAACTTAGCGTTAACGCCGCTCGATACAGATACTCCAGAAAATGCATCTAGATTCCTTGTTTCTCGATCTGTTGCATGCCCTGTGATAAGGGCAAGAGTAAGAAGAGCGATTTGGATAATAGTCAGTGTTTTTTTCATTACATGTTTAATTTGATAGTCAATAGAAAATCAATAGTTGAACTAAAGACTCTTTGAAGTTATGAGAAGTTGCACCACTGATATCTCTTTTTCGACGAATGAACGGTGTTGCTTGTCGAGCGGAGAGTTGTTTAGTATCGAGCGATATCAATCTTTAGATAATCAAGAATAAATTTGGCCCTTCCTTGAGAGATGCAAAGGACGAGTCATAAGGCTATGCTACATCTTGATCAAAGAGCACTCGTAAGTTTTGTCACATACTCATCGATATAGATTGGTTTTGACTTAAGGCGATACTGCATCACCCATCGAGGATGTGGGAGTGGCTGTATCTCACCGAAGAAACCATGCTTATCATTGAGCTGCTTCAGGTATTTGTAGTTCTTTCCTTGTCCCATAGAGAAGGCCACTTTTTTATTCACAGGCATCTCAAGTTGTGATTTGATCCAAGCGATGATTTTCTTTTCGACCTTGTTCGTAAGATCTTTGTCATCGTAGTAGTTCACGTTCTTACCATGCGCTATGAATCCGAGGGGGCAGACAGAAGTGATGTAGTATTTTTTGTAGAACCTCTTTGGTCCACCAAGAGCATGGATCATCTCATATACAAACACTGAGGAGAGTTCATTGCGTTTTTGCCATGAGTTTTTGATCTTGAGGTCGACTTCTAAGATTTTGGGGTCAGTAAAAGGTATGCCTGTTACCCCTGCACCAAATCGACCAGGATTGATGCCAAACAGAACAGTCCTCTTCTTTTCATCAGAAAAATATTTGTTGTAGAAAGCCTCGAAGGCATTCCATGTTTCTACTTCCGTAAATGGGTAAATAAGACTAATGTCTTTCGGCAATCGCCAGTTAGGTTTTAGACTTTTGTGAAAATGGATGACTTGATCTGCAAATGTCATGAGATTTTTCCTCCGCAGGATATTTATTGGTCGGGATGAAAGGATTTGAACCTTCGATCTCTGGTCCCCCAGACCAGCGCTTTACCGGGCTAAGCTACATCCCGAGAATTGAAAGGAGAGTGATCCATACTGGACTCGAACCAGTGACCTCTGCCCTGTCAAGGCAGCGCTCTAAACCAACTGAGCTAATGGATCAGGGAGCGCAAAAGTAGGATTTTTGAACAATATCATCAGCTATGCTGAGGAGCAAATCGAATTGCTTGAGATTATTTTGATCTCATCTGCTATTACCAGCTTGGACTTAGCTCGAGAGAGTCTAAAGCGAAAAATTCTCTACAAAGTCGTGGGACAAACATAAGCCGTCCGAGGCAACTCTGTCTCCATTATCCCTTTCCACCCTCGCTGCACATCGATCATATTATGTATACCTCGAGACTTCAAGATTGAAGCGGCTATCATAGATCGATAACCTCCGGCACAATGGATATAGAATGA
>CAZXIE010000100.1:0-9400 GCA_964640065.1 uncultured Saprospiraceae bacterium
TGGAGGTTCTTGCTAGGTAAGTCATGATAATTAGCGAATTCGTGAATTAAGGAATTAGCAAATTAGTGAATTTGGATGGGAGGAGTACGAAGTAGCGACTTAATAGAAGTGAATTAAGGCATAGATCTGCTTTTATAGTTGAATTGCAGCTTGCTGACTCTCTATTTTAAGCAGTTGTTTTTTCTGATACTACACGGGGTTTGCCAATAGGAAATCCAGAATTGCCAGCTGGAAGTTAACCCAGAAATTTGCAATAGAAACGCCCAAATTTAAAGTATCGATCCAGTGGTAATTTCTATATATAGCTAGACCACGTACCGGTAAACTAAGATTAGCAACGGAGGTAATTTCTACATGTAGTTAGACCAAATACTGCTAATCGAATCATAAAAGAAGCCTCACTTGTGGGGCTTCTTGTTTTGTATGCAGAGGGAGGTACATGTCTGTCGCGAGACGCGAAAGACAACACACAAGAGATGTCTCGAACTTCATACCCGCGCAACCCTTCGGCTCGGCTCAGGGAACATTGCGCTTGATTAGATGGACGAATTTGGTCTTAGAATAAGACAAAAGCGCAAGAGCGCTTTTGTGAGTGAACCGCAACAAGCCGGATTTCGGGATTACAGAAAACATTGGTGAGAACGTCTGTCGCGAGAGCGAAAGACAACATATCGTTTTTTGAAAGTTAAGTTTCGTGTGTTTACGAAACGCTCGGTATTAGATCAGTTTAAGAGCATAGAGCCATCCAAGTCTGCGCCAGGAGACGCAAGACAACTTTCTTTTATAATCACATAATTTAATATCTCCCTTTGGAGGGAGACAAAGAGGGAGGAATTGTGATCACAATAGCTCGACTCAATATGCAAACTTATGTTAGTACTAATGTTCTAATTCCAAATTCCAGTTGTCTTGAACGTGTCGCTCAAGTCATCATTTTGTGAGTATTAGCCATAACGACATACATCAATCAAGATAACTAGACACTCCATAATATGAGAATGGGTGAGAATTAAAGCTAGTAGCTAAAAAGGTGAGCAGTGTTAGCTAAAAGGCGTACCATGATTCCACCATCACACCGCCTCTAAAAAGTAGAATGAAAGGAAATTTAGTGGTGCTCTGTTAATAGTAGTACACAACCTGATAGCTTTCGCAAGCAAAATCTATCGTCCCGCTCTTGATCATACAATCAAGAGAGGGATAAGATGGAGAGTATAATTTTTTAAGGATTTGAAAGAATACACAACCATCACACCACTTCCAAAAATTCTCTATCAATATCAACTCTCATCTTGATATCATCAATCCAGAATGTAGATATATGAACGATTACTTTCAACAAGAAGCCATATGAGAGCGCTATAGGGATAAGTAATACTTCGTCTATGTAGTGCCAAAAGCTGTTGGCCTTTATTATGCCTATGAAAAGTGAACTAATTACAAAGGCGATAACTGCTGCCAAGAATAGTGGTATCCAGAAATTTTGTGTTCGGTATTTTAATTCAAGAGAAGCAGTGTTTGGAATGCTGCGCATTCTAAATGCGCATATCAAGAGACCTATAGCGGTCAGACCGATTATACTGCTTGAGATGGGAGCTCCCCAGATACCTAGGCTTTGAAAAGAACTATAAGCAAGGACAGAGAAAAGCAGAAAAATTATAGAAGACTTTACATTGGTCAATCCGAAGGTTTCAGATACAGACTTTCTTATCTCGCGATGCTCGATTTCTTTTTGGATACCAATTATGTTTTCCTTTATGTCCGTACTAGATAGTCGCAGAGCATCAGCAAATGAAAGATCCGGATTGGTATCCATTCTAAGCTCTATATCAGTGGCTAGATGATCTAGGAGTTCAATCTTGACATCTTCATAAGGGATCTCAGAGTGAAGTATGAGTTGATCTAAAGAGTGGATGTTAGACTTGGAAAGTTCCATGATAGACGAGTTATGATCAACACAATATACGGAGAAAATTTTATACCTAATATTATTAGGTATATGCACTATCTCTTAGCCCAGTGGTAATTTCTATATATAGCTAGACCACGTACCGGTAAACTAAGATTAGCAACGGAGGTAATTTCTACATGTAGTTAGACCAAATACTGCTAATCGAATCATAAAAGAAGCCTCACTTGTGGGGCTTCTTGTTTTGTATGCAGAGGGAGGTACATGTCTGTCGCGAGACGCGAAAGACAACACACAAGAGATGTCTCGAACTTCATACCCGCGCAACCCTTCGGCTCGGCTCAGGGAACATTGCGCTTTAGCCGAAGTATGAGAAATATCTAGACAGTATTATAGAGAGTTGGAAGTTTCAAACTTCCAAAAGCGCCTTATCTTAAAGTAAAGGAAAACCTAAAACATCGGACACTCCACAGCTTTTCCTCCGCGCTTACCACCTTTTTTAAAACCGTCAGATCCAAAAGGTGTGATGCTGATCCTTGCATAGACGTCACTACCTCTGAAGTCGTGATTAAAAAGTACACTTGACAAGTGGTCTGATCCTATGGTAAGTGGTCCTAATCTAAAGGCAGTTCCGATGCGGAGTCTGCTGAACTCATATACTGAGACTGGGAAGTAGGCCGTGATGGCTCCCTTTCTGATACTTGGTGTGACGACAAGACTATTCAGTGACTTAATGCTATTCTCGAAGAAGGGGAGTCTTTGGTTGAGTTGTGCGGCTATGGTGATGTCGTTATTGTAGTAGTACTCTCCTTGTAGTGTAAGTCGAGTGGGTATACCTACTGAGAATACACTGAAGAAATCTGGTTCGATATCGAGTTCTGATTGCACACTGAGGATGAAGTCACTCAGGGTTGTGAAGTCCCTCAAGTCTTGTGTTCTAATTTCCTCTACCTCTGCGAATGTCGCCGGAGTATAAGACTCGACATTTGTCTCAAACTGGATCACTCCTATGTCATGGATGGCAGCGCCGAAGTTCCAGAGATCTGATTGATAATTAAAACCGAGATCTATACCGATGCCACTTCCGTTAAAATCAAAAGGTGAGGCATTACCATTGATACTTTGGTTAGTAAATGCTAGATCAAAGTCTACCTGACCTTCAGTGATGATGATGCTATCTTGAAATCGGTAAGTAAAGTCTTCACCACTTCTTAAAAAACCACCTTCATTGGCTTGTATTAATTTGATATTGACTCCGAAGGAAATGTTTTCTATTTGTTTTGAAAAGTGCGCTCCGATTTCTAGCCATGATGCTGCGCTGGCAGTGCCAGGATCTACATCGATTTCTTCTGTGAAGAAAGAGTCATTGAGTTCATACACGCCGAAGCCTTGGGGTATATCTGAAGATGAAAACTCTACACGATACTGGCTGAAGAGACCGACTCTTGTAGATTCATCTAAAGAGAAAGTCAAGGAAGGGCCTAAGATGCGAGTTTTAAAAAAGAACTCTTTCTGCCCTCCGTCTTCATCAAAAATGATAAGTGGTACATCAGCAGACTCAGGTATGTTGGACCTTAGGTCTACTACGAAGGATTCATTTGATCTATTTACGAAAGTGAGAAGACTTGCCTTGCGTAAGAATGCGTAGTCAGTGTGCGCATGAAGGTGGCCACCAATAAGAGTGGCATCCCAAGCATGAGAAGAATGAACTCCAAGGGCAGGATTGAGATAGATGCGCTCGACACCAGGCAAAGACGGATCACTAAGTGCAGCTGGCATCTGGGACACTAGCAACTCAGAGCAAAGCAGTATGCATATGATAACTTTCCATCTCATATGAGTAAGGTAACGCTGACGCAATATGCGATCTTACTTCGGATATGTATTATGCATACTTTCATAGATCTCTGCCAATTACTATCTTACTACCATACTTCATCGAAGACAAAGTAAGTAAAATGAAAAAACAAAACAGAAGATCATTTCTACAGACGGCCGGAGTCGTAGCAGGAAGTACTGCTTTATCTACTCGTCCCTTGTATGCGGAGGGGCATCTACCGATAGTCGACACTATCAAAGTAGGGCTGATAGGATGTGGAGGTCGAGGTACTGGAGCGATAGCGCAAGCGCTACTATCTGGTCAAAAAGTGGAGCTTGTCGCCATGGCAGATGCTTTTAGAGATAATGTCGAAAAGTGCTATAAGGTCATAAGTGATCCAAAATTCACAGACTGGTCTACTGGAGATGAAGTCGATCTTAATGATCGAATAAATTGTCCACCGGAGCATCGATTTGATGGATTTGAAGGATATCAAAAGGTGATAGCACTATGCGATGTAGTTGTGATAGCTACACCTCCTGGTTTTAGGCCTATCCACTTTGAAGCTGCTGTGAAGGCTGGTAAACATGTCTTTATGGAAAAGCCACTAGCGGTAGATGGCCCAGGAGTGAGAAAAGTGCTGGCCGCAGCAGAGTTAGCGAAGCAAAAGAAACTGAATGTAGTAGTGGGACTACAACGCCACTATCAGACTGTTTATCGGCAGTGGGTTGAGATGCTCCATGGCGGTGTTATCGGAGATATAGTTGCATCAAGAGTATATTGGAATAGTGCTGGTGTATGGGTACGTGAGCGGAAGTCTGAGCAGACTGAGATGGAGTATCAGATGCGCAACTGGTATTACTTTAATTGGCTGTGCGGGGATCATATCAATGAGCAGCATATCCATAACTTAGATGTCGGTAACTGGGTGCATCAGGCTTATCCTACTCAAGTACATGGTATGGGCGGTAGGCAAGTTAGAACAGGTCTCGATCATGGAGAAATCTATGATCATCACTTTCTAGAGTACGAATACGCCGATGGGTCTCGGATGTTCTCGCAATGCAGACATATTAAGGGCTGTGCTAATAAAGTAAGTGAAGCCTTTCATGGTACTAACGGAAGTGCACCTAAACCGGGATTGATAAAGACGAAAAGCGGACATGTCATCATGGATCATGATGATAGTGATGATCCTAATCCATATCAAGTCGAGCATAATGAACTCTTTGCCGCTGTCGCAAATGGGGAATACAAATATGCTGATGCTGAGAATGGCGCAAAGGCAACTCTTACTGCTATCATGGGTCGCATGGCTTCGTATTCGGGTCAGGTAGTTACTTGGGAAGATGCACTTAATAGTAATATTGATTTGTCACCTTCGAAGTATACTTGGGATGCTGATCCACCAGTTATGCCGGATGCCGATGGAAGGTATGCTATCGCAGTACCTGGAGTTAGTAAGGTGGTGTAGTACATGAATAGTAATAATTTTGCCACTATACCAGAATTCATAGATTATACTTTTTTATATGAATTCATGTAGGTCTTAGAAGGATGTTCAAGTGATATTTGAATAGCACTTTTCTAAACCTACAACTATGAAGTTATTTATACTGGTCAAGTTATCATTACTCATGTCCATGTCTTTGCTGGCTCAAGCGCCTGTCAGTCAGATCGAGGGATTTTTAGAAGTTTATATGCCCTTTGATAAGTCTGTATATATAGGGATGAATGCTGGGAAGAATGTAATGCAAGACACCTTATTGGCTAACACATTTGTCGGATCTCGTTCTGGAGAATCAACGATTAGAGGTGATGTCAATTCATTTGTAGGTTTTGACTCAGGAAAGAATAATACTTATGGAAGTGGTAATGTTTTCTTTGGATTTGCCGCCGGAGAAAGCAATGACATTGGAGGTAGCAATACATACCTTGGTGCCACTTCAGGTAGGAGAAATAGTTCTGGGTTTGGTAACACTTATATAGGTAGCGATGCAGGAAGTAGTAGCTCAGGAAATAACAATGTTTTTTTAGGCAGATCCGCTGGGTTCTCTTCTAAAGGGGATCATAAACTTTATGTGTCTAATAGAAGAGTGGATTCTCTAGAGGCACTGATATATGGCGAGTTTGATAACGAGATCCTTCGTGTCAATGGTGATCTCCAGATAGCTTCCAATAATCCCGATGGCAACAGTCGTCTTCGCATGAAAGGCACAGGAGGAGTTCTTAATGAAGTCATCCGATATGACAGTAATAATAATAATGCACTTATCGGGAGTGTAAGTGGAGGAGGTGGACAGCTTTTATTCAGATCAGACTCCAGAACGCAGATGGCTCTTATCGAAAATGGAAATCTAGGGATAGGTGTTTTGCAACCAAAACAAAAACTCCATGTAGACGGAACTATCAGACTTGATGCTGTTCCAACATCTGCAGGGTCATTTGATCTTAGGATGAATAGCTCTGGTGATATCACTAAACAAACGTCAGATGCCAGATTGAAGAAGAACATTACAACTCTAGAGAGAAGTCTGGAGAAGTTATTAAGCCTCCGCGGCGTAAGTTTTACTTGGGATGAAGATCCAAAAGCAGGCGTACAATTAGGTTTGGTAGCGCAAGAAGTCTTAGAAGTAATACCAGAGATAGTTCATGAGAATTTTGATGGATTTTATAGTGTAGATTACTCTGAACTTGTTGGAGTATTTGTAGAAGCTATAAAAGAGCAACAGGATCTAATCACCTCATTGAAGACTCAAAATACGAGCTTAGAAGAGCGAGTGTTATTATTAGAAAAGCAGTTTCAGGCACTAACCCATTAGAACATTAACTAATTAACATACTTAATACCCCAAAGTCTCACCATCAGGCCGTCTGGGATCACTAGCTCCCCAGATCAATCCATCCTTGAACATGATGGTCTGAGTGCTACCCATGGCAGCTCTATACTGCACATCATGTTGCTTGGCTCTAAGGAGAGCTTGAGTGTCGTTATTGAGCGTTTTCTCTACATATAGCACCTCAGGATACCACTGATGATGTATGCGCGTAGCATGAGACGCTTCTGCTACATTCATGTCGTGATCGATGATATTCATGATGATCTGTAGGACAGTGGTGATGATCCTACTGCCACCTGGACTACCGGTTGCAAAGTATGGCTTACCTTCCTTGAGGACGATGGTAGGAGTCATACTACTGAGTGGTCGCTTTCGAGGGGCGACAGCATTAGCTTCACCACCGAGGAGTCCAAAAGCATTGGCGACACCGGGTTTAGCAGAGAGGTCGCTCATCTCATTATTGAGAAGTATACCCGTGCCAGCAGCAACGATACCATTGCCAAATGAAAAGTTGAGTGTATATGTATTCACAACCATATTACCGGCCTTGTCGACTACGGTGAAGTGGGTAGTCTCATCACTTTCATAATCCTTGGGCTTGCCGGGTTTGATCTCTTCAGATGGGGCAGCCTTCCATCTGTCGATACGACTTCTGAGTGAGTCAGCATACGTCTTAGAGGTAATCCACTCAGTCGGCACCTCCCAGAAGTTGGGATCTCCTAGGTGTTCACTCCGGTCAGCATAGGCGAACTTCATAGCCTCAGCCATTAAGTGGATCGTCTCTGCTGTATTATGGCCGAGGTAGCCGATCGGAAACTCCTCCAGTATGTTCAGCATCTGGATGATATGCACGCCACCAGAACTTGGTGGAGGCATAGACACGATCTCATGACCTCGATATGTACCGCTAACCGGCTCCGTATCTTCGACCTCATAAGTGGCAAGGTCTTCCATGGATATCAGCCCGTCATTAGCTTGCTGATCTGCAACGAGCCTTTCGGCGATCTCTCCTTTGTAGAAAGCATCTGGACCTTTCTTTGATATGCGCTTCAGACTCCAGGTGAGATCTTTTTGCTTGAGTATCTCGCCAGGTTGATAGTAACCCTGACCCTTGTAAAAGACCTTTTCAGTTTCTGGTGATGCCTTCATACGCGACTCGTACCTCTGAAGGATACTAGATAGATCATAGGTCACAGCAAATCCCTTCTCGGCAAGTCTGATAGCAGGCTTCATTACCTCTTTCAGTGTCATCGTACCATAGGTCTCCAGAGCATGCGATAACCCCGCTACGGTCCCTGGTACACCTGCCGACTGGTGCGTAAAATTGAGTTTCACGCGATCGACGTTACCGTCTTCATCGAGATACATATCGCGATGAGCCAGTAGCGGCGCCATCTCTCGATAGTTGATGGCTCTCGTCTTTCCCGTCTTCGCGTCATAGACCATCATAAATCCACCTCCTCCAAGGTTGCCCGCTCTTGGTAGCACCACCGCTAAAGCAAATCCTACAGCCACGGCAGCGTCCACTGCATTACCTCCGTCTTGAAGTATCTCAAGTCCTGCCTGTGTGGCAAGATGATGTTGGCTGGCGACCATTCCATTTTGAGCGACGATAGGGTGGTGTGAGGCATCTGAGGAGTAGATAGCCGCCTGTCCACTTACGTAAATGAAGGACGAACAAGTCAGAAAAATGATCAAAACCAAGTACCTGAAAGATGTTTGCATATGAAGGGTATGATATATGTACTGTAATATCCGTAAAGCTTCTAAAGGAGCCAACAATGTTGGGACATTTCCTTTTTAGATAAAGTTCTACTTTTGCGGTTTCAAGATTAGGGATAAAAAGAAAATTATGGCAACCAAGACACTTACGCTAAGAGATGCGCTTAACGAAGCTATGATCGAGGAAATGAGGAGAGATCCTGATGTCCTGCTCATGGGCGAAGAAGTAGCAGAGTATAACGGAGCGTATAAAGTAAGTAAAGGTATGCTGGACGAGTTTGGTCCACAGAGAGTGATAGATACACCGATCGCCGAACTAGGATTCGCAGGTATCGGAGTAGGTGCAGCGATGAATGGTCTACGTCCGATCGTGGAGTTCATGACATGGAACTTTGCCGTCCTAGCATTTGATCAGATTATTAACAATGCGGCGAAAACGCTGTCTCAGTCAGCAGGTCAGTTTAACTGTCCGATCGTCTTCAGAGGTCCTTCTGGATCTGCAGGTCAGCTAGCACAACAGCACAGTCAGATGTTTGAGTCATGGATGGCCAACTGCCCAGGACTAAAAGTAATATCGATTGTAGATCCAGCAGATGCCAAGGGTCTTCTTAAGTCTGCCATCAGAGATGACGATCCGATATGTTTTATGGAGTCAGAGCAACTCTATGGTCTTAAAGGCGAAGTACCTGAAGAAGAATACCTCGTACCTATAGGTAAGGCTGCCATAAGAAAAGAAGGAACAGATGTAACGATCGTCTCATTTAACAAGATGATGGAAGTCTGCAAGAAAGCGGCTATTGAGTTAGAAGCTGAAGGTATCAGTGCAGAAGTCATCGACCTACGTACGATTAGACCACTAGATCACGAAACCATCGTAGAGTCTGTCAAGAAAACAAACAGACTTATTGTAGTTGATGAGTCATGGCCATTTGCTGGGGTCTCTTCTGAGATCGCCTATGAGATCCAAAAGTATGCCTTCGATCATCTTGATGCGCCAGTCACGAGAGTAAATGCTGCTGATACGTCTCTACCATATGCTGCGCCTTTTGTAGACGAATATCTACCTACTCCTACTAAGGTGATCAAGGCGGTGAAGGAAGTGCTTTACCGGTA
>CAZXIE010000100.1:9500-13904 GCA_964640065.1 uncultured Saprospiraceae bacterium
GAAACTTCGGTCCATACAAGACGGTAAAGGAAGTGACTGGAAGGCAGGCTTCAAGACCTTGGATCTTATCCCGAGATTTTATAAAGAGATATATGAAAGCAGCAAGTCGCTGTTTCTGATCAATGTTATAGCACGTCTTGTCAATGCGCTAACTCCAGTAATCTTACTTTATGTCGGTAAGTTGCTGATCGATGAGATTATCTTACAGACGCAGTCAGAGACACCAGTATATAGACTGATCTGGATCTATCTAGGAGTTGAGTTGGGAGTTGCCTTGCTCTCTGATCTTATCAGTAGAGCAGTACAACTGACAGATGGACTGATGGGTGACCTATACTCTAACAAGTCTTCTATCACGATCATCAAGAAAACAGAAGATCTATCTATCAGCCAATTAGAAGACTCTGAGTTTTATGACAAATTAGAAAGAGCACGAACTCGCACGAGTAATCGAGTTTCTCTTATGTCATCAACACTTACGCTACTACAGAACCTGATCATCATCATCTCACTTATCGCAGGTCTCATCTATTTTGAACCTTGGTTGATCTTATTGCTGACGATGAGTATCATCCCTTCATTTATTAATGAGATCAAGTTTAGTTCTACCCGATATTCGATAGCTCGAAGCTGGACGAAAGAAAGACGAGAGTTGGACTATATCCGGTATATAGGTGCCAACTCTAATACGGCTAAAGAAATCAAGCTGTTTGGTCTTACCGATTTTTTGGCGGGAAGATTTGATAAGCTTTCGGATGCTTATTATAAGATCAATCAAAAGCTGGCCGTAAAGCGAGCAGGCTATGGAGCGGTCTTCAATGGTCTTGGCATTTTGAGCTACTATGGAGCATATGTTTTGATTATCGTAAGAGCAGTCACGGGTGTGATCACCATCGGAGATCTCACTTTTCTGGCGGGCTCCTTTAACCGACTACGTAATAATCTTCAGTCCAACTTCGCCATCTTCACTAGGATCACAGAGAGTACTTTGTATCTCAAGGATTACTTCGACTTTTTAGATATACCTAAGCAAACAATATCTAATGTAGCTCCTCAAGTGCCTACTGAGATAACGGAAGGCTTCTTCTTTGAGAAAGTATCCTTTGCTTATCCAGACCAAGAAGAGATGGTGATTGATGAAGTATCATTTACCATCAAAGCCGGCGAGAAACTTGCCTTTGTAGGACAAAACGGAGCAGGTAAGACGACACTCGTCAAGTTACTTTTGAGATTTTATGAGCCCACTTCTGGACGTATACTTTTGGATGGTGTTGATATCAGCACCTTTGATAAGAAAGGCTACCAGCAACTATTCGGTGTGATCTTCCAAGACTTCCTGAAGTATGAGTTTTTACTCAAAGAGAATATCGCTATCGGTGATGTCTCTAAGATCGATGATCTACCTGCTATCGCTGAGGCAGCAGAGCGATCTCTCGCTGATGAAGTAGTAGCTGAGTTAGATCGAGGGTATGATCAGCAGCTCGGCAAAAGGTTTACCAATGGTAAAGACCTATCAGGAGGCCAATGGCAAAAGATTGCATTGGCAAGAGCCTATATGAGGGATGCTTCGATTATGATCCTAGACGAGCCTACTTCGGCGTTAGATGCAAAGGCCGAGTATGAAGCCTTTCAAAGATTTATGGAGCTCACGGATCAGAAGACAAGTGTCATTATCTCTCACAGATTCTCTACAGTCCGGATGGCAGATAGAATCATCGTACTTAACGATGGTGGCATCCAAGAGTCAGGTACTCATGAAGAATTGATGAGTAAGGAAGGTATCTATGAGGAGTTGTTTTCTTTACAAGCTGCGGGGTATCAGTAGGTTGATTAGCAAATTAGGGAATTAGCAAATTAGCGACTGTGCTATGTCCTAATTAGTGAGTGCTTTAGAATCTATGACCCTTTTATGATTGATTTAATAGGCTATTATTCAGCGCCAAAAACAGGTCATTTTTTGTTAGACAACACTCATTAGCTAATTAGCTCATTGACTTTAAGTCCTTTCAACTAATTGATATTAAGTATAATTATAAAAAATGTCGCGACACCTAAGATAGTTGTTATAATTCCCATCCACCGACTGTTTAACCATCCAATTAGGGATATAAAAGTTAGAAAAGAACCGACTCCGATCAAAATGCATAGGACGGCATAATTAAATTGCTGATTGATTTCTTCAGAAGTCAATTGACTATTATAACCTTCTGTCGTCTGTATGAAAATATCAGTCAATAGAAAAAGACTAATAAGCATCGTACATGTAGAAATGAGTAAGGAAAGAATGATGGCATTAGAAATGCGGCCTTTGTCTCTTTGAAAAACAAAACTGCTCAGGATGGTGGCACTAAAACCAGCAAGAAAGGTACAGATCAATATGATCTGAGTTGTCATCGCTTGAAATGGAGAGTTGTCCATAAAGATCTTGTGTGAGTTTAGATGGCTTAATATACGATGTTAGAAAGGTTTCTTATATTATATCGTTTCACGGATACTTACTATCCTTTTTAAAAGAACAACTCTACAAGCATGAGAATCTTATCATCTTTGCTTCTAAGTGTACTTATATCACTTACCATATCATCTCAATCTCTTGTCGGTGCCTGGGAGGCCCAAACCACCTCCGATGAAGGAGTAGCAATTAGAAACGTCTTGATCCTTTCTGAGGCTTATCAAGTACTTACTTTATATGAAGCGAACTCTGGTAAGTTTATCTCGACTAATGGAGGGTCATGGGCTATCAGTGATGATAACGTCATAACCGAAGTAGTTGAGTTTGACACTGTTGACCCAGAAAGGGTAGGGACTGAAGTGAGCTTCGAGGTGTACATAAAGAATAATATGATGGGGATAGTTGGCGATAAGGTAGTCTGGTCTAGGATAGATGACGGAAGTCCTGGTGCACTCCAAGGTGCATGGTTGATGTCTGGACGAGTCAGAGATGGAGAAACAAGAATGAGAGATACTAACCGACCACGAAAGACGATGAAGATGTTATCCGGTACGCGCTTCCAGTGGATCGCATACAACATAGAAACAAAACAATTCATGGGCACAGGAGGTGGAAGCTATACCACCGTCGATGGTACATACACCGAGAACATCGAGTTCTTCTCACGTGATGATACACGAGCAGGAAAGAGTTTAGAATTTGATTTTGAACTGATCGATGGTAAGTGGAACCATAAGGGGTTTTCGAGCAAAGGTGATGCTATGCATGAGATATGGGAAGTAAGAGTTAATTAATGTGCTAATGTGCTAATGTGCTAGTGGTATGCTGTGCTAATAATTCAAGCCTTCCTTAGGTTTAAAGAAATTAAATTCTAGATGATCTTTGTTGAACTCGATGGGATCAATATGTTTATGTTAAATCGACAGATACGCCTTTAATTCAAATTGCAAGTCTGCTTATAGTTACTTATCATTAAGAGTGCATTCACCACTCTTCACCATTTTACTCCTCTGCTGCTCGTTGACCATGGGAGCTCAGGACGAAGTGACTCTTGGTCCTTGGTACATTTACGAAAGTGAGACTACTACTATACCTCAGAGAGGATGGACTTCATGGGACCTCGACGATCATCTGCCGCGTCAAGCTAGCTACTGGCTCAAGACGGCGATAAACAATAACACTGATGAGGAAGTAGAGAAGATCCTGTATCTGTCAAGTCTCCAAGAAGTGGATGCTTATCATGGCGGAGAGAGTCTCGGACTAATCACGGGTACGACAGAAAGGCAATCTGAAGTAGCGGCTAAAGGAGGCCGAATCATCGCAGGGATAGGATACAGTGCTCAAGTACCTTTGTTGCTTCGACCTGGAGAAAATGAGATCGCCCTGAGTGTATCAAACCCCATATATGAAACTGCCATACTTGAGCCCGAACTTTATGATCGCGATACTTGGTATGATCAAACGGCTGAGCAAAGATCTTTCATCTTTATGGTGCAGGGACTCTTCACAGGGGCACTAGTTATGATCAGTTTGTATCATCTTCTGATCTATTTTATCAGAAGAGATAGCCCCTTCTTTTGGTATGCGGTTTATACTGCTATGATGGCTGCGGTGATGATGTTCGAGTCCGGAGTGATACTTGCTATGCTTGGGGATTTTAACCAGTTTGTGTTGAGGCTAATCTGGGAGACACAGATACTGGCATTTGCAAGTAGCTTGCTCTACTTCATATTTATGAGGAGTTTTCTGGATCTGAAGCATACGATGCCAAGGCTGGATAAGTGGATCATACGAGGGCTTACGGTATACGTACCAATAGCTTTATTCTTGGATCTCTATTATATCATAACTCTAGAGTATCTGCCATATAGTGCGGTGATGCCGATCATCATGCTCACAAGTGGTCTGATATGTGTCATCATCATCTTTAGGACAGGCAGCAAGTTGGCCAT
>CAZXIE010000101.1:0-13776 GCA_964640065.1 uncultured Saprospiraceae bacterium
GACATTGTATACGTCGCTGCTCAAGGAGCTCTCTACGGACCATCTGAAGAAAGAGGTATATACAAATCAACAGACGGTGGGAGTACTTGGGAGAGGGTCCTATATGTCAATACTAATACAGGATGCTCCGAGCTTTCGATGGACATGAATCAACCGAATGTCTTATATGCAACTATGTGGGACCACCAGAGATTTCCTTGGATGGTCAGATCAGGAGGCGCAGGCAGTGGGGTATATAAATCTGTAGATAGCGGAAAGACTTGGAAGAAGATTGATAAGGGCTTACCAAAAGAGATGGGGAAGATGGCGATAGACGTAAGTCGTGCTAACTCTAATAAAGTGTACGCCCTCATCGAAAGTGATACGAACTTAGATAAAGGTGGATTATTCGTTTCTAATGATGCTGGGGCCTCTTGGTCTAAAGTGAGTGGTGATAATCGACTGACGCAACGTGCATGGTATTATATAGAAGTATTTGCTGATACGCAAGATGAACACACTGTCTATGTGATGAGCGCACCTGCGCTCAGGTCCTTTGATGGTGGTAAAACCTGGGAGCGACTCACAGGTACCCATGGAGACTTTCATGACTTATGGATACATCCTGATAATCCGAAGAACCTTTGTATAGCTAACGACGGTGGTGCTGCCATCAGTTTTAATCGCGGAAAGACGTGGTCTAGACAAGATAATATGCCCACATCACAGTTCTATAGGGTGATCGTCGATAACGAGTTTCCTTATAACATCTATGCTGGCCAGCAGGATAATAGCTCTGTTAAGATACCTCATCGGGCACTCGCCAGCAATGGCATAACTCAGAGACATTGGACGTATTCTGCAGGAGGTGAAAGTGCTTTCTTGGCATTCGATCCAGATGAACCTACTCATGTGATGGGAGGTAGCTATCTAGGCAACATTACGCTTCTTGATACTGAGGCCGAAGCAACAACTAAGGTGCTTTCTTCTCCCATCCAATATCTAGGGATGGAAGCTCGAGATATGAAGTATCTCTATAACTGGAATGCTCCCATCATCAAGTCTGCTCACGAACCAAATACTTTTTATCACGCTGCCCAACTCTTATTAAGAACAAGAGACAATGGCCTGACTTGGGATGAAGTCTCGCCAGACCTCACTAGAAATGATGATGCTAAACAAGGCAACGGTGGAGGCCCTTATACCAATGAAGCTGTAGGTGCTGAAAACTATGGCACAATCGCATATGTCATCGAATCACCACACGAAGCGGGAGTTATCTGGACAGGATCGGATGATGGCCTTGTACAAGTCACAAGAGATAATGGTGAAAACTGGACGAACGTTACTCCGTCAGGATTAGAAGAGTGTCTCATCAATGCCATAGACATCTCTCCTCACGACAAAGCCACGGCATACATAGCAACGACTCGATATAAATTCAATGATCACCGTCCTGGATTGTATAAGACAACGAACTACGGTAAAACATGGACAAATATCAATGGAAATCTTCCTGAAGGAGCATTTACGAGAGTGGTAAGAGAAGATGAGGTGAAAAAAAATCTACTTGTAGTCGGAACAGAATTAGGCCTGTTTGTATCATGGGATGGGGGTAAGGATTGGCAGTCGTTTAATCTGAATCTACCCGTCGTACCGATAACAGATTTGACGATCAAACATGATGATATCGTAGTGGCTACTTCTGGAAGATCGTTCTGGATCTTGGATGACTTAGGTCTTATCCGACAGCTGAAAGATTCTAAAGAAGACATGCATCTGTACCAGCCCGAGAGTGCATATCTAGCTAATGGAGGAAGTCAGCTCAATGGTAATAGCAAGTCATTCAAAGGGACAAACCCACTGGCTGGAGTCAATCCTGCAAATGGTGTGGTCATCTACTATCAACTACCGAAGCTCGATGATTCGCTAGAAGTTAAGATGGATATACTAGACGAAAAGAACCATGTCTTGAGGTCATACACTACTAAGAAATCAAAGAAAAAGTCATGGGCAGGTGGTCCACCCAAGGCCGTGGCTCTATCTAAAGCAGTGGGCATAAATCGATTAGTCTGGGACATGAAAACGCAATCGATGAATGGTATACCTGGTGTCTATATCGAGGCGAATTACAGGGGGCACAAAGTGATACCTGGCACATATAAAGTGAGACTGACATCTGGAGAAGAAAGTAGTGTGCAAGAGTTTCAGATACTGGCTAATCCAAAGTATACAACAACAGCAGCGGAGTATGAGGAGTTCGATAAGTTTATGACTTCTGGAGAAGCTGCAGTCCGTGAGATGCACAGCAAGGTGAATGAGCTCTTTGCATCTAAAAAACGGATCTCTGAGATCAAGAAAACGCTCAAGGCAAATGATGAATCACATAAGGTGGTGATGTCTTCTCTTGATCAATTAGTAAAAGATATCGAAGCTTGGGATAATGATATGATACAGCGCAAGAGTAAGGCGTATGATGATGTCGAGAACTTCCCAAATAAGTTTACGGCCGAATATTTATTTATGCTCAATGCTACAGACAGTGCCATCCCAAGAGTCAATCAAGCTTCTAAGGATAGAAGAGCCGAGTTGGATGCTCAATGGAAAGTGCTTAAGGAGAGAGCTGACCAACTTACAGATGTAAGGATGCCAGCACTCAATCAAAAACTTTGGGAGATCGGTATCGGGGCGCTTAAGTAACTTCTTGTATATGGTCTTGCACATGATCT
The DNA here is from genome assembly GCA_964640065.1 of uncultured Saprospiraceae bacterium. Taxonomy (GTDB): domain Bacteria; phylum Bacteroidota; class Bacteroidia; order Chitinophagales; family Saprospiraceae; genus JAJRXG01. Next base: position 2,709 of record CAZXIE010000101.1, read on the forward strand.
TTTATAAGGTCAGTGCTTATGCGATAAAACCTTCTTGATAATAAGATGGCAGATACTGTTAGGCCAACAAGTAAGCCCATCCATACTCCTAATGGGCCCCAGTCTAATATCCTAGCAGACACATAGCTAATCGGCATGCCCACGACCCAGTAAGCTAGAAAGGTGATCACTGTAGGCGTCTTTACATCTTGTAGGCCACGCAGTGCTCCTTGAGCTACCACCTGTATGCCATCGGATATCTGAAAGAAACCGGCAACTACAAGTAAGAGTGCTGCAACATCGATAACTGCAGGGTCAGAGATATACATAGTCGGCAGGAGATTTCTCAGTAGGATGAAGATGCTTGCCATAATGAACATGAAGAAGGTGACTTGCATGATAGCTGCTATGCCGATATTATGCATCCGATCATAATCAACTTGCCCAAGCTGATTACCTACTCTGATGGAGGTGGCAAGAGCCATACCCGTACAGGTTAGGAAGGTGATAGCAGCTAGATTGATAGCTATCTGATGAGCTGCGAGTTCGTGTGCTCCTAAAGTTCCCATGATTAATGACGCTGCCGCAAATGCCGATACTTCAAAAAACATCTGCATAGAAGTGGGTATACCAAGTGTAAGTATCTTCTTGATCTCTACTGAATCTATGGCCCTCGAAATGCTATCTTTCATATGCTTCCATAGCTCCGACTTTCTGTATAAGATGAACAGTAGGAAGATCACCATGAGCACTCTGGATATCAAAGTTCCTAGAGCAGCGCCCTTTACTCCTAGTGCAGGTGCTCCCCAGTATCCATAGATGAGCATGAAGTTGAGAATTACATTTAGGACGTTACCAGAGAGAGAAGCGATCATCGCTGGTTTGGTTTCACTCATGCCTTCAGAATAGCACTTGAGCGTCTGGAAGAACATCATCGGTAGGAGTGCCCATCCAGATATCACCATATATGGTTTAGCAAGTGCGACGACTTCAGGATCTTGACCTAGATGATCTAGAACATCTACTCCAAAATATATGATCAAACCACAAGCCAAGGCATATGTCATATTGATCACCATACTATGACGAAGCAAGGCGGGTATACGACTATGTTTTTTGGCTCCATCCGCTTCTGCGATCAAAGGGGTAAGACCATAAGAGATCCCTTTGCCGATGACATAAAAGGAGATGTAAATGGCGATGGCCAGCGCTACTGCGGCAAGAGATTCAGCTCCTAACCGACCAACCATGAGGTTATCTACAAAGTTGACAGAGACCTGACCTAGCGATCCCGCCATGATCGGAAATGCCAACATAAGATTTCCGCGAAACTCTTTGCGATATTTATCGAAGCCTCCCATAAGAGGCTACAAGGATACTACAGTTGAGGCACTCATAGTATGAGTGCTACTGATTAACTAACGATATGAAGCAAGTAGGGTAGTCCTAGAGAAGATTAGTGACTGCTTCTTCTAGATTTCTACGAGGATTGATCGCAGCTATACGACCTTCTCTATCAAGTAGAAATGTTCGAGGTATGCTCGTTACGCCATAAGTGGCTGCAGCTTCTGACTTCCAGTACTTGAGGTCGCTTACATGCCAGTCCCATTTGAGATTGTCTTTTTTGATAGCTTTTACCCATCTGTCTTTCTGTCTATCAAGGGATACACTAAAGACAGTGAATCCATCTGGCTTATACTTGTCGTAGACTCTAACGACGTTAGGATTTTCTCTTCTACAAGGTCCGCACCAGCTTGCCCAGAAGTCAAGTAGGACAATCTGTCCTTTGAGATCTGATAAAGACATCTGTTCACCATCTACACTAGGTAAGAGGATGTCAGGTGCTAGCTCTCCGACTTTTACTCTTTCTAAAGATTGCTGACGCTGAAGCTGTTGCTGCTGTATGCCAGCATATGCCTTATACTCCTTTGCCAGTGTCATATCTGGATATGTATTAGTCAGTTTATCACTCACCATACTATGAAGAGGAGCATCCGTCGGACTTTTGTATAACTGACTTGCGATCAATACACCTACAAGTGGATTAGCTGCTGAACTAAGATATTCTGAAAGACCTTTGGCATCAGTTTGGCCTGATACTCTTTTTTTCATCTGAGTTACATAGTCTTCTCCAAGAGCTGCACCGGATAGGCTATAGTCAAATGTGCTGATATCCTTGAGTGAGCCAGTTAGGTTGATGCTAGTCTCTGTACCATCAAGTGGTAGATAGACAGACTTGGCACCTACACGTAATCTATAAAGACCAGCTGCTGGCTTTTCTTCCATAGGAATCGAAAATTTACCGCTTCCATTAGCAGTGCCCCTAGCGACTATACTATTAGTGCTTTGTAATGGTTCTACTTGATCAAAATATACAGATAGCTCACCGGCATCAGTGATATTACCTGTGATCTCAAATGGACTTTGCTTACAGCTAAAGAAACTTACAGTAGCTAAGAAAGTGAAGAGAATGGCTATACGAGTCATGATATTCCTTTTATCAATGGCTATAACGCAAGAATGCGCAATAAGTTATAAATAACAAATGTAAGAATGACGAGACCAGAAAGGCAACTTAAATCAGTCTATTAATCAAGAAGAAGACAATCAGAAATATCCAGAGTCCATCTAAGAAATGCCAATAGATACTCAACACATTAAGTCTTCTTTTTTTGTCCGGATCTGAGAGGTATACAAGGACGCTTGCTGGTTCCACTAACCTTCTCCGAGCATCATATATGAAGTAAGCAAGAAATGGTATGCCTGCGATCACATGCAGGAAGTGTATGCCCGAGATGACATACAAGTAGGATCCTAGGTTACTGCCAGCTATGGCGATGTTCATGTCAAGCATTTGCTGCCATGCTATGATCTGGAAGATTAGAAATACTAGGGTGAGAATCATAGCGACCCAGAGTCGCATTTTATAGTTTCGAGTCTCATCATTAAGATATGCATGCTTCGTTTTTACAAGTACATAACTTGCTCCTACTAAGAAGACTGTATTGATAAAGAAGAGGGGAGGAAGCTCTACTGGTGCTAATCCATTCTGCACTCTAGTGTAGATGTAAGCGCCAGAGAATCCTATAAACAAAGAGGTTACGCCCGCGAGAACCAGTGTGATGATGATGTAGAGCGGGTGTATGAGATAATTCCTATTGTTATCCATCAAAAGTCAGAACAGAGACAATTAGATATAGTTCTGAGGCATCGAAATTATGTCGATGTGAAATATTTACCTTGAGTGATATGACGGCTATAGCAACTTCGATCATAGAAGATTTGGCAGCTCTCAAGGATGAAGAGCAAGCAGCTGCTATGTCCGCTTATATGAGAGGGCTTTTTCCTTTTCTAGGGGTGCCTAGTCCTATGCGCAAGCAAGTAGTGCGACGATATAATAAGGCTGCAAAGAGTCTTGATAGATCCGAACTTCGATCAGAACTTGATGCGTTGTGGGATCAGAATGAACGTGAGTATCAGTATGCCGCTATAGATCTATATATAGCTCGTAAAAGTGAGATGCAAAAGGAAGACGAAGACCTTATCACTCATATGATTAAGACGAAGCAATGGTGGGATACTGTAGATCTGCTCGCGACTCATCTCGTCGGAGAGCTCTGGAAGAATTATCCTGACATCAAAAATGAGAGATCTCAAGAGTGGTTAAGCAGTGAAGATATATGGCTCAACAGGACCTGCCTATTGTACCAACTCAAGTATAAAGATTCTGTGGACACTGACTACCTTACTTATGCGATCTCTAAGGTCAAACATAAAGATGAGTTCTTTATCCAAAAGGCGATCGGCTGGGCGCTGAGGCAGTATAGTAAAGTCGATGCAACTTATGTGCTGGACTTGCTTGACGATATGGAGATCACAGGTCTGGCGAGGCGTGAAGCTCTCAAGCATATCAATAAGTGATCATCAATCCATGCTATAGCCCACATAATTATGCGGGCTCAAACGATGCAATTCTTCTTTCACAGAAGTGCTGACATCTAGACCATCGATAAAGACTTTGAAGTCCTTTTGGGTTAACTTTCCTTTCCCCCTAGAGAAAGATTTGAGGAGTTCATATGGCGCTTCAAAACCCTCTCTCCTGAGGATCGTCTGTATCCCTTCTGATATCACTGGCCACGCATTGTCAAGATCTGCTTGTATGGCAGCTTGATTTACTTCCAGCTTGGAGATTCCTTTCAGTAAGCTTTTATAAGCGATGAGAGAGTGCGAGAGAGGCACACCAAGATTACGGGTGACCGTGCTATCTGTAAGATCTCTTTGTAACCTGGAGATAGGCAGCTTCTGCGCTAGGTAGTTGTAAAGCGATCTGGCGATACCAAGATTGCCTTCGGCGTTTTCGAAGTCGATAGGATTTACCTTATGGGGCATCGCTGAGCTACCGACTTCACCTGCTATGACTTTTTGCTTGAAGAAGTCTCTCGATACATATGTCCAGATATCTCTTGCGAAGTCGATCAGTATAGTGTCTATCCGAGATATGATCTGTAAGACTTCTGCGATGTTATCATACTGGTCTATCTGGGTTGTGTACTGCTGTCGATCTAAGTCGAGCGAAGCGATAAACTGATCTATCTCTACTCTCCAGTCTTTATCTGGGAAGGCTACTTTATGAGCATTAAAGTTACCTGTAGCACCACCAAACTTCGCTTCATACCGATGCTGCTCTAACTTTGTGATTTGCTTTTGAAGCCGATCTGCGTACACTTTCATCTCCTTGCCAAGAGAAGTAGGTGAGGCGGCCTGGCCATGCGTGCGCGCCAACAGTGGGATCCCTTTATAGCTGTCTGCCATCCGATCGATCGCTGCTAAAACTTCATGCAAGGCAAGAATGATGACCTTCTGGATTCCGTCCTTGAGCATCAGAGGCACTGCAGTATTATTCACATCCTGTGAAGTAAGTCCGAAGTGCACATACTCTAGTACATCATCAGATATCTTTCCTTTGACTTGTTCTTTGATGAAGTATTCGACTGCCTTGACATCATGATTGGTTGTCCTTTCTATTTCCTTGACGCGACTGAGGTCATCTATCTCCATCACCTTATCTATGATACCGACTTCTTGAGACGTCAAGTTGATGATACCTATCTGAGAAAGCAACTTTAGATACTCGATCTCGACAATGATACGATATCTGATCAGTGCACCTTCAGAAAAATAACTACCCAGTTCTTTAGTCTTAGCTTGGTATCTTCCGTCTATGGGTGATATAGCATCGATCATATATCTTCTTCCTTTTCTTTACGTAGTATATATCTATAAGTGTCCATCTGAGATCGAGTCAAGACTCGATCAGGATCTTCTATGTATTTGTTGGTCTTGTGATGGTCTAGACTTCTCGCTTTTACATTATCTGAAAGTTGAAGATCTATAAGAGCTTGCAGATGATTTTTTATGTCTTGTTGAAAGATCGGAACAAATATCTCGACTCGTTTGTATAGATTTCTATACATCCAGTCCGCAGAAGAGATGAAGTATTTTGGATCGCCATCGTTGTGAAATATCACAACCCGAGCATGCTCTAAAAACCTATCTACGATACTGCGAGCCTTTATATTTTCACTCACTCCTTTCTTACCTGGCACAAGCGAGCATATACCTCTCACTATTAAATCTATCTTCACGCCTGCTTGACCTGCCTTATATAAGGTCTTTATCATCTTTGGATCTTGAAGGCTATTCAGCTTGATAATGATCCTGGCTTCCTTACCTGCTTGGGCATTTTTCACCTCTGTTTTTATGAGATCATCGATTAAGGAGTTAAGATTAAAGAGCCCTATACCCATATGTCTAAAAGAGATCCCAGAAGCCATTTTAGTTTCCAGATAGTTGAAAAGCTTTACACTTTCGAAAGTGAGTTTGATGTCCTTCGTAAATAGGCCAAAGTCACTATATACATTAGCAGTGCGCTCATGGAAGTTGCCTGTACTCAAGTAAGTATATGTCTCAGACCGCCCTCCTTCGGTCCGCAGGACAAGGGCCATCTTTGCATGGACCTTGATGTTAGGGATACTATAGAGGACTTTGACTCCCGCCTTTTCTAGTCTCTCGCCCCATATGATATTTGCGCTTTCATCAAACCTTGCTTTGATCTCGACAAATGCCGTGACTTGCTTGCCAGCATTGGCGGCTTTGATGAGTGCATCCATGATACGACTCTCCGCCGCTACTCTGTATTGTACGATTTTGATATGTGATACATCGGGATCATTAGCAGCTTCTTCAAAAAATCTGACTACGGATTCGTAATTGTGATAAGGTGGATGTATAAGATGATCTCTTTTAGATATAGCGTCAAAGATGGATTTATGACTTTTTATACTCTCCATCTCTAGTGGAACCAGATTCTTTTCTGATAGATCGGTCAAGCCAAATGTTGGGAAATCGAAAAAATCTGAGTTGTTGTGGTACCTACCTTCTTGGAGAAGATCATATTTCGAGAGATCGAAAACCTCCATAAGAAAAGAAAGCATCTCTTTTGGCATCTTCCTATCATATACTAATCTCGACGCTGGGCCTACAGCTCGTTTGGTAAGACTCTTCCTGATCTTCTCGAGTAGATCTCCTTGGAGCTCATCATCGATGTAAAGCTCCGCATCACGTGTGAGCTTTATGGAGTACGACTGGAGGATGTCATACCCTGGAAAGATCCACGGTATACTATGTCGGACGATGTCATCTAGCATGATGACATATTGCTCGCCAGGTATATCATGTGGCAGGCTGATAAATCTACCTAGATGATCACTAGGGACTTTTACAAGCGCATATCTCGTGATCTTCAGCTTATGATCGAACATATGAAGCGCTAGATAGAGGGAGCCATTATTAAGAAAAGGCTTGATCTTATCTTCGATGAGCAAGACCGGTTGGACGAAGGGCAGAAGTTTTTCATTGAAGTAATCTCTTACATATTCCTCTTGCTCTGATGTCATCTCTTGTCGGCGTATGACATATATACCGTGTTGCTTAAGCTCGGGTATAAGCTGCTCAAAAAATATCTCACTGCATTCCTTCTGCTGCTTATTTACTTTATCCAGGATCTCAGAGAGGAGTTCGCTTGGACTGAAGTCTAAAGTCTTTCTTGTTTTCTTAGACGTCCGATGCAGATTACGATGATTAGCGACTCTTACCCTAAAGAATTCATCCAGATTAGATGAGTAGATGGCAAGAAATTTTATGCGATCATAAAGAGGAACTCTAGGATCCTTTGCTTCCTGTAAGACCCTGTAATTAAAGTCTAACCAGCTGATATCTCGTTGTATATACGGGAAGTCCGATTTCATTCTGCTCTATTGATGACGACGCAAAGATAGCACTCTCAGCCTACCTCTTGTCGATAAGTGTATCCACTGCGTAAACTAAATTTTATATTTGGGCGTCACAAGTAAATAGGTATGTCTAGAAAGAAAATAGCAGCAGCAAACTGGAAGATGAATACAACAGTGGAAGAGGGCCTCGAATTACTCTCTAATCTTTGTACTTGCCATCTTGATGGTGGTACAGAAGTAGTCATCTGCGCTCCAGCCACGCATCTTTATACACTGAGTAAAGCAGCACACCCAGGTCATGTTCATCTGGGAGGGCAAAATATGTATACACAACCAAGTGGTGCCTATACAGGTGAGATCAGCGGAGCTATGTTAAAATCCGCAGGTGCTGAATACGTCATCATAGGTCACTCTGAGCGCAGAGGATACTTCGGTGAGATGGATGACTTCTTAGGACAAAAAGTGCTTGCTGCCCTTGCTCATAACCTTACTCCGATCTTCTGCTGTGGAGAAGGGCTAAATATCAGAAAAGAAGGTGGACATGTAGATTATGTCATAACACAGTTGAAGGAGGCATTTGACGTCCTGTCACCAGATCAAGTACGACAGCTCGTCATAGCATATGAGCCCATCTGGGCCATCGGCACTGGAGAGACTGCAAGTCCAGAGCAAGCTCAAGAGATGCATGCTGCGATCAGAGATTTTTTGAGAGCAGACTATGGATCTGAGATCGCTGATGGTATATCCATCCTATATGGAGGATCCGTTAAGCCAGCTAACGCTAAGGAGATCTTTGGACAAGTAGATGTCGATGGGGGACTGATAGGTGGAGCAAGTCTTCAGGCAGATAGCTTCGCTGAGATTGTTAATTCCTTTGGCTAGGTGAGTGATCTGAAGAATGCTAAGTTATCGATCCTGGTGAATCGACTACATAAAAGCTGATTTCTTTCAAGTAACCAAAGAGCACTATATACGCATGAAATACATGAAAGTGTCAGAGCGGATAGTCTCAACTATGTTGATGAGCCTGCTTTTATTTTCTATCTCTTACAGTCAAAGTAGTGTAGATCCAACTCATCCTAATATACTGCTTATCATCGCGGATGACTTGGGTATAGATCCTGTACCTGGTTATCCAGGCACAGGTGAAAAGGCACAAATGCCGCATCTAGAAAGTCTCATGTCATCAGGCCTCGTCTTTGACAATGCTTGGAGTCAACCGAGCTGCTCACCAACTCGGGCTAGCATACTCACAGGCAAGTATGGCAGAGCCAATGGCGTCAATAGTCCAGGAGACCCGCTTACTCCTGAAGAAACTTCTTTGCACTCATATATCGAAGAGACCTCTCAAGGAATGTATTCCTCAAGCTTAATAGGTAAATGGCACTTAGGAGGTAATAATAATCCTAACTATCCGACCGACTCACTCGGCATCCCATATTATGCAGGCATACTAGGTGGAGGAGTGAGAAATTATGAAAGATGGGAACTGGCTGAAGATGGTCAGATCACTTCCTCAACAGAATACGTAACTTCAAAACTCACAGACCTAGCCATAGATTGGATCAACGATCAGGACTCGCCTTGGTTTTGTTGGTTAGCATATAATGCTCCTCATACACCTTATCACCTCCCCCCAACTAATCTTCATCAGCAGGATCAGCTGAGTGGTACAGATGCGGATATAGAGAGTAATCCATTCCCTTATTACATCGCAGCATTAGAAGCACTGGACACAGAGATGGGACGACTTTTAAGCGAGATCCCATCTGACATACTTGCTAACACAACCGTCATCTTCATCGGCGATAACGGCACTCCTAATGCTGTCCTTCAGGACCCTTTTTCTCGGCGCCAAGGAAAAGGCAGTCTCAACCAAGGAGGTATCAATGTGCCACTTGTCGTGGCCCACGGCGGAGTATCAAGAAGTGGTGAGCGAGAAGATGCTCTGGTAGGAGTTACAGATTTATTCGCCACTATCACTAGACTGTCTGGTGTAGAAGTGGATCAAGTCAATGACAGTTTTGATTTTTCTTATCTCTTAGCCAACACGGGGGAAAGTCGTCGCAGTTGTAATTATGCTGATAGAGCCCCTTCTGACGGAAATACGCTACTAGACTGGACTGCTCGAGACTCTATATATAAACTGATTGTCTCTGATGATGAGCAGACCTTCGAGTTCTATAATCTGCTCGATGATCCATCTGAAGATAACAACCTCATACGAAGAAATCTCACTGAAGAACAGCAGCTGGCATTTGATGTCTTAAGAGAAGGGTGTCTGACCATCGCAACTTCAACCTTTGAGATAGATGATTTACTGGTAGAGCTTTATCCAAACCCAGTAGATGGAATGTTCACTATTAGTGGTCTCTCAGAGAACTACCATATACAGATCATTGATGCTCATGGTCAAGTGCTGAGACAGTTATCCTCCACTTCCTTATCTACATCTGTAGATATCAGCGATTTGCCCGATGGCCCCTACTTTGTGAGTTTCATCAACGCATCTAATAAATTGGTCCATTTAGAATCAATTATTAAGATGTGATCTGGTGAGTAGTGCCCTGAGAATTCTAATATTCTTGTGTCTTTCTTATCGGCACCTTCGGCATGGATATTAACACGCACTAAAAGGCACCAATAGAAACTTTATGTAATGTTTAAACCGACTGTTTCACAATCAAACTTGACAATTTATCACTCTGTGATCATTAGGATATTGGTATTATCAGACTACCGATAAATTTTGAATCACGCTTAGGCGTGAATAGTCCTGATACAACTCGCCATGGGAATAAAATCTCGTAGCGCCTAGGCGCGTGCATCTCGGCTCAGCCGAGAGAGCACGACGAAAAAAGCCGAGGTTTTATCACGAGGAGGATTCAAATTTTCTTACAGATATTTATTCTAGGATTGCCGGGGGCTTGAAGAGCGAGTATTAGCAGGACAAGATCTTTACGTCTTTTTGTATCGACTGACAAAAAGACAACAAAAATCAGGAGAAACAACTGGTATTTTGCGTTAAGAGTTGACCAAGGGAACTCAACCTTCGAAGAATAATCTTTTAGAATTAATAATTTTCCGCTCGTATGCAGAGTCGTTTGAGGTTGCCTCTTAAATCACAGAGCACTGATATGCTGTTGAGCTAAACTTTGACTTTACCAAATCTCTCTTCACAGACCTTCGATCTGTAATCAAAGATCCCTTCTAATTGCCTTTCAACAAAGAGCTTCCTAGCTACCCATCCAAGTGGCCCTAGTGGTAGCATATAGTGAACTATGTCGGTCATCAGCACCCCATCATCCATTTCCTCAAAGTGATGTTGATGGTGCCACATCGTATATGGTCCCACTCGCTGTTCATCTACAAAAAATTTCTTGCCTTCCACATGAGTGATCTCAGTGGTCCATTGAAGTGGAAACCCCATTACTGGTCGCACAGTGTACGAGATCATCTGACCGGGATACATGGTCTCTAGCTCTTCTTCTGGAGTATGAACCTTAAAGTCCATATAGTCTGGTGTAATCTCCTTGAGGTTTTTAGGGCTAGAGAAGAAGTCCCATGCCATATCAAGTGATATAGGAAGGAGTTGTGTTTTTCTTAGTACAGCTGGTTTTGAGAACATCGTATAAGTTTCACTTCTAGGGAGTAACCTTGGGATCAGCCCTTCTGTTCATTGATCGCTTCGTTCTTAAGTTTTTAAGTACTTACGTTTCTACGTTTCTACGTTTCTACGTTTCTACGTTCCAGAGTTCTTGTGTTTCTGAGTTCCTTTGTTCTTGAGTTCTTGATTT
>CAZXIE010000102.1:0-13769 GCA_964640065.1 uncultured Saprospiraceae bacterium
TTGTAAGATGTTCTCCTTGCGCGATCCTGATTTGTTGCTCTACGAGATCGACACCTGTGATAGCTTCTGTGATTGGATGTTCGACTTGCAGACGAGTGTTCATCTCTAAGAAGTAGTAATTGTTTTGTTCATCCATGATGAACTCGACAGTACCTGCACCTACGTAGTTACACGACTTGGCTACATTGATGGCGTCTTGACCCATCTTATCTCTCAACTCTGGTGTCATGAGAGGAGATGGTGCTTCTTCCACCACTTTCTGATGACGTCGTTGGATGCTGCACTCTCTTTCATTGAGGTGGATTACATGGCCATGCTGATCAGCGAGGATCTGGACCTCGATGTGTCTGGGACTCGTAACATACTTCTCTATGAAGACAGCGCCATCTCCAAATGCCGACTGAGCTTCACTGACAGCGCGGTCAACTTGATCTAATATCTCATCTTCATGCTCGACGATACGCATGCCCTTGCCTCCGCCTCCTGCTGCAGCTTTGATCAATACTGGAAATCCAATTTCTTTAGCTATGGAGGCTGCTTCAGATTTATCGGTTAAGGGTTCAGCGGTACCTGGTACAAGTGGGATGTCATATGCTGATACAGCAGTTTTAGCTGTAATCTTATTACCCATCGTATCGATAGCTTCCTCACCAGGCCCGATGAAGATGATGCCTTCCTCTTGACACGCTTTCGCAAATACTGATCTCTCAGATAAAAAACCATATCCAGGATGTATAGCATCGGCACCTGATTCTTTAGCTGCGGCGATAATTTTCTCAATGACTAGGTAACTCTGAGAAGCCGGTGCAGGGCCGATGTGAACGGCCTTATCAGCATAGACTACATGAGGTGCATCCCTGTCTACATCCGAATAAACAGCAACTGTCTCGATGCCCATCTTGCGTGCAGTTCGGATAACTCGACATGCGATCTCTCCTCGGTTAGCTATTAGTATCCTTTTGATCTTCTTCATATCGCTTTGATAGTATCGGTCCAAGCTTGTGATGCACTGTCAAGTGCTATTTTTTCTAATGCATAACTTCCTTGAAATGGTGCCTTCACCTTTCCAAGATGACCTTCCATGGTCAGTACGTGATACGCCTGCCTGATGAGTCGACGACTTTCCTTATCATCTTTGGAAGTGAAAGGAAAAATAACATCTACGTCAGCTGAAAACATCGCCGTCATCACTTGTGTGATCGATATCAGATCCTGATGTATCTCTGATGTCCGGATAGAAGAAGATATAAATCCCTCTATAATGAGTTTGCAATTATCATGACTCCGCCCATATGCCTCACAGATATTAGCCCAGATTAATCTGAGAGCCAGTACTGAAGTTATCGAGTTGATGTAATGATGATCAAATTCAACTTGGCAGAAAACATGAGAAACTTCATTCTGCTGAGCTATTTCATCTGCTTGTCTAATGAACTCAGCTAGTAGATTTTCTTCTGTACCTCGTAGGTCAATCTTATAATTAAAGCTTGCCTGATCGATAATGAGAAGGTCAAGTTTTTTATCACCACTTAGTTCAGTTAAGAAGGCTTGTGAGGCCGTGCTTTCATTTCTTTCTATAACCGAAGTGATCATCTCAAAGTGGACACCTTCTGCCGCCGACTTTAGGTTGTCGTCTGTGTTATCTATTATATGAAGAAATGAACAACCTCCAGCAAGATTGTCTATGATATAATCACTTCCCATAGATGCATCATCTGTTACAACTAAGCAACCAAGGTGTATCTTATCATAAGTCCTTCCAGGTATCGATATATCGTGCGTAGTATCTTCCCTGTGATACCATGGTTCGATCTGAGTACCGAAGGGATTGCGCTGATAGTAATCTTCAGAATTCTTTCCTTTTAGATCAGCAGCAACTTTCTCGAGCCACGCTGATTTTGATATATCAGGATATGTCTTCCAGATACTCATCTTACGCTTCGGAGTGAAATTCTACGAGTAATTGGTTCTTATCTATGGCATCACCTTTCGCGCAGTGGATCTTCTTGATCGTGCCTGAAAATTTTGCATTGATGACATTCTCCATCTTCATAGCCTCTAGTATCATGATCGGCTGTCCTTCTTCGATCGTATCTTCTTCTTTAACGAGCACATCAAGAACTAATCCCGGCATACTGCTTTTGATGGAAGTATCACGATTCTTTTGAGCAGAAGACTTTTGTATGGTGGCTACATGTTGGTCTAAGGCAGATGAGATTTGATATGTGTAGAGCTTGTTATTATGCTCTATCGTTACGATTTTCTCATCTATATCGATGTGATGAACATTACCAAGTATAGACTGATCGCTATCTAGTATATGGTAGCTCTTTTCTGAGAGTCTTGAGATATCTGACTCTGCTACAGCCTTTACTGATAGGTCCAGTGTCCCACTCTCGGTGCTAATCTTAAAAACTTCATCGCTTTGATCTATCATACCGCTAATATAGTTAGAGACTTAGGTATCATTTTACTTTAAAATTAACTTGTTGTAATACCACTAAGCCCTCTCTAGTGAAGTCTTTATCGAACTTCCCGAGATCTACATCTAAATGCGAATTGCAATTGATAGCACTTATACTACCTTTGCCGCGCTTAATTGCATCCAGGACGACACATGGAAAAGAACCAAATAGTAGGATTTGCCCTCATCTTTTTAATACTTATCGGGTGGTCTTATTTTACACAACCGACACCAGAAGAGATTGAAGCTGCTAAGGAAGAAGCTCGACTAGAAAAGTTGAGACAAGTGCAGGTTCAACAGGAAGCTACCAAGGAAGGAGCCTTCCAAGAGACTGATGCACCGGCTATCGTCGATAGTAGTCAGTTTGGCATATTTGCGAAAGCGTCACAAGGGTCAGAACAAACCTATACCCTATCTAATGACCTCGTAACGATATCACTAAGCTCTAAGGGCGCGCGTGTTACATCAGCAGAGTTAAAGGAACACTTTAAGGTGCTTTCTCAACCAAAAGAAGAAGAGAAGAAGGAACTTGTCAAGCTCTTTGAGGACACGAAGAACAAATGGAACTACGAGATACAGCTAGTAGATAGAACGATCAACACCCAGGATCTCTTTTTTGAAGGACGACAATCTGGGAATTCTGTAACCTTCAGGGCACCAACATCTTCAGGAGGATATATAGAGCAGACGTATGCTCTAAGTGAAGATGGTTACGAATTAGATTACGATCTAAAACTCAACGGACTCGATAACTTCTTAAAGGGTGATAATCCTGTCAACTTAGAGATCATCAACTTCCTTGACCCGATAGAGCAAAATCGGTTTTTTGAGAAAACATACTCGACGATTTATTTTAAGGAAAAAGACAGCTCTTCAGATTATTGTAGCTGTCGAGGTGATGATAGAGAAGAAGTAACGGAAGAGCCCGTAGAATGGATTTCATTCGTTAACCAGTTCTTTAATACTTCACTTATCGTAGAAAATGGTGGATTTGCGTCGATGGATGCAAGTGTAGAGATGTATGATGAGGATAATCCAGACTTAAAGAGGGTGACGGCTACGATGGCATTGCCAAAGGATAAACTGGATGGGACATATCCTATGAAGCTCTATATGGGGCCTAATGAGTACAAGCGACTTAGTGGATTTGATAATAGACTCGAGGAGATCATACCTTTTGGTCGTTCCATATTTGGAAGTATCAATCGGCATATGATACGCCCTTTCTTTAATTGGCTATCTGGTTTTATAGGAAGTAAGGGTGTCGTGATCATCGTCCTGATCTTCATCATTAAGATGGCTGTATTTCCATTGACGTATAAGATGCTTAAGAGTCAAGCAAAGATGGGAGCACTCAAGCCTCAGTTAGCGGGACTTAAAGAAAAGCACAAAGATGATGCTCAGAAGATACAGATGGAGACGATGCGTATCTATCGTGAGTATGGCGTCAGTCCTGTCGGGGGATGTATGCCGATGATAGCACAGATACCGATCTGGTATGCCTTGTTCAGATTTTTCCCTGCATCAATCACCTTTCGACAAGAGCCTTTCTTATGGGCTCATGACTTGTCATCTTATGATGTCTGGTTTAATCTGCCTTTTAACATACCGGTCATAGGTGCTCACCTGAGTTTGTTTACTGTCTTATACGCAGTATCTCAATTGATCTATACATACTACAACTCTAGGCATATGGACATGTCTGCTAATCCAGCGATGAAGTATGTCCAGTACCTCATGCCTCTGATGTTCTTTGGTTTCTTTAATACGTATGCATCAGGACTTACTTGCTACATGTTTTTCAGTAATCTCATTACTATCGGACAGACGATCATCACGAAGAGCTTTGTCTTCGATAATGATAAGATCTTGGCAGACCTCAATGTCCAGAAAGCCAAACCCAAGAAGAAAGGTGGTTTTCAAGATCGAATAGCCAAAGCTCTAGAGCAGCAACAAAAGGCTCGAGAGCAGCAAGTAGGTAAGTCGAAAAAGAAAGGAAAGTAAACTAGTTCCACTACCTTAGACGTCATGGCTGGATCATCCGATCAAAAAGTAGGCATTGTTGGAGGTGGTAAGTTTGGACTAGCACTCGCCAACTTACTATCTGAAAATGTATCTGCACTTATCTATTCTCGTAGATCTGAACTAGTCGATCAGATCAATAATGATCATGTCTACAAAGGAGTCAAGCTTTCTGATAGAATCAAAGGCACGACTGACATAGAAGAGATCTGTGGATCGTGTCAGATGTTACTCCCAGTCATATCCTCTCTCCACTTCAAGGCAGTGATGCGCAAGTTTGCTCCTCATCTCTCTCCACAACATATGTTGATACACGGGACGAAAGGTTTCGATGTATTGCCTGGTGAGTTAGATCCCGGTTATGTCTATGAAGGATTCAGACGTCGTGATGTGAACACCATGAGCGAGGTTATCAAGCAGGAGACAGACGTCATCCGAGTAGGAGCGCTATGTGGGCCTAACTTATCAAGTGAGATACTTGACGGCTTACCAACAGCTACTGTTATAGCTAGCGAGTTTGATGAAGTGATTGAGGCTGGCAGAAAAGTATTATCTGGTAAAAGGTTTTTTGTTTTTGGGTCCTATGACATGAGAGCTGCAGAGTTAACGGGTGCTCTTAAGAATGTCATTGCCTTGGCTTCGGGAGTCTTGGGTGGACGTAATCTTGGAAAGAACCTTGAGGCCATGTTGATCGTGAGAGGTCTTAGAGAGATGGTGCTCCTAGGAGACTTAATGGGCTCATCTACCCGCGGATTTTTTGGTACAGCTGGTATAGGCGACCTCATAGCGACTGCTACTTCAGATAAGAGTCGTAATTACCGATGTGGTATGCGCATAGCAAAGGGTGATAAGATCGAAGATATCCTCGCTAGTATGGAAGAAGTTGTAGAAGGAATCAGATCACTTCACATCGCTCACTACCTCGTGAATAAGTTTGAGCTTCACGCTCCGATCATCAATACGATACACAAGATCATCTTTGATGGGAAAGATATAGAGGATGGTATCCTTACCCTGATGGAGCTGCCTATGGTTTCTGACGTGGATTTTGTATAGCCCCCCGTTTTCTCTTCGTCGCAATCTCTAAGCCTTACATCGAATTATTTTTGCGACTTTGTGGTTATATTAGAAGTTTAAGTCAGAAAATAAATCAACGAACATCAAATGGCAGAATTTTCAAGTTTAGAAGGCGCAGGTAAACCCAAGTCATTTTGGAGTAGACCTGAAGGAGTAACAGGATCCATATTTCTTTTAGCTGTGCTTGGGGCATTAGGGTTTCTAGTTGTTACTGGTCTTCCTGCGATCATCGCTTTTGCTTCTAGTTTACTAGGATTAGCAGCTACCGTGCTTGTGTTAGGGGCAGTAGTTTACATGGTCCTTGATCCTAAGATGAGAGCTCTTGTTGGCTATATGTATAAGAGTGCCATGAGGAAGATCACGAGCATCTTCGTTACGATAGACCCTATCGGTATCTTGAAAAACTATGTGGATGATCTATCTGACAATCTCAAGAAGATGGGCAAGCAGATCGGAGGTCTACGTGGTCAGATGAGAAAGATCAAAACGATGATGATCGATAACACGAAAGAGATCGAGCAAAATCTGATGATGGCCAAAAAGGCAAAAGAGATGGGCAAGAAGCAGCAACTCATGCTTTCTAGCCGAAAAGCCGCAAGACTCAAAGAATCTAATGCCAAGTATGAGAAGCTTCATACCAAGATGGGGCTGCTATATAAAGTGCTTACCAAGATGTATTCTAATAGTGAGATCTTGTTAGAAGACACCAAGGATCAGGTAAAAGTGAAAGAACAAGAAAGAAAGGCTATCAGAGCTTCACATGGAGCGATGAAGTCTGCTATGAATATCATCTCCGGAAATTCTGATAAGCGTGCTATGTTCGATCAAGCGATGGAAGTGATAGCCGATGATGTAGCTAACAAGGTTGGAGAGATGGAACAGTTCATGGAACTCTCTGCTAACTTCATGGAGTCAGTAGATCTGCAGAATGGTATGTTCGAAGAGCAAGGACTCAAGATGCTCGAAGAGTATGAGAAGAAGAGTACACTCCTGTTATTAGGTGGTGAAGAAAATCTCGATGAGGACTCTCTTGATCTGAATGAGTATCAGCAAGAAAAGGAAAAAGTAGAAAGGTCTTCTGATTACGGTTCGCTCTTTGACGAGTAATCTACGAGAAGAGTTCTATCAACTTTTCACTCTCTAGTTCCCAGTTATATTTAGCTGCTACTTGAGGACATGCCTCTTTCCACTTACGTAAATGTTCTCTATCTCGAGATACGAATTGGAGAAGATCTGATACAGCTGGTACACTAAGTTCACTAAGCGTCTTTCCGCAAGAGTGCTCGAAGAGGATCCTGCTATACTCTGGGAAATCCATCGTCACGACTGGCACTCCATGATGGACATAGTCAAAGAACTTATTGGCTAATGAGTAATAGTAGCTTTTACTATTGACTTCAAGCAAATTCCATCCAAAGTCTTTCCCTGTAAGCAGGCTTGGTAATTCTTCCGGTTTCGCCATACCAGTAAAGTGAACTTTACTAGGATCATCAACCATGTCTTGAAGTGATTTGAGGAGTGGTCCATCTCCGATGATCGTCAGGTGGAAGCCTTCTGCTTGTTGAATGGCTTGAATGATTTCTTCTAGTCCTCTGCCTGGATTTAGAGCACCGAGATAGACGGTGTTGATGATGTCTGTCTCAACTGAAGTCTCATTCCCTTCAGCCAAGGTTTTCTTCTCTGGCACATTGAAGATGACCTTCACATCACGATTGAATCTCTCTGAATAGAATCCTGCTAGAGAATCATTGACTGTGTAGATGACATCACATTTGGCTTGACCGATCTGAGCGGCCATCTTCCAGATAGACTTCTTAATCTGGTTACCAGATAACTCTGGGGTGTGTTCGAAGTATTCATGCAAGTCTAGATATATGCGCCGAGCCTTCCCTCTCTGAAGACGAGCTAATAGGATCGTATCATAATCGGTCAGTAAGAGATCCGTATAACTGATTCTTTTGAGATGTCGATGAGCACGATCTAAGATTTCTTTATAAAACAGTGGCCCGGAGTTCTTCTCACAAATCAATCTATAAGTATCAAACAAGAAGTTGTCATGATAGCTTCTACCTGGTATCTCTCGACCAATGATAAGTACCTTCTTCCCTTCTTTCGCCAAGGTGTCACAAGTCCTAATCATTCTGCGATCATAGGTGATGTCATTAGTGACAACGCATACTATATCATAAGCCATCATCGAGTTTCTAGATCGGATTGAGTAGATATCGACACAGAAGAGATCTCTTTCACCTTGCCAGTACAAACATCACATGAGCCACAAGGATCGCTCTCCTCTCCGAAGTATGAGAGTATGACCTTCATTCTGCAAACTTCAGAGTTGACATATCGCTCTATGCTCTCCCATCTATGCAAGGCTAGTTGCTTTAGTTTTTGATATTTAGGGATGTAATGATCTATGTGCTTGGTAGAGATGCGGTTTTCGATAAAACCTACCATCTGCCCAGCAGGTATGCGATACAGTCTAATTACATCTTGAGAAACTAACTCTTGTAATTGTTCTTCATAAGTAGCTTTTGGAGTCTTAAGTTTTCTAAGATCTTGATCTATATCGAGTCTTATCCAACCTGTAAATAGGTACTCATAATGACGCATGAGGTAATCTAGCACTTCATATAGTTTAGGATTCCGTTTGGATTCCTTCCTTAATTCAACCGGAGAATAATTCACCTTAATGTAGGTGCGTGGACTGAGCTCTTGTGAAGACTCGAGGACTCCTAACTTTTGCCAAAGTGATATGGCTTGGTGTACTTCTCTTTGGTTACTACCTATTGATTTTGCTACAGCTTTCAAATCTAAAGGTTTGACGATGCCGATTCCTTCATGTAGACTGATGTCATAATAGACATGGAGCGACTTGTACATCTTAGCGGCTAGGTCAAAATCTGGATACGCTTCTGTGACACGACGCTTCGCATAGTTGATGTTATTCTTACTGATGAGCAAAGTAGCTTGAGAAGATTTTCCATCTCTTCCAGCTCGACCTATCTCCTGATAATACTCCTCTAGACTAGGAGGTATGTCATAGTGGATAACATGTCTGATATCAGCGACATCTATGCCCATACCAAAGGCATTAGTGGCCACGACTGATTGGATCTTGCCTGCGGTAAAATCTTCTTGTATCTTCTTCTTTTCCTTGTACGATAGCCCTGCGTGATAGTATCTCGACTTCACCTTGTGATTAGCTAGTGTCTCTGCGATCATTTGAACATTGCGTCGGCTTCTAGCATACACGATCGACTTGCCTTCAGTTGGAGTTAAGTCGATGATATCTTGTAGTTTGTCTTCGGATGATTTGACGGTTATAGCAAGATTTTCTCTACTAAAACTGTCTTGGATGATCTTGCTTTCTTTCGTTAGAACTTCTTGTTGAATCTCCGCTAGTACATCTTTAGTGGCTGTCGCAGTAAGAGCAAGAACCTGTGTCTTTGGCAAAGACTCTAACAACTCTGATATCTTGAGGTAGCTTGGCCTAAAGTCGTGCCCCCACTGAGATATACAGTGTGCTTCATCGATGGCTATGAGTGAGATGTCCATTTGTTGTACTCTCACCTTGAATACATCATGAAGCAATCGCTCCGGCGATACATACAGTAACTTGATATCGCCATAGATACAGTTATCCATGATCCTATCAATACTGTTATATGTATGTCCACTATGTAGTGCTTCAGCCTTAATACCTTTTTTCTTGAGTGCCATCACTTGATCCTCCATGAGAGAGATCAACGGAGATACTACTATGGTAATCCCACTATACAGTAAAGCAGGTATCTGATAACAGAGAGACTTGCCACCTCCAGTTGCAAGAAGAGCTATCACATTGTCACCTGCTAAGACGGCAGAAACCACTTCTTTTTGCTTCGTTCTGAAATCTTGAAAATTCCAATACTTTTGCAGCGCTCTTTGAGCATCTTGTATGGTCGGCGACTCAGTCAACTTATCTATTTGTTAAGGTCTGATTTGATAAAACAAATAATACTGATCATGCATTCTTATCATAGCATCCATCAATTTGAGACTTATTACTTAACAATCATCTTATGCTAAAAGCGAATATACCCCTACTCACATTAGTTCTCTCATCTTTCATGTTCTTGGAGTTATCAGCGCAGTCTGTTAATTGGTACCAAGAAGAAACTAATGCAGATAAACCATATAACATCGGAACCGATGAGGCTTATGATTCTTTTTTACAGTCTCGCTCTGGAAAGAAAGTAGTCGTGGCGGTCATAGACTCGGGTATTGATATAGAGCATGAAGATCTGAAAGACGTAATCTGGGTCAACTCTGATGAAGTTCCTGGCAATGGTATAGATGACGATGGCAATGGATATGTAGATGACGTCAATGGATGGAACTTTATAGGTGGTGCTGATGGCTCACATGTCGATGCAGACACTTACGAGATGACAAGATCATATGCTCTTCTGAAAAAGAGATTTGATGGTAGCGATGGTTCTGGATTGAAAGGAGATGATCTTGCCGATTATAATCGATATGTCACTTACAAGAAAAGAGTAGACAAAGAAATTAAAAATGCGAAAGCGCAGTATGATGAGTTCAAACCTCAAGCTGACTTTTTTACCGATGTATTAGCACGTATCACAGATATCCGAAAAGAAGAAGAAATAACAAAGACACTCGTAGCGTCATACGCATCGTCACTAGATAGAGAAGAACAAGTGATCGCTAACATCTTTAACTTTTATGATCAAGAGACAGGTACTTATCCTTCTGATGATGAACTGTATACAGATTTGTTGAGTCCGTTAGATGAAGCGGTGAAGCACTTCGGAGATAAGTTCAAATATAACTGGAACCCAGATTACGACCCAAGGAGTATCATAGGTGATAACTATAGCGATAAGAAGGAGAGACACTATGGTAACAACCTTGTTGAAGGACCAGATGCACAGCATGGTACTCACGTAGCTGGTATCATCGCGGCTCAAAGAGATAATAAACTAGGCCTTAATGGCGTCGCTCATAACACCGAGATCATGGTGATCAGAGCTGTACCTAATGGCGACGAGAGAGATAAAGACGTTGCTAATGCCATTAGGTATGCTGTTGATAACGGAGCAAGTATCATCAATATGTCTTTTGGAAAAGGCGAATCTCCAGAAAAGGAAATCGTTGATGACGCTGTACGGTATGCTGAGAAAAAAGATGTCTTAATTGTACATGCTGCGGGTAACTCCAGCGAGAATGTTGATATATCAGAAAACTATCCTGACGACCACTATCGTAAACCCAAAGGATTCTTGTTCTTCAAGAAAAAACAGCCTAAGAATTATATCACTATTGGAGCTTCTGGCCCTTCCTCGGGACAGGATATGGCCGCAGAGTTCTCTAATTACGGGCCAAAAGATGTCGACTTGTTCGCTCCTGGTGTGATGATCTTATCGACCGTGCCTGATGATGGATATGAAGTACTTCAAGGAACAAGTATGGCAGCTCCAGTTGTGTCGGGTATAGCGGCCTTAGTGAGATCTTACTTTCCTAATCTATCAGCCAAGCAAGTAAAGGAAGTCTTGATGGCTGGAGCGCAAAAGGATGACCGCATGGTGCTTAAACCGGGTTCAGCAGATAAGCTCGTACCCTTCTCAAGTTTATCAGTTACCGGAGGTATCATCGATGTTAAAGCTGTCTTGCAAGCAGCAAGTCAGAGATAGAAGAATCTACCCAAAATGGATCAGGTTAACCACTTCTTCACCGAGATGCTTGTTGATCTTTAGTCTCAGTTGCTCACGATTATTGAAGAGCTCATTACGCAGAGGTGATGAGTATGTTTTTACTATCAGCTTGCCACTCTTGAAAGATATGTGGTGGATCCTAGATGTGATACTTTCTGATAAAGACTCTGTCCAGTAAGCCTTGATTTTTTGCGAGTAGTAAGCATCGCCTATAGCCTTGTCTTTCTTGATGTAGTTCTTTAAGACGTCTTTGATGTGTAGATCCATAGGTATGCTCTCTTTTGAGGGGTTAGTTATCCACGCGAGAAACCTGTCCTTCATTAACTACAAAGGAAGCAAAGTTAATTCCCCTGAGCTCAAATATTTCTTTGGATCTCTTCACTTCTGTGTCTGAAAGGAAAACCTGCCCAAATGTTCCATCCTGAACAAGCGTAATCAATGACTCTAACCTCGACTTATCTAGTTTTTCAAAGTAGTCGTCCAGTAGTAGGATCGGCTTGCGTTCTAATCGTTGATGCAAGAAGCTATACTCAGCTAACCGAAGAGCATATAGCAAAGACTTGATCTGACCTTGAGACCCATATTTTCGGATTGGCATATTTTGTATCTCAAGCTGATACTCATCTCTCTGAACACCTACTAAAGGCCGTCGATATTTTATCTCTTCTTCTAGCTTGGCTGCGAATTGTTCTGATACTTTACCTTCCTCAAGATCGGAGACATAAGACAGGCCTATCTCATCTTGCCCATTGCTAATCTTGAGATACTGCTCTAGCATTTTGGGTCCGTATGACTTCAGGGTCTCCTTGATCTGTGCATGGATCTGTTCTGCAAGAGGTGCCATTTTGTGATTGTACGATTCTACACTGAGAGGATTAGGAGAATATGG
This sequence comes from uncultured Saprospiraceae bacterium, assembly GCA_964640065.1. Lineage (GTDB taxonomy): Bacteria > Bacteroidota > Bacteroidia > Chitinophagales > Saprospiraceae > JAJRXG01. The sequence goes on from CAZXIE010000102.1 coordinate 12,173, forward strand.
TAGCTTGAGGAGTTGATCTTTCTGACGATAAAGGCGATTATATTTCATCAGTGCTTCGAGGTACTGCGGGTCAGATTGGCAGAGCCATTTGTTAAAGTAATCCCGCCTGTCCTTGCTTGCACCTTTCACGATTTTGATGTCATCAGGTGCGATCATGACTACGGGGTACTTTCCGATGAGTTCTTGCACTTTAGAGATCTTAGAGTCATTGATCTGGATCTCTCTTCTCTTGCCCATCCCATATTTGATAGCCACATGCTCCTTTCTTTCATCTACTTCATAAAATCCCTCTACCCTGAAGAAGTCTTCACCATGTTTGATCAGATGCTTATCGGATAGCGCAAAGTAACTCTTAGAGACGGCGAGATAGTGGATGGCGTCTAAGAGATTGGTTTTCCCTGATCCATTAGGCCCATGTATGATATTGACATGTGGATCTAGAGTTAGATCTACAGTGCCATAATTCTTATAGTTCGTAAGCTTTAACCGCTGGATTCTCATCACTTACGTAAATATGATAAAGTCTGATGTCTTCACTATGTTAATTACCAAAACTATGTCTCTCATAATGCGTAATTTTGCGCAGATCAAATTCAACCTAATTCGTCTGGTATTAACTTTGATACTAGTAGAAGAAAGAACATAGTAATATGGCCGTAGCAGTAAAAGAGTCCAAGTCAACAAAGCAAGCGAAGAAGAAGAAAAGGAAGTTCGATAAGGACACTTACCTTCTTTGGTATGAGACGATGTTAAGAGTTAGGAAGTTTGAAGAAAGAGCTCTCATGGCTTACTCTCAACAAAAGATAAGAGGCTTTTGTCACGTATACATAGGACAAGAGGCTATAGCTGCCGGATTAGTGTCTGCTATAAAACCAACTGATAAGATTGTAACTGCTTATAGACAGCATGGTATAGCGCTTTCAAGAGGCCTAACTAGTGATGCATGTATGGCAGAGTTGTATGGCAAAGCTGATGGCTGCGTACAAGGTAAAGGAGGAAGTATGCACTTCTTTTCTAAAGAGCTTAACTACTTCGGCGGAAACGGAATCGTAGGAGCTCAGATACCAATCGGTACGGGTATAGCACTTGCAGAGAAATACAAAGGAACGGACAACCTAGCAGTATGTATGTTCGGTGATGGTGCAGCAAGACAAGGAGCTTTATATGAGTCATTTAACATGGCGATGACGTGGAAGTTGCCTGTGCTTTATATCTGCGAGAATAATGGATATGCGATGGGTACTTCTGTAAAGCGTACATCCAATGTTACAGAGATCTATCAGGTTGGTGAGGCATTTGATATCCCAAGTAGAGATGTGGACGGTATGTCACCAGAGAAAGTACACCTTGCACTAGAAGAAGCTGCAGAGCATATCAGAGCAGGGAAAGGTCCATACTTCTTAGAGATTAAGACGTATAGATATAGAGGTCACTCCGTATCGGATCCAGCAAAGTATAGAACGAAAGAAGAACTAGCCAAATACAAAGCACTAGATCCGCTTGCTCTTACAGAGCAAAAGATGTTAGATGATAAGGTAGCTAGTGAAAAAGAGATACAAGCTATCAAGGATAAGATTAAGGAAGAGATTACTAAAGC
>CAZXIE010000103.1:0-13507 GCA_964640065.1 uncultured Saprospiraceae bacterium
AAGGGGTTTTAACCCCTTGAAATACATTCAAAAGAGAATTCATGTGATAACCAATTTGAACCAACACAATGGGTTGAAAACCATTGGAAGGAATTGAGAAAGAACCTGAAAAGGCCTCTAAGAACACGAGGCCACTGCGTTGCTTCTAGCCTCAGCTATCCCTCTAACCCTTTATCGTCATTTATCTATTCCTCTACGACAGCAGCTCCTTCGATCATCGCATACTTATCGGCAGCAGCTTCCTTCATATTCAATTTTATATTAGAAAACTCCCTGCGACTGCGTGGCTCAGATGGAAGATTATCCTCTATCTTAAACCACTCCATACTTTGAGGTAAGACTACTGTGCCTATATCATCCCAGTCATCATATCTGATCCAACTGATTTTTTGACTTTTCTCGCCACTAAAGTAGGTGACTGTATATCCTAACCATGCCATCTGATGATTCTCAGAGTTGTAGTGGATAAAGTATTCGTCCTTGGGACTGATGCCGATGCCTTCATCATAACTTATTCGATATCCTGGATACGAGACGTCGTCGTATACCAAGTCATCGACTTTCTCAAAGTTGATCCCCGGATCAGCTAGTACAAATGGCATAGCATAGAAGTAGAATATCAGGTTCTTATAAAAAATAGGATTCCCTTTATAAGAGGTATCTGCCTTAGACCAAATTTGCTCGCCATCGTATCCCATCGTGAAGTTGGTTCCTTCTATGAGCTCCCTTCGGTCCTGTAGATCTATGGTTTGTTTCTCTTCACCCATAGTATAAGACAGCGTGCGATAGGTTTTCCACGCATCGAGCCCACCATGCGCATCCATCACTTTCGTAAATGCTTCAGGGTAAGAGATCTCAGGTGTCGTAGAAATCTCAGCTTGCTCTTTGCCTTGGCAAGCGATCAGTAAAATTGATAGAAATAGTAGATAGCGCATAATGTGATAATTTAAAAGTTAACTCGTCTGATAAGATTTAGTTCTCCTTAAGATAATTCATGACCCTGATCGATCATTCTTCGGTGATAATTGATCTGACCAAGGTGATACGAGAAATGAGTCAATAGTCTTGTTAGAGCAAAGAAATTCGTCTTTGGCTCTGACCAGATTTGTATCGGAAAAGAGTCCGACAGTTGATCTTCGCTTATAGAAGAGAGACCTTTATGGATCATGTCGATCGTACCTTCGATATCCGAGATCAGTTCTTCTCTACTGACATTTTTTGCTGAAAATTCTCTTTCTCTATCACGTACATATCCACTTTCCGCTAAGCCCACGCCTATGAATGCATTCAGATTTCCTGTCAGATGTAAGCACAAGTTGCCAGCAGAATTACTTATGCCATCTCGGATCACCCATATGTTAGACTCGGATTGATATTGTTCTATCTCGGATTTCAGTTTATTGAGATCTTGGGTGTAGAGTTGGATGAGTGTATCTAAGATCATGTTGTTATATTATAGATACATAGATACTGATTCATCTACAATTTATTTGCTCGTAGCCTTAAAGACAACAACTCCTAGTATAACGATACCTCCGATCACAACTCGGAAGCTAGGTACTTCATTTAAAAAGATGATTGCGAGGCAGATACCATAGACTGGTGTAAGACACATAAACAAACTTGCTGTCGTCGCTTGAAAGCGAGCTATACCTCTTACGAATAAAGTGTGACCACTCGCTGTAGTAATCAGGCCAAGAGCCACTAGTGCTATCCACTGTGATGTGTCTGATGACGAAGAAACGGTAAAGAAAAAAGGGATCAGTAGTATGGTAGAAAAGATGAGTTGATAGACCATGATGGTGATGCTGGAGTAGATGTTGCTTATCTCAGAGATCCAGATGTTGCGCAGTCCAAAGCAAAATGCTGAAGCGATCCCGAGTGCTACAGCCAACCCTAACTTTCCGCTGCTATCAAGTGGTGGTGATATATAGTAGATAGCAGCAAAGGTGATGAGAGCGAGCACTAAGTCTAAAAGAGGGATCCGTTTCCTTTTGATGAGTGGTTCGAGGATAGCTGTGATGGCAGGGAAGGTATAGAGTGCTGTCAGAGCCACTGCCACACTGGAGTAATCCAGAGAGTAGAAATAGGTAATCCAGTGTCCTACCATCAATGCAGAAGTACCGATTAGAACTATACCATGCTTACGCCAATCTATGGTAAGGTTGGCGCCTATGATCTTGGCAAGTAGGATCATACCTATCATCCCAAAGAATGATCTCCAAGCCGTGGCAAGAGTCGACTCCATGGTGATAAACCTACCCAACGGTCCTGAAGTGGCAACAAAAAGTAGACCTAGGTTGAGTTCGAGAAAGTGTCGGAGTTTTTGATTCATGTCTAGGGCAGGGCAGTGTGTGCTTGCTTCTTATCTAAGATAAGAAGCACCGTTGATATCCCAGATGCCACCAGTCATCCAAGTGTTAGCAGCTGCCATGAGGAGAGTTGCTTGTGCTACTTCTTCGGGTTGAGCTACTCGATTCATAGGACTCTGACTTTTGATGCGGTCACCTGGTAAGCCTTGGAGTCTATCATGTGCTAATTCAGTCTCTACAAATCCTGGTGCTAGAGCACCGACAAATATACCATAAGGTGCAAGTCGCTGAGATAGAGATTGAGTCAGTGCATTGAGCCCAGCTTTACTTGCTCCATATGCCGGTTGTTCTGGTTCGCCTCGGTAAGCTCCGCGACTCGATATATTGATGATGCGCCCACTGCCTTGCTTGATCATCATCTGAGCAGCTTGGTAGGATACATTGGCGGGGCCAATCAGATTAGTCCCTAGTATCTGTCCCCATCCCATTTGCCATTGCTCATACGACGACTCATCTATAGGGTGATGGAATCCGATTCCCGCGTTATTCACGACGATATCTATAGAGCCATATCCTCCTCGGATTTGGTCAAAGAGTTGTGCTACCTGTGATGCATCAGATACATCGCAAGAGATATGTGTATGACTTGCACCCTCTAATTGCTGGATGGCTTCTTCTGCTCTTGATACATTAGACCGGTATACCATGATTACTTTTGCCCCCGCTTTCGCAAATGCTTTAGAAATCTCTAGCCCTATACCGCGACTCCCGCCTGTGACAAGCACATGCTTGCCCGCAAAGTTAAGATCTGCTTGTGTCGAAGTCATCGATTACTTACCTGCACTATTCATATAATCCAAGGTCAACATCGTCATCGCTTTTACGCCAGTCACCATACCAGATTCATCTATGTAAAAGTCTGGAGTATGATGAGGATAGATTTCATGTTCGCCAGTTGGATCTGCACCTCCTGTGAAGAAGTAGAGTCCTGGCACTTTCTCAGCAAAGAATGAAAAATCCTCGGCACCAGTAACAGCAGGAACGATTTTTACATTGTCTTCACCAGCCGCTTTCATGAGAGTAGGTACCATTTGTCGAGTTAGATCTATGTGATTGTAAGTAACGGGGTATCCTATATCTATTGTAACATCTGCGGTGGCACCAGAACTTTCTGCGATAGCGGTAGCCGTCTTATGAATTTTCTGATGGATGATGTCTTGCATATCTGTATCTAAGGTCCTGATCGTACCGATTAGTTCTACCTCTTCAGGTATGATGTTACTTCTGAATCCTCCTTTGATTTTACCGACACTTATGACTGCGGCTTCTTTGGTAAGTTCTGTTTGTCTGGACACGATGTTATTCAGTCCTTGTACGATCTGTGCTGCTGCCGTCACAGGATCCACTCCTCCCCATGGTCGCGAACCGTGAGACTGTTTTCCTTTTACTTTGATTGTGAAGCTATCTGATGCCGCCATGATACCTCCTAGTTTATAAGTGATGACTCCAGCTGGGATACCTGATGAGATATGCTGACCAAAAAAGACCTCTATACCATAGGTCTCTATGATACCTTCTTTGACCATCAGTGCTGCTCCTCCTTCTTCTCCTTTTGGTGCACCTTCTTCAGCTGGCTGAAATACAAAGACCACCTTGCCCTTGAGTTGATCCTTCATGCCATTGAGGATCTTGGCTGTGCCTAGAAGCATAGCTATGTGCGTATCGTGGCCACATGCATGCATCACGCCCACATCTTCACCTAGGTATGTAGTTTGTTCCTTGGAGGCAAAGGGTATAGGTGTTCGTTCGCTGACAGGTAGACCATCTATATCTGCTCTCAATCCGATCACTGGGCCTGGACGTCCAGTGTCGAGTACACCGATCACACCAGTATGTGCTATGCCAGTATCTACTTTGAGATTCATAGACCTTAAGATCTCTGCGATTTTCTCAGCAGTCTTAAACTCTCGATTAGAAAGTTCTGGAAACTCGTGAAAGTGTCTGCGCCACTGAATCACTTCATCATTTATAGCGGCAGCTTTGGCCTCTATATTACTAGTTAAATTGGTTTGTGCGATGGGTTGTGTCACAGAACATGAAGTTATGACTATGAGTAGAGTAGCAATCTTCCAATACATCTTTAGATATTATGATTCGATGCAAGCTACGATTTTGTCGAAAAAGATTTTGTTCATAGCTGAACAGAATGCCGACTAAAAAAGTCAGAATGAAAATCTCTAACAACCATAATACGTGTCGAAATAATCACAAAAGATGACAAGCGGTATAAAAGAGGTTATCAAATGATGCAATAGGGGGAAGAACATATTAATTAAAAAAATAATGTGTAACTTGGCGTCCTGATTTTTAGACTTTTATCATTATCACAAAATCTAGATTAAATGAGCAAATTCGATGATTGCATGGCTACTTATACAAAGCAGCTTGAAGGTGCAGGTGTCAAGGTAGATGCTGCACTTCTCAAGAAAGTAGCTAAAGGCCTCGGGCCATCTATCTACAAAAAGGACGCTTCTACTGTAGCAGGTTCTGATCCAAAAGAACTTGACAGAGTTAAAAAGAACTTCCTGATTAAGAAACTTGGATGTAAGGATACTCCAAAGCTTGATGAGCACATCGCTGATTGTATAGCTACGATCGGTAAGAGTAAAAGAAACAAGTACCGCGCAGTACTTTACTACTTGCTAGTAAAGAAACTAAAGAAATCTAAAGTCTACGCATAGTAAGACTTGATGCCTAAAGATTAGAAGGTGGACTCAATTGTTATATTTGAGTTCACCTTTTTTTATGCCATGTTTTATCGCATCATAGCTTTTGCTCTTATAGGACTAGGATTATTTCAGATAATCGAAACGATCGGTCTGAGCTTTGAGATCAATAAGGAAAAAGTCGAGTTGAGTGCGATGGGCTTATCTTCCATCTTTTTGGGGCTTCTTAATCTAGCTTACCTCTATGAGAAACCAGAAAGTGATGTGCCTAAGATCGTATTGCTATCAGCTAACCTTCTCTACATAGGATATTCTATAGCTTCGATATCTACTCAAGTAGTGGAAGTATATGGGTACATCGCTATACTACTCTCAGTCATCAACTGTATCATGGTGCTGAATCATAAGGTGTAATAAAAAAAGGCGAGAATTATTCTCGCCTTCTACATCTATATGTCTTCATTCCGTCTTAGCACTTGGATCATGCTGTACCATGTCATATATAGATGTGGGCGTCTATGCCGTGATCTCTTTTTAAGTCAGATAAGTAAAAGTGTGCGTCTTCAGTATTACTAAAGCTTCCTATAAGCACCCTGTACATGACGTTACCGCCTTTATAGTCGTGTAAGATGATAACTGGTTCATCTAACTTTTTTGACATCTTATTATAAAACTGTAGTGTTGATTCATATGATCGATACATACCTAGCTGTATCTTATACTTAGCAACATGTTCAACTTTAGCGGCTGCAACAGTTTTCTTACTTGTGCTAGGCGAGATGTTAGTTGGTCGTACAACGGGTTTAAAGTTCGCCAGATTTTTCTCAAGAAGCTCTACCATTTTAGTTGGTGAGAGTGTTTCTTCTATGCGCTCTATCACCTTACCGTCACTTCCGAATATAAGGAAAGTAGGCAGGACTCTGATATCAAAATGCTCCTTCAGAGCATATCCATCAAAATCATCTATATCTATCTTAAGAGGGACGAACTTATCATTAAGTATGTCACTTACTCTTTCATCTTGAAAAGTCGTAGACTCCATAAATCTGCATGGAGCGCACCAAGAGGCATAGAAGTCGAGTAGAAGCATTTTTCCTTCTTTCTCAGCTCTTTCTCTTGCCTCGTCAAAGTTATTGACGATAAATCTGGTTGAGCTGTAAGCTGTATTAACACATAAGAATAGTGCCATACACATGATCATTCGGTTAGCGGTCATGCTTGTTCGTTTAACAGTTTAAAATTCACAGCTATATGTATGTAGCTGTCTGAGGTTGTTTTACATATTACAATTTTAGTGCCAACGTCTTCTAGACCATTTGCGAAAGCGATATGATCAGATGGATGACACCTATAATTTTTGATACCTTTGTCGCGCTTTGAAAAAGCCTATATCATGCCGCAAGCAGTTATACAAGGAGTAAGTGGATTTGTGCCGGATCGTATTCTATCGAATAAGGATCTAGAGAAGATGATGGATACTAATGACGAATGGATTACTTCTCGCACGGGTATCAAAGATCGAAGGGTCCTAGAAGATGATCAAGCGGTGGTGCACATAGGGGTAGAAACAGTAAAAGGTATCCTATCCAAGACGGGTATCGACCCCTCGGAGATAGATATGTTGATCTGTGCTACCTGTACTGGAGATTATATCCTCCCGGATTGCGCTAATAGTATATGTTATCAGGCAGGGCTGCCTCGTGCTTTTGGTTTTGATATAAATGCGGCTTGTAGTGGTTTTCTGTTTGCATTGTATACGGCGACTCAGTTCATAAGAACAGGTGTTTATAAAAAGATAATAGTCATCGGAGCTGAGAAGTTAACTTCCTATATGGATTATACCGACCGTACGACGAGCATCATCTTTGGAGACGGCGGCGGTGGAGTATTACTTGGTGCTTCTGAAGAAGAAGGCCTGGGCGTCATAGATGCCGAACTTCACGGAGATGGTTTAGGTTGTAAGTTACTTAGAGTAGATGGAGGAGGAAGCTTGCATCCTTTTGGAGATAAGGTTGATCCTAACCATAAGGCCTATGTGTCGCAAGATGGGAAGTCTGTCTTCAAGAGAGCAGTACAAGGCATGTCATCGACTATAAAGACGGTGATGGAAAGAAATGAACTCCAGCATTCAGATATAAATTGGGTAATACCGCACCAAGCTAATCTAAGAATTATCAATTCTGTAGCTAGTCTGATGGACTTTCCGAAGGAGAAAGTGTTGGTTAACATAGAGAAGTACGGTAATACCTCTGCCGGAACGATACCGCTTTGTTTGTGGGATTTCGAATCTCAACTTAGTAAAGGTGATGGCGTGATGCTGACAGCTTTTGGAGGTGGATTTACATGGGGTTCTTTATATTTAAAGTGGGCTTACTGATAGTTCTGGCATCCTTAATGTATTAATAAGAAGTAATAAGCATATATGGCAAATACGAGTGAGATTAAAAATGGACTTTGTCTTGATCACAATAACGACATATGGAGTGTTGTTGAGTTTCTCCATGTGAAGCCAGGTAAAGGACCTGCGTTCGTAAGAACAAAATTAAAGAGTCTGACATCTGGTAAAGTTGTGGATAATACATGGCCGTCGTCTCATAAGATCACTATAGTCAGAGTTGAGCGAAGGCAGTTTCAGTATCTCTACAAAGATGATATGGGATATAACTTTATGAACATGGAGTCCTTTGATCAGATCGCTCTAGACAAGAAGATCCTTGATGCTCCTCAGTTTCTTACTGATGGGATGATGATAGATGTACTCTATCATGCTGATAAGGATATCCCGCTTACTACGGAGATGCCACAATACGTCGTCCTCGAAGTCACCTATACAGAACCAGGACAAAAAGGAAATACTGCCACTAATGCCACGAAGCCAGCTACTGTAGAAAGTGGAGCAGAAGTAAAAGTGCCTATATTTATCAATGAAGGCGACAAAGTAAAAATCGATACGCGTACAGGTTCTTATCAAGAACGCGTCAAAGCATAATTATGACGACCAAAGACATAAAGGATCTTATCAAACTTGTTAACGAGCTTGAACTAGCTGAAGTTAAGATTGTCAATAAGGAGTTTGAACTTAAGATCCGCACAGCCAAGGATATAAAAGTGCAAACAGTAAGTGCAGCGGCACCGATGATAGCTGCAGCACCTCAAGTAGCGGCAGCTCCTGCTGTAGCACAGACCAGTGCACCGGCTCCTGCTGGTGCGACTAGTGATGATGCAGCAGTTAACGCTAACTACATAGAAATCAAATCCCCGATGGTAGGTACTTTCTATCGATCCTCTGGACCAGATAAACCACCTTTTGTGAAGGTAGGAGATAGTATATCTCAAGGCTCAGTAGTATGCATCATCGAAGCGATGAAGCTCTTTAATGAGATAGAAAGTGAAGTAGCAGGTAAGATTGTGAAAGTCATGGTCGATGACAGTACACCTGTAGAGTATGATCAAGTACTATTCTTGGTTGATCCAGCTGGATAATTTATCGGTTTAGTAAAGCAGAATCTTCATGTTTAAAAAAATACTGATTGCCAATCGTGGCGAGATCGCTCTACGCATCATTAGAACGTGCAAGGAGATGGGTATTAAGACGGTAGCTGTTTATTCGACTGCAGATCGTGATGCTCTACATGTGAGATTCGCTGATGAGGCAGTATGTATCGGCCCACCGAGTAGTACTAATTCTTATCTCAGTATACCAGCCATCATGGCTGCAGTAGAGATCACCAATGCTGATGCCGTACATCCCGGATATGGATTCCTTGCGGAGAATGCTGGATTCGCTGAGATCTGCGAAGAGTATAATATCAAGTTTATCGGGCCTACAGCAGCGATGATAAGAGGCATGGGCGACAAGATCACTGCAAAAGAGACAATGATCAAAGCTGGAGTGCCTGTTGTACCAGGCTCTGATGGACTCGTGAAAGGAGTAGCTCAAGGAAGGAAGATCTCTGATGACATCGGCTATCCCGTTATGATCAAAGCTACTGCCGGTGGTGGTGGCAAAGGAATGAGAATCGTCAGAGATGGTGAAGAGTTCGAGTCACAGTGGAATAATGCTCGTAATGAGGCTAAAGCATCATTTGGTAACGACGCTATATACATCGAGAAGTTTGTAGAAGAACCTAGACATATAGAGATACAGATCATCGGTGATCAGCATGGCAATGTGATACACCTTTCTGAAAGAGACTGCTCGATACAAAGGAGACACCAGAAGTTGATCGAAGAAGCACCATCGCCTTTCATGACCAAAGATTTGCGAAAGCGGATGGGAGAAGCTGCTATCCTAGCAGGGAAAAGTATCAACTACGAAGGCCTAGGTACAGTAGAGTTTCTGGTAGATAAGAATCGGGACTTTTACTTCATGGAGATGAATACTCGGATACAAGTAGAACATCCAGTTACAGAGGAGGTGATCGATAGAGATCTAGTAAAAGAGCAGATCAAGGTAGCCATGGGAGATAAGCTGTCGGGTAAAAACTACATCCCGAAGTTACATAGCATAGAGTGTAGGATTAATGCTGAAGATCCATACGCTGACTTTAGACCGTCGCCTGGTCATATACTTCACTTTCATAGTCCTAAGGGGCATGGAGTTAGAGTGGATACACATGCTTATGCAGGATATTCTGTTCCGCCATATTACGATAGTATGATCGCTAAGTTGATCTGCAAGGCGGAGACAAGAGATGAGTGTATCACCAAGATGCAGCGTGCTCTAGATGAGTTTATCATAGAAGGTATCAAGACTACGATCCCCTTTCATCAGCAAGTGATGAAGGATGAAAGATTCAGATCCGGAAAGTTCAATACCGGATTTATGAATGACTTCACCCTAGAGTAGGACACCACCGCATGGATACACCTGTCTGGGATCTTCTGAAAGGAGCACTTCGATATAAGAGACATCTTACTGCGGGCATCATCAGTCATATAGTTACTGCAGTTCTGACTGTGATGAGCATCCCGCTTGTCATTCCATTTTTTCAGATCATATTCGGAGAGAGTCCGTCACGCTATCGGCAGCCTGTCGATACCTGGGATGTAGAAGGCTGGTTGAGTTATGGATTCTCAAGATTGGTGGCTATGAGCGATACCTATATCGCACTTTCAGTTGTTTGCGTTATAGTGCTCATCATCTTCTTGCTTAAGAATATATCAAGATATGCTATCAGCTTCTTCATGACCTTTGTGCGCAATGGCATCATGAGAGATCTCAGATTAGATCTATGGCAGACGGTCCAATGGCTACCAGTACAAGAGCGACAGCAATATCAACAGGGACGTCTCATGTCTCTGATGACTAACGATCTCATGGAGGTCGATCATAGTGTGGTGAAGATCTACGAGTTAATTTTTAAGACGCCACTTATCATCTTGGGGAGCTTACTTTTTATGCTTGTCATCGATATACGGCTAACACTGATTGCAGGTGGTCTGATCCTGTTTACCTTGATCATCGTAGGAGGTGTCAGTCAAGTGCTCAAGCGACAATCATCCAAAGTTCAAGGAGAACTTTCTACACTTACATCACTGGCAGATCAGTATCTATCTTCACTTAAGCTTGTGCGGACCTTTAATGCTGATAGGTATTTTGATAAGAACTATAAGGAGCATACAGAGAAGCATTTTAAGCTGACTAATCGGATGTTACGACGGAGAGATTTGGCTTCTCCACTAGCTGAGTTTTTGGGTGTTGCCACTATAGTGGCATTGCTTTACTTTGGTACTCATGCAGTTCTTGATGAACGACTACATCCGTCTACCTTCTTTGCTTTCATATTTGCCTTTTATAATATCATCGATCCGGCTAAGAGTTTTGCGCGAGAATACGCTAACCTTCGAAGAGGATCTGCCGCTCTAGAAAGGGTGAATCAATTTATAGGTTCAGTCAAGCGACCAGAAGAAGATGATCACTTACGTAAATCGCTGTCTCTGGAAAAAGCTATAAGTCTGAAAACCATCTCCTTTAGCTACTCAGCAACTCATCCAGCGATATTTGAAGATCTCAACCTCTCAATCAATAAAAATGAAAGGATCGGACTCATTGGACTGAGTGGTGTAGGAAAAACCACTTTGTTTGATCTTATTCTTGGGCATCTTAAGCCAATCAACGGAGCAGTGACTATTGATGATGAGGACATCACAACCATCCATCCAGAAACATATAGAAGTCTCTTTGGCTGGGTAGGGCAGCGCACTTCTTTGTTCTTCGGTACAGTTAGAGATAACATCCTTCTAGGTCAAGAGGAAGATGTGGCGAAGTTGAACCAAGTGATAGCCCAATGTAGTCTCGACCCTCAAATATTAGATCGCCAAGTTGGAGATCAGACTGCAGGTATAAGTGGTGGTGAATCCCAAAGGGTATGTCTCGCTCGCGCACTCTATAGGTCGCCTCAAATATTACTTCTTGATGAGCCATTGTCCCAACTCGATGACCATCATAAGCATGAAGTCGCTGCAGTCATCGAGCAACTAGCCATAGATAAGACTATATTAATGATCACACATGACGCATCACTTTTGAAGTCGATGGACAGAATTATTCTATTAGAAGAAGGCTCCATCAGTGAAGTAGGGCAATATCAAGAGCTTATAGAACGTAATGATGACATTATCATGCAGATGTTAAGATCTTCTAGGTCCTAGGTCTTAAAAAAAGTATATCGTCTGATACCTTAAGGTATTAAGTGATAATTTTGAGCCAACACATGAACAACTATCTACTCTTCATGCTATTTTTCATGAGCACAGTAGCCTCAGCACAGATGGGGCCCTGTCTGCTGGATGAAATGCTAAGAGAAAGAGAGGTTTATTACATGGTAGATGATCTGCCTGATCAGTTTGATTTAGGTGTTACAGGAGATAATAACCTATGGTTATTTGCAGGTCTGATGTCCCCTCGGTCGTACTTATACATTTATGCTTCTGCTGAGAAAGGGAAATACTTTGAGCACTTCCCCGAGTCTTCTATGGTCCTGAGAGAGCCTTGGGGCAAAGAAGTATACTACGGCACTCGAGGTGATAAGTGGTATATACTTGGAGAAGGCAACTTAGGTGCAGATTCATATGTGCCCGAGATCTACAAATATCAGATACCATTACCAGCCTGTGCCCCAGAAAGAGACAACTTCAGTAGATCTGCCAATGTGAAGTATGAGATAGATAGTGTGCAGACGTATTACTCTATAGTTGACATAAAGGATGCGGCAGGAGCACTTTACTTAGCTGATGGTATATATGATGCGCATAGGGTTCATCGAACTATAACAGATAACTCTAACAACAGTACCACCGAAATATATACATATGTGGATATGCATACTGGAGACTTCTTACTAGAAGCCACTCTTGATGAAGACGGCTCTATATCAAAGGTGATCTATAAGACCTCTAACCCGAAACCAGGGAAAGATCTATCTCTAACAAAAAATAACTTCTTGCTGTATCCTAATAGTGGATATGGACCGATACGGATGGAGTTCAAGAACTTTGATGCAGGACCTTATACCTTCATCGTAAAAGATATAACTGGTAAGGAGATCTGGAGAAATACATATAGCATCATCGGAGATATAACCTTGAAAGAAGACTTGAGCTTCTTGCCTCGGGGGCTCTATGTATATGCTATCAAAGATGCCTCACAAAATCAGATCTTAACGCGAAGGCTAGCTATCATAAAATCCTAGCATAAGACAGCCGTGGACGACTTGCTAAAAGAGCTTTCTCTACTCACTCCTGTGCAGCGAAGTGATTATCTATCTCGCCCTGGATATGAAGTCTATATAAAACGAGATGACCTTATCCATCCTCACATAAGTGGTAATAAGTATAGAAAACTCAAGTACAATCTACTTGAAGCTTTGAGACTCGAAGCTCAGGTGCTCATCACCTTTGGAGGTGCCTACTCTAATCATCTTGTTGCAGTTGCTGCGGTGGGATACCTGCTTAAGAAAAGGACAGTAGGATTAGTTAGAGGATACAGCCTTGATGAGCAAAATCCTACTATACAGCTCTTGCGCTCTTATAACATGGAGCTGCACTTAGTTAAGCCTAATGAGTACAGTGTAAAAGAAGACAGTACAGTGATTTCATCTATACTCTCATCGTATAAAGACTTTTACCTCATACCCGAAGGTGGTACAAATGATCTCGCTCTTCAAGGAGTGACGGAAGGTATATTAGAAATCGCAGATCTTGATTCCTTCGATACCGTAGTGCTTGCTCTTGGCACAGGAGGTACTGCTGCAGGAGTATGCGTAGCTATAGAGAAATTAAAAACGACGCTAATCGGCGTATCACCTTTCAAGGGAGACAAAGGGAAGTACCGTGGCATAGAGTTGATGAGTATAAACCAAAGACAAAAGCTAGATATCATTCCTTCTTCATTACAAGTTCGATTCGGAGGATATCACTCGGACTTAGTAAGAGTTATGGATGAGATGGAAGATCAGGATGGGGTGA
>CAZXIE010000104.1:0-13316 GCA_964640065.1 uncultured Saprospiraceae bacterium
ACATTTACGAAAGTGAAAAAGCTCCTGACATAATGGCACATGGCTTCAAGCTTTGCCATATATTTGTTGCACGTTTACTGGATCTGAAAACTACATGATAGACCAACAACAAATGCTGGGTGAAGATCGCCAAGGGGAGGTGCTGGAGATGACTCAAGGGAATCGTCCGGAGAAACTCTTCTATATCGAAAGCTATGGCTGTGCGATGAACTTCAGTGATAGCGAGATAGTCGCTAGCGTTCTTTCAGATAGTGGGTATGGCAGTACAAGAGAGATGGATCAAGCAGATCTCATCCTCATCAATACTTGCTCCATCCGTGAAAAAGCGGAACACAATGTCCGACAACGACTTTCCATCTTTAATAAGGCGAAACAACAAAAGCCAGAGCTCGTCATCGGTGTCTTAGGCTGTATGGCTGAGAGACTGAAGTCTAAGCTACTGGATGAAGAGAAGCTCGTTGATATAGTCGTCGGTCCAGATGCCTATAGAGATCTACCGAAGCTAGTATCTGGAGCAGAAGAGGGAGATCGTGGCGTGAACGTACTGTTGTCACGAGAAGAAACATATGCTGATATCTCACCACTCCGATTACAGAGTAATGGTATCAGTGCATTCATCTCTATCATGCGTGGGTGTGATAATATGTGTTCATTCTGCGTGGTACCGTTTACGAGAGGACGCGAGCGAAGTCGGTCGGCATATACTGTAGTAGCGGAAGCTCAGGATCTTTTTGACCAAGGGTACCGCGAGGTGACATTGCTGGGTCAAAATGTAGATTCTTATAAGTGGAAGCATCCTGATGAGGATACCACAGTAACTTTTGCAGAGTTACTCACCTTAGTAGCTGATGTGCATCCAGATCTTCGAGTGAGATTTTCGACGTCACATCCTAAGGATATGACCGATGACGTTTTGCATGCTATGGCCAGATACGAGAATATCTGTAACTACATACACCTGCCTATACAATCGGGTAGTAGTCGCGTACTCGAACTGATGAATCGCACCTATGACAAGGAGTGGTACAAGGAGAGAGTCGAGAGCATCTATAGGATCATACCTAACTGTGCGATCAGTTCGGATATCATCACAGGATTCTGCACAGAGACGGAAGATGAACATCAAGAGACGCTTGAGATGATCAAGTGGGCGAAGTATACTATGTCATATATGTTCTTCTACTCTGAGCGACCAGGCACATTAGCGGCCAAAAAATACGAAGATGATATCCCTCATGAAGTGAAGAAGCGTCGCCTTCAAGAAGTAGTAGACCTACAGATGGAAGTATCACATGAGCTGAATAAAAAGGATATCGGCAAAACGGTTAAGGTGCTGATAGAAGGAGACTCCAAGAAATCATCGGAGCACTTTAAAGGTCGCAATGATCAAAATAAGATGGTCGTCTTTCCAAAGTCTGGAGACTATCGACCTGGGCAATATTGCTTTGTGAAGGTGAGTGATGTGACAAGAGCTACGTTACTAGGCCAGATCGTAGACCAAACTTCCACATCTACGTTATCATGAAGATTCAGAGTGTCAAGCAACGATTTGGGATCATCGGAAGATCTGAAAAACTCGACCGAGCGCTGAGTAAGTCGATCCGTGTCTCCGGCACTGATCTGACCGTACTTATACAAGGCGAAAGTGGAGTAGGAAAGGAAGTGATCTCGAAGATCATCCATCAACTAAGTCCGAGAAAGCACAACACTTTTATTGCTATTAATACGGGCGCTCTGCCTGAAGGAACGATTAACTCAGAACTTTTTGGTCATGATAAAGGAGCCTTTACAGGGGCAACTAGTGATCGTAAGGGATACTTTGAGACAGCGAGTGGTGGCACCATATTTCTCGATGAGGTAGGTGAGATGCCATTAGATACACAAGCATATCTTTTGCGCGTACTAGAGACTGGCGAGTACATCAGAGTAGGATCTTCAGTAGTCCAAAAGACGGATGTCCGAGTGATCGCTGCTACTAATGTGGACTTACTCGAGAGAGTGCAAAAAGGAAAGTTCAGAGAAGATCTCTACTACAGACTGAATACAGTACCGATCACGGTGCCGTCTCTCAAGGAGAGACGAGAAGATATCTATATGCTCTTTAGAAAGTTCACCTTAGATATCGCAGAAAAATATAGAAACGAACCCGTTACGCTAGATACGGAAGCCAAGGAGATGCTTAACAATTATGCTTGGCCAGGTAATATCCGAGAACTGCGTAATGTCGCTGAGCAACTCTCCATACTCTCTGAAGAGCGACTCATCAATAGACAGCGACTTATCGAGGTACTACCTAATGTAACACAGCGAAACCTACCACAGATAGCTGGTCATGGAACAGAAGACCTGGCAGAGCGTGAGATACTCTATAAGGTACTCTTCGATATGAAGAACGACCTCAATGATCTGAAGTCGCTCATCTTCGAGTTGATAAGAAATAACGACTTAGACGTATCTGATATCCAGTCTTTGAAGCCACTGACTTTAGGCACTGGAGAAAGAAGATCGGAAGCATACGTCCCTGCCGATAGTCCTTATGAAAGTGTATTGGCAGGTCCAGCTAGAGAAGAAAAGACCTTCTTTGAAGAATCGAACGGTGCACGCCCTGTGCTTGTAACAGATGATATATATGCTGATAGTGAGATAGTAGAGGATAATTTATCTCTTGAAAGTATGGAGAAGAGTATGATCTCTAAAGCGCTTAAGAAACATGGAGGTAGACGAAAGGAGGCAGCTTTGGAGTTAGGTATATCAGAAAGAACACTTTATCGCAAAATCAAAAATTATGAAATGTAGGAGCTTGCTTTTGTTGGCAAGTGTGATGATCATCTTTCAAGGCTGCTATAGTCTGAAGGGTATATCTATATCTCCTACGATACAGTCATTTTACGTAGAGCAGTTTCAGAATGGAGTGGTCAATGCTCCTCCAGATATAGCTCAGAGATTTAGTGATGTCCTGAAGGATCGGGTGACTAGAAATACAAGATTAGATTACGATGAACAGTTGCCGGATATAGAGTTTTCAGGTGTCGTCAGTTCCTTCAGAGTGCAGTCAGTAGCTCCCGAGCGAAATACCACTGCAGATGGTAGCCCGGAGTTTGGATCAGCTCTTAACCGACTGAATATCTCCGTTGAAGTAGAATATGTCAATAACCAAGACGACGAAGATGTCTGGTCTCAAGTGTTTTCTTTTTGGGAAGACTATGACAATGAAACTGTCTTAAGTGATGTTCAAGATCAGCTGATTGAAAATATCTTCGAGCAGATAGCCACTGATATCTTTAATAAATCCTTTACTAACTGGTAATAGATGCCACGACGCAAGCTGATCGACTACCTCAATAATCCGATGCTCCTCAAGGACATCAGCACGGAAGAGATGAAGGCTTGGGCCGAAGATGCCCCGTATGCTGGCCTGGTCCAAAAACTATTAGCTCAAAAACTAATCATAGAAAAGGCAGGACAAAAAGAACTAGATGCGGCTAAGGCGATGAGCATACTATCTAATGCCAACCCCAAATTTGCCTTGAGCTCTCTAGAAGACTTCAAGAAGATGATACTTGAAGATGAGTCCGAGGAAACTGAGCAGGAACTAAATGATGATAAGCAGGTCATCATACCACCTGTGATACCTGCTCATTCGGTAAGTGACCATGTTGAAGCTACAGCTGACTCCGAGTTAGCTATCGCAAGTGAAGAAGTAGAAGAGATAGAAGAAGAATTCAAAGAAGAACCAATAGAAGAGGTAAAGGAAGAAGAATTAGATGAGCGTATAGGCTTGGAAGAAGATATGGTCGAAGAAATAGATGAAGTGGAAGAAATAGTAGAAATCGAAAGTGAGGTAGAAGAAGTTACTGATGTTTCTGAAGATGAAGAAGATACTTCTGAGGTGAGTACAGGCTCCTTCACATCTTGGTTATCTACGCTCAGTGCTATCCATATCGAAGAGAAGGTTTATGATGTCAATATCGAGTTAGATGATGAAGCACCAGTGTCAGATACGCTAGCAAAGCTCCTAGTCCAACAGGGACATCATACGGAGGCGATAGAGATGTATGAGAAGCTAATATTGAAATATCCCCAAAAAAGTTCTTTCTTTGCCGCTCAAATTACAAAGCTAAAAGAGCTATGATTACTCTTTTTACCATACTAGTAGCCTTAATCTGTGTCATGTTGATACTGGTTGTACTCATCCAGAATCCAAAAGGCGGAGGGCTGGATTCCACATTTGGTGGATCAGGAGCAAGTCAGATGTTTGGCGCAGCAAGATCTACGGATCTAATCGAGAAGATTACATGGGGACTAGCTATAGCATTGTTTGTCCTTTGTATTATGACGGCTATCGTAGTCAAAAACCAAGCAGGACTTGGCGGTACGACGATACCTCTCGATTCTTTCCCAGGAGGATAGTAACTGACATAATTTCAAGAGTCTCACTTTTGAAGCATGTCTTTCATGCACTATTTGTCAGCATCCCTGCAACTATGACAGAATATCACCGCTTGGCATACAAACTGATGTACAGGTCGTGTCTTTTAACATTCAGTTTATTCATAAAAAGCAATCTAACAATTAACTAGAAATGAGTCTCAAACCTATCAATGATCGAGTTGTAGTGAAGCCAGCTCCGGCTGATGCGAAAACTGCAGGAGGTATCATCATACCAGATACCGCAAAAGAAAAGCCTCAAAAAGGTAAAATCGTAGCTGTAGGACCAGGAAAAGATGGTAACAAGCTAACAGTTAAAAAAGGAGATACGGTACTATACGGTAAGTATGCTGGCCAAGAGTTAGAGTACGAAGGCAAAGAGTATCTTATAATGAGAGAAGATGACATCCTTGTCGTCATAGGTTAATCTCAATTCATCTATTCATAATATTTGACAAGAAACAGATATGGCAAAACAAATAATATTTGACACGGATGCTCGTGCAAAAATGAAGTCCGGTATAGACCAACTAGCTAATGCAGTTAAGGTAACTCTAGGACCTAAAGGAAGAAACGTAGTGATCCAGAAAAGCTTTGGTGCTCCACAAGTAACAAAGGATGGTGTCACAGTTGCTAAAGAAATAGAGCTTGAAGATCCTGTAGAAAACATGGGTGCTCAGCTTGTAAAGGAAGTAGCATCTAAGACTGCTGATGCAGCAGGTGATGGTACAACTACTGCGACAGTACTTGCTCAAGCGATGGTCAATGCTGGTATGAAGTACGTAGCAGCAGGTGCTAATCCGATGGACCTCAAGAGAGGTATCAACAAAGCAAAGGATGCTGTGATCGCAAGCTTGAAAAAGCAAAGTAATATCATAGGTAACGACTTCGATAAAATCCAACAAGTTGGATCTATCTCTGCTAACAATGATGGCGAGATAGGATCTCTCATAGCTGATGCGATGAAGAGAGTAAGCAAAGATGGTGTGATCACTGTAGAAGAAGCAAAGGGTACTGATACATATGTGGAAGAAGTGATGGGTATGCAGTTTGATAGAGGATATCTATCACCATACTTCGTGACTAACGCTGAAGATATGAAGAGTGAGTATGAGAGTCCTCTCGTACTGATCCACGATAAAAAGATCTCTAACACAGCTGATATCATACCGATCCTTGAGAAGGCTGCAGGTGCAGGTCGTCCTCTTTTGATTATCGCAGAAGACATCGAGAGCCAAGCTCTTGGACTTCTTGTAGTGAACAGACTTAGAGGAGGTCTTAAAGTAGTTGCTGTAAAAGCTCCAGGATTTGGTGATAGAAGAAAAGCTATGCTAGAAGACATCGCCATCCTTACAGGAGGAACAGTTATCTCTGAGGAGAAAGGATATAAGCTTGACGGAGTTGAGCTAAGTCACCTTGGATCTGCAGAGAAGATCACAGTTGATAAGGACAACACAACTATCGTAGATGGTGCTGGTAAGAAAAATGCGATCAAGTCTCGCATAGGTCAGATCAAGCAGCAGATAGAAACTACGACTTCTGATTATGATAGAGAGAAGCTACAAGAGCGTCTTGCTAAGTTATCGGGTGGAGTAGCTGTACTATACGTAGGTGCTTCTACAGAGGTAGAGATGAAGGAGAAAAAGGATAGAGTAGATGATGCACTACATGCTACAAGAGCAGCAGTAGAAGAAGGTATCGTAACTGGTGGAGGTGTAGCCTTGATCAGAGCGATGAATAGCCTCAACAAAGTAAGCGGAGAGAACGAAGACGAGAACATGGGTATCCAGATCGTTAAGAAGTCTCTTGAGTTTCCACTACGTACGATCGCAGACAATGCAGGAGTAGATGGCTCAGTAGTACTACAGAATGTACTCAACAGCAAAGGATCTAACGGATATAATGCCAAGACAGATAAATACCAAGATCTGAAGAAGGCGGGAGTTATCGATCCAACAAAAGTGACGCGTATTGCTATCGAGAATGCCGCATCTATAGCAGGTATGGTACTCACGACAGAAGCAGTCATCAATGATAAGCCAGAAGATGGGCCAGTTATGCCACCGATGCCTCCAGGTGGAGGTATGGGAGGAATGATGTAATCGTCCTCTTCTTAGATATAAAAGGGTTGCTGACGCATGTTGGCAGCCCTTTTTTATGCATTTTAAGTGTTAAGAACCCTATAAAACCTAGTGTTTTGTGGGGTTTTAAAGGTATCGTAGCGTTCTACAGATGTTTTTTTGATTCACTTACGTAAATGAAGTAATTTTGCGCGCTTATGAAGAAGGGCCTTTTTCCTTTACTTTTTGTTGTTATCACCATCGCTACTCTAGCCGTTGGATGCCGATCTAATTTCGAGCGGATCAGAACATCCAATAACCCTGAGTTGATGCTGACTACTGCAGACAGTTTATATAACAAAGAGGAGTTTGGTAAAGCAGCTACGCTTTACGAATTAATAGTGCCAGCCTTTAGAGGTAAAAAGGAAGCAGAACATATTGCTTTCAGGATTGCTTCTACTCATTATGACAAAGGAAGTTATGTCCTGAGCTCACACTACTTCAAGCAATTTGCTAACACATATACGACAAGTGAGAGAAAAGAAGATGCACTTTATCAAAGTGCTATCTCTTATTATCGGTTAAGTCCAAGGCATCAGCTTGATCAAACCGATAGTGAAAGTGCCATCGAAGCCTTCCAAGAATTTGTCAATGCTTATCCTAATAGTGATAAGGTAGAAGAATGTAATCGGTATATAGACCAGTTAAGAGCAAAGGCAGAATTGAAAGCTTTTAACTCTGGCAAATTGTATTACCATACAAGAGACTATAGCTCCTCTATTAGGGCCTTAGAAAATCTATTAAAAGATTATCCGGGGACTGAGTATGCTGAGGAGAGTAGATATATATTGATCCAGGCTAACAAGGACTGGGCAGAAAGATCGATCTTTACAAAAAAGGAAGAGAGATTTCAAGCGGCAGTGGAGTATTGTGATGCTTATCTCAAAAGACATAGCACACATGAAAGAGTAGAGGAAGTAACTGCTACGAGAGAACAATGCAATAAGGAAATAATAAACATACAGAATGGCTGACATTAAAACTCGAGTACAAGGATTAGACCCTAATGTAAAAGCAAGAGACCTCGTAGGTCTAGCAGCTACAAGAGGAAATATCTATGAAGCGATAGCGATCATAGAGAGTCGTGCTAGAAAGCTCAACGTAGATATCAAGCGTGAACTCCATGGTAAGCTCGAAGAGTTTGCAGTTGTGACTGATCGTATAGAAGAGATCCAAGAGAATAAAGAGCAGATCGAGATATCCAAGTTCTACGAGAAGCTTCCTAATCCTACATTGATCGCCACTGACGAGTATCTGGATGAAAAGCTCGAGCTAGTAAGTACTATCGAAGATCCAGAAGATCAGCCTTTGATCGAAGAATAGCATTTACTTCATCGTATGCAACGCATCGTACTCGGTGTTTCTGGTAGTATAGCAGCCTATAAGTCTGTCTCACTTGTTCGCCTATTTGTCAAGGCAGGTAAAGAAGTGAAGGTCATCATGACACCTACTGCTGGAGAGTTTGTAGCGCCTCTTACATTTTCTACTTTATCGAAGCATGCCGTTTCTATAGATCTGATAGATGGTGACCAGTGGTCTAATCATGTCGATCTAGGACTTTGGGCGGATGCATTTGTTGTGGCTCCTGCTACAGCGACGACGATATCCAAGATGGCGAGTGGTCAGTCTGATAACATGTTAGTTGCGACCTATCTCAGTGCTAAGTGTCCGGTCTATATCGCACCAGCGATGGATCTTGATATGTGGAAGCACCCAGCCACTCAAGCTAACATCGATAAGCTCATATCTTATGGTAATAAGATCATACCTGTCGGTCATGGCGAACTCGCAAGTGGGCTCGTTGGTGATGGGCGCATGGCCGAACCAGAAGATATCTTTTCCTTTCTCGATAAGGACTTAAAAAAAAACGCTGATTTAGCGGGGAGGACAGTAGTTATCACGGCCGGTCCAACACAAGAAGCTCTCGACCCTGTGAGATTCTTATCCAACCATAGTACAGGGACGATGGGCATAGCTCTAGCTGAAGATTGTAAGAGTAGAGGTGCTACTGTACATCTAGTCCTAGGACCAACCAGCAAAAGACCAGGTCCGGGCGTCCATGTGCATCATGTTAAGAGTGCAAGGGACATGTATGAGGCATGTGAGAAGCTCCATGAAGAAAGCGATATCATGATCTTTACTGCTGCTGTGGCTGACTATAAGCCAGTAGAATTCAGTGACAGTAAGATCAAGAAAACTGAGAGAGATATGAACAGCCTTCCGCTCGATCGGACCATCGATATAGCTGGCACATTAGGCAAAAAGAAGAGGACAGGACAGATACATGTCGGATTTGCTCTCGAGACTGACAATGAATCCAAAAACGCACAAGCCAAACTGGATAAGAAAAACTTCGATCTCATCGTTCTTAATTCACTGAGTGTGAAGGGAGCTGGTTTTGGTCATGGGACTAACCAGATTACCATTTACGGAAGTGATGGGAAAAAGCGTCCTTTTCAACTCAAGGATAAGAGAGAGGTGGCCGTCGATATCATAGATTATCTCGTGCCTTATCTCAGTTAAATCAAGTAGATGAGATTTTTTGCAGTCGTATTATTTCTATTGATGTTTGTCCTCGAGGGGCAGACACAAGAGCTCGCCGTAGATGTGAAGATCAACTACCCCGCGCTCAATGCCGCAGACCCGAGTACACTTCAGCAGCTTGAGACTGCCATCAGAGAATTTTATAATAATACCGAGTGGTCCGATGACGACTTTTATAGTGAGGAACGCATCGAGGCGTCGATCCAGATTAATATTAAGAGAGATCCGAGTCCTAATACTTTCATAGCGGATATATTTATATCAAGTGCTCGGCCGATCTATATGAGTAACTACAGTAGTCAGTTACTTAATCATGTCGATAATGATGTGGCTTTCCAATACGATCTGCAGCCCATCATAGATAACACGACCAACTTTACCGATAACCTTTCCTCTATACTTACTTTCTATGCTTATGTCATCCTTGGATATGACTATGATTCTTTTAGTCCATATGGTGGAGAGAAGTACTTTAGGTTAGCTCAGGATATCATCAATAATGTCCCTGCCAATGTCAGTACTGGAGACAGGGACTGGACAGCTAACGGCGGGGATCGCACGAGATACTGGATCATCGAGAATATATTCAATGCGCGATCGAGAGCCTTGAGACAGTCGATGTATGACTATCACCGCAATGGCCTCGATAAGATGCATAACGATATCAGTGTGAGTAAAGCAGTTATCCTTTCTTCTCTTAAGGGAGTAGGCCAAGTAGAAGACAAGTATCGTAATTCGATGATCGTACAGATGTTCGCCAATGCAAAGCGCCTTGAGATCCTTGAGATCTTTAAGAATAGCGTGAAGTCTGAGCAACGCACCGTCTATAATGTCATGGCTTCTATCGACCCATCTCAAGTCGATCAGTTAAAGGAATTACGATAGCTAAAGGAGCTGTCGTAGCTACTCTTCTTCTCCTGCTGCGACTGGAGTATTCATATTAGCAAAGAGATTTTCTACCTTATCTATCTCATCGAGAGTTTCATCGAGATAAAAGTCGATGTGCGGTATCCTTCTCAAGTGCTTACGCACTCGTGCCGCTAACTGGCGCTTCAGTCTATGCTGCTGTTCTTCCATTTGTAAGAGCACAGCTTGCTTATTTTCAGTATTCCATACACTTACGTAAATCTTAGCCAAGCCCAGATCAGGAGACATCAGTACATGTGTCACCGATACTAGTGGCTCCATGCCATAGATATACGACCCCTCTTCTCGGAGGACGTTGCTGAAGTGTCGCTGGATAACTGTACCTACTTGTCGCTGTCTCTTGGATTCCATAAGTCACAAAGGTAACTGAATGAGTCTGTCGCGGCGTGCGAAAGGCTCTACTACTTTTTGAAGTGTAGTAACCTTAGGAGATGTCATTAAGTTTCTAGACTTATCAGTTATTTTTGGGAGATGTCGAAAGGGTCAAATCCACTCAGGCAAAAAATCGAATTTGTAAAAGGTGTCGGCGAAGCGCGGGCTGCCTTATTCAGATCTGAACTCGGTGTTCAGACTATAGAGGACTTGATAGAGATATTTCCCTTTCGCTATGAGGATCGTACGACATTTGTCATGCTCAAGGATGTCCGTAAGGGAGACAGTGTGCAGCTCAAAGGCATACTCGTATCGCTCACTCCTATGAAGGGAAAAGGACGTACGCGACTAAAGGGGGTCTTTAAAGACCCCTCAGGACTCATAGAACTCACTTGGTTCCAAGGCGCTAAGTGGATTGCTGAGTCTCTCAAGGTCGATCATGAGTATGTGCTTTTTGGCAAGGTCAATGTCTATAAAGGCAAGAGATCGATATCTCACCCCGAGATGGAACTTGCATCAAAAGCAAGCCAACAAAGTGCTTTCTTACCAGTATATCCTTCTACTGAAAAGCTGACGCATAAGAGCGTGGGTATGCGAGTACGTAGGACTATCATGCAGAATATATGGCGCATCCTTCGTCCAGAGCATTTTTCTGAGGTATTGCCAGCGAAGTTGGTTGATACCCTCAAGCTATGCCCGAGATATAACGCTTATCGATGGATACACTTACCAGACGATGAGGCTCAGAAAACTAGGGCTACTGTGAGACTGAAGTTTGAGGAGTTGTTCTTTCTGCAGCTTCGGATATTACAAGTCAAGAAGCTCCGAGAGTTGAAGTTCAAAGGACTGATCTTCGAAAAAGTAGGAGACAACTTTAACAGGTACTTTAAAGAGAAGCTGCCCTTTGAGTTGACCGGTGCTCAGAAGAGAGTGATCAAAGAGATCCGTGCAGATGTTAAGCGAGGCACGCAGATGAATCGGCTCTTACAAGGAGATGTCGGGAGTGGGAAGACAGTAGTGGCTATGATGAGCATGCTCATCGCCCTCGATAACGGCTATCAGTCTTGTTTACTAGCGCCTACAGAGATCCTAGCACAGCAGCACTATCAGTCGATAACTGAAGGATTACAAGGCCTTGGTATACATGTAGCCTTTTTATCGGGATCCGTGAAGGGTCGGGTGCGTAAGGACCTTCTCAGGTTCTTGAAGGATGGTCATATCGATATATTGATAGGGACACATGCTATCCTTGAAGATCCTGTAGTATTTCAAAAACTTGGATTAGCAGTTACTGATGAGCAACATCGATTTGGCGTAGCTCAGCGGGCAAAACTCTGGACTAAGAATAAAGATATACCACCACACATCCTCGTCATGACGGCTACTCCTATACCTCGGACGCTCGCGATGACAACCTATGGAGACCTCGATGTGTCCGTCATCGACGAACTCCCTCCTGGACGAAAACCGGTCAAGACGATACATCGCACGGAGGTAGATCGGATGAGGATCATCAAGTTTATGAAAGAAGAGATCGCCAAAGGGCGACAGATCTATGTGGTCTTTCCATTGATAGAAGAATCAGCCACCTTAGATCTTGAGAATCTTGATCAAGGATATGAAGATCTCCTTAACTACTTCCCCATCAAAGACTACCAGATAGCTGTGGTCCATGGTAGGATGAAAGCAGCTGATAAAGATCTCGAGATGCAGAGATTTGCAGCAGGCAAGGCGCAAATCATGGTAGCCACCACTGTCATAGAAGTAGGTGTCAATGTGCCAAATGCTTCCGTGATGATCATCGAAAACTCGGCGCGGTTTGGTTTGTCACAGTTGCACCAGCTCAGAGGAAGAGTGGGCAGAGGAGCTGATCAATCATACTGCATACTGATGACCAAGAAAGAACTTACGCATTACGCTCGCGAGAGGATCAAGACTATGTGTCGGACCAATAATGGATTTGAGATAGCAGAAGTAGATATGAAGTTGCGAGGACCTGGAGATATGGAAGGCACACAACAGAGTGGGGTTGTGGATCTCAAGATCGCAAGTATATCTGGTGATGGAAAGATCATGCAGACAGCTAGACATATGGCGATGGAGATCCTATCAGAAGATGCCGAACTGAATCTTCCTCAATATGAGGCAACCAAAAGACAACTTCAGAAACTTAAGAGTAAGTACCAAAGCTGGGGACGAATCAGTTAATGCCCACTTTTGATGCTCACTGCCAATACTCAGGATATGTCTACGTGTATTATTTGCCAAAAAGAAGGTCAGATACCTAGTGTCGAACACATTGTACCCAGAGCAATGGGTAACATACATTATATCCTCCCTAAAGGTATCGTCTGCCAACGCTGTAATAATCGCTTTTCTCGTAGCGAGCATCTTGTGATGAACAGCGAGCGGTGGCTAGCAGAGCGAAGAAAATACGGATTGATTAGCGATAAGTCTACAGCCACTCCCCATCAACTTGAGGAGCATCACCTTGTCAAGGTGTTGGTGATAATATTCTTTGAGGCGATGTATCACTCGAGGAGATCAGAGTGGGAAAAGATGCATCTTGAGCATCTCAGAGGCTATCTTGCTGAAGGAAAAGAACTTGATACTATAGTATACCCTGACAAATCAATCTCTCAAGCTAAGCAGATTCCTCGCTGGTGGGATAGATGGAGGCTAAGACGTAACCATATATCGCTACTTTATCGCTTAGATTCATCGGATATATGGTTCGGTTTATCATATGGAGACCTCCATTATGCGCTGAAAATCAATGAATTATGATTATTTCAGATTTTTTTCCTCTAATGTTGTGACCAGATAAAAGAGATGGCGTCTAAATGGTGCTTTTAAAGATAAAGCAAGAATTTTTGGTTGATGCAGTGATTGGAGGCCACGTGAGGAGCGCGGTCTCTTTTTTTT
>CAZXIE010000105.1:0-13253 GCA_964640065.1 uncultured Saprospiraceae bacterium
GCCCCTGATTCGAGATGAAATACACATTTGCGAAAGCGGAGTGATGACCATCGTCATCTAGCATACGAAGCGTAGTGAAAGCGGATATTCAAATAGCAGTATACATCTTAGCTATCAACTCCTTCATCAACTTATAGCCAACCATAGCTGTCATATTGTTGATATCTCTGGTAGGGTTGTATTCGACTATATCGCAGCCGATGACAGTACATGGTATCTTCTGTATGAGTTCGATGACTTGTCTAGTCGATAGTCCTCCAGGTTCATGATGCGATACTCCTGGAGCGTATGCCGGATCAAGTGCATCGATATCTAGAGATATGTAGAGTGGAGTAGAGAGATGATCCAAAAAGTTGAGATGGTGATCTTTCATTTCGACTATATCGACATTATACTTATCTGCTTGATCTCGTTGATGCTGAGTTAAGGTCCTGATCCCAACTTGAGTTAGCTTTTTAATCTTGCCTTCTTCAAGTATCCGAGCAAAGGGTGAGGCATGAGAGTAGGGATTGTCGTCGAAGTTTTCATATAAATCTCCATGTGCATCGATATGTAGGACGTGGAGGTCGTCATAGAGCTCAGTATGAGCACTGATGAGCGGATAGGAGATGGCATGATCACCACCAAGTGTACAGACAGGACCTTTGCGCGCGATATCTAAGATTTGACTGCGTATATATCGGTGAGTTTCTTCCGGATTAACAGATGATGTATTGATATCAAGATCTCCATGATCGGTGTATACTTTGTCCTTTATGATATCTAGACCCGCTTCCGCAAATGTATTAGCCGAGCCTTCTATCTCCATAAGTCTGATCCTAGGAGGAGCTAGAGCGGGACCTTGCAGGTAGGACGAGTTGTCGTCGTACGGAACTCCTACGAGTTGTATCATCTGGTCATTGTTTATTCTATTAGCATGAGGCAATCGCTAGAAATGCTGCGACGAAAGCAGCTATAAAACTTGCCCAAAATGAAGCTCCAAATTTTTGATTTTTCTCTGACATGATCATCTATTAGTTGATATAGCTAAGATAGTTGGCTCTTTGAGAATAGCACTACTTCGTGGATAGTTACGCTCATCATAGATAATGGTACGTTCATGATGATCTCAATATTTGATCACGGTGATGGTGTGACAGTTGAGAGCTTTAGATTTTCTGATTACCTTGATAACACCAAATTTTATGATATGAAGTACCTCAAGTATCTAGTCGGGATATTGATATTACTCCCTCTGATCTTTTTTCTCAGAGGTCTGGTGACACCATCTGTATCTTACGATAGTTCCTTAACTATAGATCGTCCTGTCTCAGAAGTATGGAGTGTTATGCAGGATGAAGCTACGTTGCCTGATTGGATCGAAGGCTATCAAAGATCAGAGCATGTCAGTGGAGTACGAGGAGAAGTAGGAGGTGTATCACATGTATACGTGGAGCAAGGTGGTCAAGAGTCTATGATGAAAGAGACCATCACAGAGTTGATACCTAATCAGAAGATGGCGATGCTTTTCAGCATGGACTTTATGGATATGGACTATGAGATGATCTTAGAGGATCAAGGCAGTCAAACACTGATCACATCTAGAAGCGTCACAAGAGGCAATGGCTTATTTGCCAAGTCGATGGTTTCATGGATGAAGGGTGGCATGAAAAAGCAAGAGGACAAGAATATGGCGAAGTTGAAGAGTTTGGTGGAGGGGAGGTAGGAGTATGAAGTGTACAACTTAACAGCCGAGCTGAATTGAGTCATTCTTTTCAATCCAATTCATTAGATCATCTTTTGTTGAAAGCAAAGTGATCGTAAGAAATCGTAATCGTCCTGTGACTAAGATGGCCCTACGCTCTTTT
Source organism: uncultured Saprospiraceae bacterium (assembly GCA_964640065.1). GTDB lineage: Bacteria > Bacteroidota > Bacteroidia > Chitinophagales > Saprospiraceae > JAJRXG01. Next base: position 1,848 of record CAZXIE010000105.1, read on the forward strand.
TCTAGATAGAGTCACGACATTTCTTGGTCTCGCTTCGTTAGAGAATATGAGATCACTCAAATCATCATATGCATCGCTTCCTACAACTTATACTGGCTCTATCGACCTTGTCTTTTTTGATTGTTAGTTCATGTAGTGACAATTCTGACAATGAAGTAGATGAAATCCTACTCACGATTGATAAGGAAGCTATGTTAGTTGGGGATACCGCTTTTATCACAACATTTGTGAGAAATAAGTTGAATCAAGATGTCGAAGATGCAACGCTTCGATATTTTGCAAATGACATAGAGTTGCCGGGACCGTACTTCACAACAGATACAAAAGGGGAGTACCGTATATCAGCTACTTATAAGGACATACTGAGTCAGAGAAGGGATATCGATGTCTTTACCTTAGAAGACAATGTTAATGAGATTACGTTACTCTATGACGGAGAAGATGCCGTTGCTGGAGGTCGCGCGTACTTGACTACTGAAGAATGGTCTGTTTCAGGTTCGTTCTCTTTTGAGCTAGAGTTTGGCAATCTGAATTTTGAAGTGAGCTCCTCGCAAGTAGATCTATTCTTAGATGGACAAAAAGTAGAAGAAAGAGGTGGCTTTTATTTTCCTGACCCTGGCATCTATGAATTTACTGCAGCTATTGGAAATCAAGTGTCCAATGTTGTTACCATAGAAGTTCGAGAAAAATTGAATTTAGAGAAACTTAGGATACCTGTGATTTTTCACGTCTTAGAATCTGATGTGTCTCCTGGAAACTTAGCACTTCTTATAGATACATTGAATTCAGTTTTTGCGGTAGAATCATATAGTAAGGAAGATGTAATCAATGATCTTGTTAACCCTAATGCAGTCTCTATGAACATAGAGTTCTATCTGGCAGACGATGCTCCCGAGGGGTTTGATATAGGTACCCCAGGATTTGATGGCGTGTCAAGAGAATTTGAAGGACAATCTTTTTATGATCTCATAGATGATCATTCTTGGGATCCCGATAAGTATGTGAATGTATGGATGATGGATTTCTTGTTTGGATTAGAAGAGGATCTTCCTGCGAACTATGATAATCGCGTTCGCGGTATAATAGAGACACCAGTCATGGATAATTTTGAGCTAAGTGGCTTTGATAGAAGAGGAAGTTATGATGAAAAATATCCACCTATGATGGCAGTAGCTTCTAAGAGCGTACTCTACGATCATCCAGATTACATGGTCACTACGATGGGAGGTTTCTTAGGCCTCTTCGATACTTTTCAGTTTGATTGTGCTCATCATGGCGATTATTGTGAAGATACACCTACCATAGATTTTGCTAATCCAAAAGGTAATGGGACTTCATTTGTATCATGTAGTGAAGATCAACAGTTTTTTGCCACCAACTTTATGGCTCTTAATAGGAGGTACCGAGACTTCACTTACGATCAAGCTTTAAGAGTTAGAGCTATAGTAGAACATGGTCATGGTAGGCCTCGTGGAGAGTGAGTCCAGCACGTGTGCATCGACACGCAGTTACGTATGATCATTTGCTCACGATCGGTATCCTAATCTGAGAAGGATACTCTTTAGAATGATGGATTGTATTTTCTGCAACCACCCCCTCTTTCTCATCATAATTGTTTCCTCCAGTATTTAAGTTTCTTGCAAAACGTGGGAAGTTACTACTAGAGATTTCAATTCGTATGCGATGTCCTTTTGGAAAGTGATTACTCGTGGCCATCGGTGTCATTTCTAATTTGTATACTTCACCTTCAGTCATAAATACTTGCTTGTCATATCCATCTCGATATCTGACTCTCTGGATGGTTTCGTCCAAGTTATAAGCTCGTCCATCAGGATATACATCTATCAGCTTAATAGTGAAGTCTGTGTCTTTAGCGTCCGAGGAAACATAGAGAGTTGACTCTATAAATCCTGATACCTCAGTTCCTTCCTGTAGAGGCGCACTAGTATATACGAGGATGTCATTTCGCGTCTCCATGATTTGTTGGTCAAAGGAACCGCCTTGTACAGCATTGCCAGTGCAGCATACGTTGCCACCATATGAAGGGACAGGATTCATCGGATCATATATGAATGAGTCAGGATCATCATTTGCGGAAGCGTCATCTGATAAGATTCCATCTCCAAACATGCTATTAGCACTGCCATCGCTGTCGAGATAGAAAGTCTTCATAGTTGCTCCTTCTGGTGGCCAAGAGTTGGATGACTGCCATTCGTTACTTCCCATCGTATAGTACTGTACGCGTGGAGTTGATTCTTTGAAGTCGTTACTCTCACCTTTTAACCACATGTCAAACCAACCATAGATTTGCTCATCATAGTTGAGTCTGGCATCACCAACAGAGCGCTCACCAACGATAGTGTTCTCCGTAGCACGAGTATATCTACAGTGAAGGGTAGGAGCTATGACTAGATATTGATTTTCTCGAACTTCTGGATCTGTCGCATTTTGTCTTACATGATTAAAGAGAGCGAGATTAGGACTGATCGATACATCATACCACGAGCCAAACCAAAAGCTGGGTACACCAAAGTCCATATCGTCATGGTAGAGGCCTCCGTCATACCATTGCTGATCATTGGGGAACCTCCTGACCATTTTATCAAATACCTCTTTCTTTCCATCTATATTCTTGAGGATGTCTTGGATAGGAAGATGAGCTAGGGCTTCGCTCATATCTATTGGTGGGTTCTCAGGTGCCAGGTCATAGAATTTTGATATCCTTATTAAGTCTTCTTGGCTAGCTCCGGCAGGTATGCGTGGCTTATACTTGTCATGCTCTACACCATATAGCCAAGCAAAAAAGAGCAACTGCTCTGCTCCACCTCTATACCAATTTCCTTGTTCATGATACTTGCCTATACGGCCTACACCAGCACCAAAACTTTGTGGTACCATAGCCGCGTGAGAAGGATGATCTAGGGCGGCTACAGCCATCTGCCACTCTGCGGTAGAAGAACAACCTAAAGTGCCTATTTTGCCATTAGACCAGCTCTGGTCTTTCATCCATGTGAAGGCATCATAACCGTCCGTCAGTGGTGTGCCCAGTATATCCCACTCACCTTCAGAAAAGTAACGGCCTCGTTCGTTTTGTACAACGTAAGCATATCCTCTTTTTACTGCTTCATATGCTCGCTGATACGTGCGAGTAGATTCTTCTCCATCTCGCCATGAGTTGAAATTATAAGGCGTACGAGAAAAGATGATCGGTACTTGCTGCGTCGTATTTGGTCTGTAGATATCAGTAGCTAACCGAATGCCATCGCGCATCGGCATCATTACCTTTTGATCTATAATGGCAATTTCTTCAAGTTGCTGTTTGATGTCAGATTGGCCATTGACAGTTATTGCAGTCAGGAAAGCGATCCCATAAAAGAGCGCTGCTAAGAAGTTATTCATATCTCAGTGTACGATTAAGTCTAGTCGTAAGTTACAATGAATATAAGGCTTTCGTCTGGTGGGGGCTACATACTCATAAAGTCGAGTTTGACTTTATGCTGAGAGGTAATCTCTAGTTCAACGACTTCTCTGTATTCTCCCTGAAGTAATACATCTTTAACTTGCCCGAGTGTTTGGCCTCTATTTCTCCTCTGTATTCGAAGGAGGTGTCATCATTAACAATATTATATACACTTTCAGAAACGTTAATCTCATTAGGCTCAGAATTTGTTTCCATGCGTGAGGCGACATTCACAGTGTCTCCCCATATGTCATATTGAAATTTTGTTTGACCTACCACTCCAGCCACAACTGGACCACTATTGATACCGACCCTTACTTTAAAGGTTACTCCTTCCAGAGGAGGATTCTTTTCCGCTTGGATCGTAAAGTTGACGATATCACTAGCCGCAGCTAAGGTGTTTTGTAATATGATTTGCGAGTTTACATTTTGATCGTGGAGCCCTCCTGCGCACATATACGCGTCTCCGATTGTTTTTATTTTTTCTAATCCATGCTTTTGTATAATCCTATCAAACTCCTTGAAGTAATAGTCTATAGATGATACGATGACCTCAGGGCTATGCTTAGCTGATACTTCCGTAAATCGGACGAAGTCCGTGAACAAGACAGTTGTAAACTCGTGGCGCTTAGGCATCACTTTCCCATGTGTTTTTAATTCCTCTGCTGTCTGTGGAGGTAAGATGTTTTTTAAAAGTTTGTCCGACTTGTCTTTTTCATCTTTGATTACTCTGTTCTTTTTGCGACTGTATCGATATAGGAAACCAACTCCTCCTATAAGTATGAGCAAGAAAGAGGACGCACTTAATAAGAGATTCCTTTGGAGATTGGATTTTTCGATTTCTGAATTAAGAAGTGCTATTTCACTTTCTTTCTTTTCAACATTATAGGTAAGCTCTAGATTTGAAATGCTCTTGTCTTTTTCAGTGTTATAGATATAATTGTTGATACTGATGAGACTGTCTTGTGCTGCAGCTGCCTGTTTATAATTATTCAGGTTTTTATGACTTTCTACAAGTCCAGTATAAGCCTCTTGAAGATCAGAGTTGATTCCAATATTTGCACTTGTAGCTACGGCATTTTCGTATGCTGCCAATCCCTTTTTATATTTCTTTAATCCGTTCCATGATTTTCCTTGGGTAGCATAGATTTTTGGAAGGACAAAGTTGCTTCCTTTCTCATTTGCCACACTTAGCGCTTCTTGAGTTTCTTCGATAGCTTGTTGGTACTTGCTTTGTAGGTTACTTATGAGAGCCAGACTCACTAAAGCCTCGGGCAGTTGAGGGAAATCATGAGACTTAAAGATTTCGATGGCTTTTTGAGTATAATCTCTCGCTTGCACATAATCTTCTCTTTCCCTTGAGACTTCACTAAGGTTGCTGTAGGCGAGGCCGACACACTCAAAGTAATCGATCGCTTCGCATTGTTCGATAGCTTTGATATAATATTCTTCAGATCTGTCAAATTCATCTAAATTGGAGTAGAGTGCTCCTAGATTCTGATAGAGTGTAGCAACCCTTAAAGTATCTTCGATCCGCTCAGCTATGCGAAGACTAGCCAAGAAATTATCAATAGCTTTGGTATAGTCCCCAGTTTGATTGTACACACTGCCAAGATTGCTAAGAAGATTGCTCTCTCCTTGAGCGTGATCGATTTCCCGAAAAAGGTTGAGAGAACTGTTCCAATATTCCAAGACTTGGATATAATCACCTTTATAGTAATTGACGATGCCGGCGTTCTTCAGCATAAAAGCCTTGGATTCTAGATCCGACATCTCATCCGCTAGTTCTATGGCTTGGCGCGTATAGTAAATAGAGCTGTCTAGGTCTTTGGCCAAGTATTCCTTATAGAGTCCTTCTAGTGCTTCAAGACGTTGTTCGTCATTATCAGCGTTAGCCAAGACTTGCTTTAGGCTATCTTGACTGCTTACAGACAGGGTAAAGAATAGAAGTAGAGATAGACCTAAGAGGAACCGAAGAATAGTCATAAAGTACGTGATGCATGAGTCAGTAAGATAGTTGAGAATTCTTAAACCTGTAGTAGGCTACATACATTTCGATTATCTATGGAAGGTAGGCATGCTTCTTCTATTGTGCTGTAAGACTTGAGATTGACTTTTCCTTGTCTCGTACTTGTCATTTTGAAGATCTTTCTTCGTCGACGCATAGTGGTAGGATGACTACCGATATTACATGATAGTTAGTATTATTGAGTATAGCGTTAATCATATTTACCTTAATCGATAATCTTCGTCAAAAACAGGGAAATTTTCCCCAAAAAACCGAAATCCACTAAAATGACCTCTTGTTGCACTCATATTTGTAGTAGTGACACTGCAATAACACTAACCTCAACCGAAGAAACCTAAGAATTACAAACCAATGACCGTGAACGCGGTCAGTAAAAATGAAAACAATGGTTGACCAAATGATACTTCAACGCGACTCGCTCTCAGATGTACCAGCATCTTATACGAATGGATCAAACGATCAGAATATAGAATGTACTATCAGCAAGAATCTAGCGTCATCCATGAGTTACCTAAGAATCAACGCAGATGATGAGTGGCAAGGTTTCTTAGCAAGCATCTAAAAACGATATATCACTAAGCATGTAACCGCTTACTATAGACAATAAAAAAAAGACTCTGATATTCAGGGTCTTTTTTGTTTCAGCATTACAGGCTTATAAGGTCAGCTTATAATTTCATTAGCGCATCCCTCCCAATCCTTGTTGAGACATGTATGTATGTGGTGATAATTATGCTATCTCACCAATTTCGCCTGACACTATAAAAAAAGCGCCAGTAATAAGAGAGGTAAAACAGTCAGGCTATATTTTAGCCTTCATATGATGAACTCTATAATTAGAGCTCATCCTTGTCTTGTGCTTGTCATTTTGAAGGTCTTTTTTCATCAGCTCATAGTGGTAAGATGACTTGTGATATTGCACGATAATGAGCATTATTGGCTATTGTATTAATTGTTTTTATCTTAATCGAGAATCTCTGCCAAAAACAGGGAAATTATCTCCAAAAAACCGAAATCCACCAAAACTCCCCCTGGTGCCCTCATATTTGTAGTAGTGACACTGCAATATCACTGACCTCAACCAGAGAACCCTAAGAATTAAAAACCAATGACCGTGAAAGCGGTCAGTAAAAATGAAGACAATGGTTGACCAAATGATATTACGACGCGACTCTCTCTCAGATGTATCTACATCTTGTACTACTGGATCAAACGATCAGAATCTGGAATGCGCCATCAGTAAGAACCTTGCGTCATCCATCAGTTACGTAAGAATCAATGCCGACGATGAGTGGCAAGGATTCTTAGCAAGCATCTAAAAAACGATATATCACCTAGCATTAACCGCTTACTATAGACAATAAAGAAAGACTCTGATATTCAGGGTCTTTTTTTGTTTGGGTATTTGGGGATGAATAGAATAGCCTCAATAATCATCTGTTTAGATTACAAAACATCAAACACCACCACAAGCTACTTATCCCGTTCTTGAACCTCAGCCTAAGTTGTTATGCAATTCACTTCTTGATCAATGATATTGTCAAAGTTGTATTGGGATCTTAGAGATTGGGTGAAGTCTACGGGTATTGAAATCTCTTCTATTTTTTCTAGCAAACCATCCTTGAAGACGTAACCAACTATGCTATCTCCTTCTTGGCTTGGTATGTAGATCACCTTAAGAGAATTCATTATAGCGAGAGCAGATAAGCAAAGGTTCGTTTCGCCTATAGAGTGATTACTGTATTCCCTTTTACTATCTAAGACTTCTAAAGTTCCTCGATTGATCTTGGCCACTTTAAGTATGCCTCCTATATGAGGAGTCTCGATCCAAGCCAACTCTACAACTCCATCATCATCAAGATCATTGATCGCCACTATATTTAACCATCTGTATGCTTTGCCGATGACAGGTACTGCTGCATATTCTACAAGTTGGTTGTTCTCTAGTTTATAGATGCCTATACCAGCACCATCGGAGAATTCAGTGCGTATAGTTATGATCTCCAATTCACCATCTCCGTCTGCATCATATAGTCGCGGTCTGATATCTTCAAAAACTACCCGGTCTCCCAAGCTTAATTCATGAAAAACACCACGGCGCACCACCACTAGTTGCTTTGCCTCTATCTTATCACCCAAGATTCCGTGACCATAGACTGAAGTAGGGGAAGCATACATAGCAAAGACCTGATTATCATCACTGATACTTATCGCTTTTTCTGGAAGCTGCTCATACTCACGAGATAGACGATCAAGGATATAAGTCATATCTGACTCTATCAACTGATCTCCATCGCTAACACAAGAGGAGAATATCGATGCAACGACTAGTAGTAAAGGATATATGCGCATTACAATATTGGGGTTGATAGGTATAACCTAGATGGGGCTGAAATATTGCTGATTAAAGCGGAATCAAGAAACTAGTTAAACCTATAAAACCAGTTAAACCTCTGAAACTATCCAACAAGCACTAATCTCTAATCTTAATACCTATTTACATTGTATAGATAGATTCAGTATAAACCATCTAACCTTCAAACAAGCTCGACTCCTTGAAAAACCCTCTGGACAAAGTCATACTGCCTTTTAGCTCTTCGATCTTACGTTTAACAGCCTCGTCCGCGAGTTCTTTTTCAGCCTGTATAGCGAGTCTAGTTTTGTGATCCGAGGTCTCTTGATTAAACTTAGCTTCGTTCTCAACAGTATGCACCTGTTTGGAAGTAAATCCCTTATGATTCATAGCAAAGAGATGTTCGTGTTTGTCTAGGACATAGTCATATGGACTACGCTCGAGAATCAATTTGGTAATTACAGGAGCAATTTCAACAGCTATAAATAAGAGCATAATAAATATGTTAGCTATGTATATCGCTCGACTTCTCTTCGTCGCTCGTTCAAGTCCTTCCAATCGAGCCGCGAAGCCAGTCATGGTGACTCTTTCTAAGGTTGACATGTCTCCCTTCATCTGGGATTCAAATTGATCGATTCTTGATTGCTTAGCTGCTATCAAGGCACTGTTTTCAGTATTCAATCCATCCAGTTCAATCTGTACCAGATCTGCAGCAGCTCGCTTTGTCTTATAAATAGGTCCCAGATTTTTTCTCATTGAACCGCCCGTTCCATCTGCTTCCATAATTGCCTCATTGACAAGTTGGTCTCGTTCATAGGTTTTTGTATTTATCTCACTTTTTAATGCCAATATCTCAGACTTCAAAGTATCTATCTGAAGGGTATATCTAGATCGTACAAGGTCATCTTGGACCTTGTAGTTTTCTTGTTGCATCTGCACTAATTCTGCTTCAATTTCACTCTCAAATATTTTCAATTCTAAAGGCTTGGCAATGACTATAGCTATCAAGATGGCAAGTATTAATCGCGGAGCAGCTGCCGCAAAATCGCGATAGAACGCCCCTTTCTTTTTCATCGTTGATACGATAAATCGATCTAGATTAAAGATCATAAGCCCCCATAGCAAAGCAACAGGCACCACTAAGTAATTAGATTCAAATACTGTGTACAAAGCATATCCTGCAGCTATAGCCGCAAAGACGCCAGTAAAGAAGATGGTAGCACCGATGCCGACATATTTGTTGATCTCAGTCGGTGTTCTTTTGAGGATAGAACGATTGGCACCTGAACAAAAAATAAAAAAGTCCTTAAGGGAATTCATCTGTGATTGGATTAAGCGAAAGAATAAATGGAAGATAAAGGACGATTCTCAAGAGTCGATTATTATTCGACGAGAGGATTGATTGTGTAGATGGTTAGCCTTTAATTGTGTCGATATAACAGGTAATGTTGTTGGACATGTGAATTGAGAGGTTGTGGGCATGGGCTATAAGCAGAGATCAAATTATCGCAATAAGTGGTTTTGGAGCTGCGCTTGACAACTGGTTTAATGCTTATGCCATAGACTATGGAGAGAGTTACGGTTTTAGATTTCAAGAAAGATTATGAGGCAGTAAATGATGTACGAGCATTTGGTTGTGCTATAGATTCTGATGGGCCTATCATAGTTGAAGACCGCTTATGTGTATCATCTGGATACGCTATGTAGGCAGAGAAAGAAGGGAATGTTGTTCTCGATTTTTCTCTTGGATACTAGTTGATGACTAAAGCTCAATGTTTCAGACTTGATTTTCTAAAGCGAGAATTAAGTGACTTGATTACTAATCTATCGCGAGTACCTGACTTGATTCATTAACTTGTGAACTTTCGAATATATGACACTGCATTTTGACTATAAAACTTAATAGATCAATTCTCGACTTTTCTTATGTCTTCAGGATAATAAAGATAATATGGAAGTGTAGTAAGAAATTGACTGTGCTGAGATTTTCCTTGATTATCGTGCAAGCCATTTTACCTCTGATCCCATTGTATTTGATGAAGCTATTATTAGATGCATTTGTTGGTAGTCAGACTCCAGAATTCAATTACATCCTTCAAATTCTGATAGGGTTTGCCATCGTTCAGATCTTGTTGATAATAGTGAACAACTTCGCTAGTTATGTCGGAGAGTTGCAATCAGATGTTGTCTCAGATCATATGTCTAACATTGTTATATCGAAAGCTATATATACAGATCTAGAGCATTTTGATGATGATGAGTATCATGACATATTCGAACGAGCCATCGCCCAGTCCTCCGTCAGGCCGATTATGGCGTTGACTTCCATTATCCAGATTGTACAAAGTAGCATTAGTCTCCTTGCTATATTCATCTTGCTACTTACTCTTCATTGGGGAGTCTCCTTAGTGCTGATAATAATCGCCTTGCCAATCGCGTTAATTCGTCTATACTTTGCGAATAAGATGGTCACTCTTACGGTCAGCCATACACAAGAAAATCGGAAAGCGAATTATCTCCGCCAAATCCTAACCAGTTCTGCTGACGCAAAGGAGGTGCGAATATTTGGCTTTGGAGAAAAGATAAAGAACAGATTCTTACAGATCAGAGGTAAGCTGAGAGAAGAGAAGAGAGTGCTCAATAGGAATAAAACAGTCTCTTTAGGGCTTGCCCAAAGTGTTGAGGCAGTGTCTATCATAGCCGCTCTTGGCTTGATAGCTTGGAGAGCACTCAAGGGATTTATCAGTGTAGGTGATATAGCTATGTATTTTGGGGCTTTTCAAAAGGGCCAGTCCAATATCAATAATGCACTCGGTGCCTTGGTCAGGCTTCATGAAAATCGAAAGTATCTTAGTCATCTTTTCAATTTTCTAGATCTTGATAACAAGCTTGAAAATCCGACTCAGTCACATCCTATCAGGGAGAGTGTTGAAATTATTTCATTCAATGAAGTTTCCTTCACTTACCCTAAGACTGAAAAAGTTATTTTGAATAATGTTTCGTTTTCAGCAAAGAAACTAGAATTACTTGCTATCGTAGGTCAAAATGGATCAGGGAAGAGTACCATTGTAAAATTGTTGAATCGATTCTATGATGCGAGCAAAGGTGACATTACATTCGATGGAGTTGATATAAAGACTTTTGATCAACACGAACTTCGAAAGCGAATGACGGTGTTGTTCCAATCATTTTCTAAGTATAATGCTACAGTTAAGGATAATATACAATTTGCTGATTTGCATCGTCCTTTTGATAAAACAAGAATGACTAGATCTGCAGAGTATGGTTTAGCTAGACCAATCATAGATAAACTAGAAAAAGGTTTTGATACACAACTAGGTAGATCATTTAGGCAGGGTGAAGAATTGAGTGGGGGAGAATGGCAGAAACTAGCATTGTCTCGATCATTTTATAAAGATGCAGATGTCGTCATACTGGATGAACCTACTAGCTTTATAGATCCTCTCGCAGAGGATGAGATCTTCCAAAATATAAGAGAACTATCCAGAGACAAGATTCTAATACTCATCACGCATCGTATGTATAACCTTGTGCACGCTGACC
>CAZXIE010000106.1:0-12758 GCA_964640065.1 uncultured Saprospiraceae bacterium
TATCAGATACGGTGTGAGCATTTTATTGTTAGATTAACATAGAATACTCATAAATAGCTGATAAACAGATATTTACCTTGAGTGGATAGACTTAAGGACTTACTACACTTAAGAATCTAGGCTTGAAGGCATATACCAAGATGAGTGAAAGTAAAAGTCCTACGACGGCACCACCTACGTTAGCAGGGTCGAGTAGTAAATGAAAAACTGCCGCACAGAACATGATGGCTGTTGAAAAAATCAGCGCTAATGGAACAAACTTACCTGCCAGTAACGCCAATCCAGCTAACACTTCCAACACTCCGATCAATGAGAGAAATCCTGAACTGAACAAGACACCCATAAGAACACCAAAATCTCCTTCCATAGGAAATGGTGGCAAAAAATTCAGAAATTTGTTCAGCCCAAATATGAGCAAGAAGAGACCTAGTAGCACGCGTAGCGCCAAAGTTAGTTTTGGATTCATAGTTGATTAGATTTTGATGAAAGATAAGAATTAGCATTCATTAGAAGTAAGCGGTGAACAAGAAAGGTTATCTAGCATTGAACTCTCATGAAAGATTCGGATCAAGAACTGACTAAGCACATATGGATGTCGATCATCTCTGTTGTTATCATGTTGGTGTTATACGGCACGACGGCGACTGGGATGATGGGTGATAATCCTGTAGGACGAGGAGGCAACTATGAAGCACCGTTGATCGTGCCGTCTGGTTATGCATTTGCCATATGGTCGGTGATCTATCTGGGGATTATCGCATTTCCAATTTATCAGTGGATCCGAAGAAAGGTTGGGACAAAAGATTGGCAACAGCTACACGTCCTCTTCTCTATCAATGTAATCTGCAATGGCCTCTGGCTTGTTGCTGCCTCATATGATTGGCAGTGGATCACAGTAGGGATCATCATCATCATGCTGATCACGCTGTATCAGATGAATGCCATCTTAGTCAGCAGAAAACAGGCTGGCGATGAAATCAATTATTGGCTCGAGAGATTTCCGTTGAGTATTTACTTTGCGTGGATCACTTTGGCGACAGCACTTAACTTCAGCTCTGCTTTGGATTTTTATAACTGGTCTGGCCTCGGTATTGATAAGCCAACATGGACACTCATCATCATCACCGTAGCTGCCGCCATCGCCTACTTGGTTTTTCGCAAGTTTCGCGAGGCTGCATATACAGGTGTTGTAGTCTGGGCATTTGTCGCACTATTTGTGAGACATCAGGGTGAGATCTCATCTATCGCTGGGCTCTCTTTCGGGGTAGTCATCATCTTTGCTTTCTTGACTATTAGTGGTATCCGCAGACAAATTAGCCTCTAGGCAAATTCATTGTCAAGCTCCTTCTTGGTACGGCAAACAAGAAAACAATCCATACATTCACTGAGTATGAAAAAATCAGATCAGCAGACGAACCACCTCAACTCTGCATCACTCCATGCAGAGTTTCAAAAACACTTGACTCAAAAAAACAAAAAACTTCAAGCTCTCTACAAAGCCGTCAGAAGTCTACTGATAGAGATGTATCCTGAAGGAAATGAATTGCTCTATAAGACACATGCGCTGACATCTGTATATACCACGACATTGAAACTTTCTGATGCATACTGTCACATCCCAGTATATAGCGAGCACCTGAATCTAGGATTTAACTTTGGAACATCACTCGATGATCCCAAGGGGCTTCTCCAAGGCACAGGCAAGTCTATACGACACGTCCCGATCAAGTCTAAGGAAGAATTAGACAATAAGGATCTCAAAATTCTAATAGCGGATGCTGTTGCACATTCTATCACACATCAGAAACAAGCCTCTAAAGAAAAAGGTGTTGTAGTTTCTAAGATTAAGAGTTAGTGCTTAGCTAGACTGCGCACGACACCTTCTTCTAGTCCCCTGATCTCAGCTAGACCCTTCAAGCGACCGATGGCAGAGTAGCCTGGATTAGTCTCCTTCTTAATATCATCGAGGATCTTGTGGCCATGATCTGGTCTCATGGGGATAGATACTCTTCTCCTTTGTTGCACTTTCGTAAATGCTTCAATCACCTCATACATATCTACTTCACCTTCAAGATGTGCTGCTTCGTAAAAGTGACTTGCATCTTCTCTCTTGACAGCACGTAGATGTATAAAGTGAATCCTCTCTCCTAGCTCTTCGATCATGGCTGGCAAGTCATTAGAAGGTAAGACACCCAGTGAACCTGTACAGAAGCAAATACCATTGGCCTCGCTTGATACGGCTGATGTTATATATCTGAAGTCCTCTATATCACAGACGATACGAGGCAACCCGAGTAATTCAAAGGGTGGATCATCTGGATGGATGGCTAACTTCATACCGACTTCTTCAGCTACTGGTATGATGGCCTCGAGAAAGAGCTTGAGATTCTCTCTGAGTTGTTTTTTATCGATCTGTGAGTATGTATCCAACAAGTCTCTGAACTCTTGGATACTATCTGATGCCGATGTAGTCTTACCTGGCAGTCCGGCGATGATCTTCATCGTAAGATCGGTTACTTCTTCTTCAGAGAGGAGGTCAAAGTATTCTTGAGCCTCCTGTCTTTGCTGCAGTGTATATTCGTCATAGGCTTCAGGCCGACGAAGGATATGTAGATCAAACGCCGCGATAGCATCACCATCATATCTAAGTGCCAAAGACCCATCTTCCAACTTGTAGTGAAGATCTGTCCTTACCCAGTCCATGACTGGCATAAAGTTATAAGTGATGACTTCTACTCCAGCTCGTGCTAGATGCCGTATGCAAGTTTTGTAGTTCTCTATCAGCTGCAGGTAATCACCACTGCGTCTTTTGATATCATCATGGACGGGCACACTTTCGACGACTGTCCACTCAAGTCCTACTTCAGTGATAAGCTTCTTTCTCTCCAGTATGTCTTCTACTGACCAGACCTCTCCGATGTTTACATCATGTAGAGCAGTTACTATATTCGATGCTCCAGACTGTCTGATGTCCTCAAGTGATACACTGTCATTAGGACCAAACCACCTCCAAGATTGTGTAAGGCGGTGTTGGTTCATACGATGACCTCTTCTAGGTCTTTCCGATAAGTTCTTGAGGCTAAGTAGTAAAACACTGCTGATAATATCCCCGTAGCAAAAGTTATCGTAAAGGCATATCTCAGACTTAGGTTACCATAACTAGGTTCGAAGTAGTCACTCAGTATACCAATCACAAGTGGACCAAAACCCAATCCAATAAAATTGAGTACAAAGAAGAATATAGAGGATGTTAGTGCCCTCATCTTTGCATTGATCAAACTATAAGAAACAGCTAGACTAGGTCCCATGTATACTGCGGTCAGCAGAGATGTAAAGAATGACATAGATATCGCCAACGTCGTATTGTCAGAAAAATATACCAACACGGAGGGTATGATATTGAACAACCCAGCGAATAGTACAATCCACATATACCATCTTTTATCTTTTACTTGAAGCTTATCTGATAACCATCCTCCTCCAAAAGTGCCAATCATACCACCAAATCCAGCAGTCAGGCCCATGGCAATACCTGCTTCAACTATACTCAATCCATGAACTCGTTGCCAAAAGGAAGGAAGAAAGTTGCCTACACCATATGTCGCAAAAGTATTGAGGCCGCCAGCTATCGATATGTAGACGAAAGTTTTCTTACTCCAGAGGTATTTTAAGACATCACCAAAACCAACTTCAGATACTTCCTGAGTATCATCCATAGCGCCTCTAATAGGTTCTCTGATGAAAAAATAACTCAGCACAGAAAGCACTACTCCAGCGATACCGATAATGTAGAAAGTATTACGCCAACCATACTGCTTAGCGATCACAGCTCCTACTACAAACCCTAGCAATATCCCCAAATAGATGCCCATCGAATAAATCGAAAGTGCAGTTGCCCGCTTCTCTTGTGGAAAATAATCGGAGATAATAGCATGAGACGGTGGACTACAACCAGCCTCACCGATTCCTACTCCTACTCGAGCTAGAAGAAGGTGTACAAAGTTGGCAGCCATGCCAGACACAGCTGTCATAACAGACCAGATAGCTAAGCATGCGGTAACTATGTTCTTTCGATTATGGCTATCAGCAAATCTTGCTAACGGGATACCTAGGACAACATAGATAGCAGCGAATGCAAGTCCTGTCAGCCAACCAAGATCCTGATCACTCAGACCAAACTCCGCCTTAATAGGCTCAGCGAGTATAACTATGATCTGACGATCAATGAAGTTAAAAGTATAGATGAGCGTAAGAAGTCCTAGGACCACCCATTTGTAAGAACCTTTTCCTTTTACTTCTTCTTCACTGCCAAGGACCATCTCTATAGCTTTATCCGCATAAGATAGTCATCGCAAGTCATGTATAGGATACTTTTATCGGCGTTAAAAGCACAGTTCGACGTTTTTTCTCCAGTTTTGATTTTACCTAAGACGGTACCATCTGGAGCAAAGACCCAAACACCTCCAGGTCCTGTAGCCCAGATATTGCCGGTATTATCGATCTTGAGCCCGTCTGGTGCACCATCTCCTTGGGCATCCTGATCATGATGAAAAACTCTTTGGTTAGACGGTTCTCCTTCGGGAGAAAGATCTATCACCGTCCACTGTGGTGTACCCTCCGAGTTGGCTACATATAGCTTGCTTTCATCTAGTGATAGACCTATGCCATTAGGTCGTGGTATATCATCCGCTATCAGTGTCAGTTCTCCTGATGTGCTATATCTGTATACACCTTGAAAATCGATCTCCTTCGCTGGATCATTGACATTTCCTTCTAAGCCGTATGGAGGATCTGTTATATATAGATTACCTGCTCTATCGTAGGTAGCATCATTCGGGCTGTTAAATCTCTTGCCCTCATACTGTCCTATGATAGTTTCGAATTTTGAAGTTGGCTGATTGATAGGAGTAGTCATTCTTGCTACCCTACGATCACCATGCTGGCACATCACAAGTCGTCCTTGCTGGTCAAGTAAGAGACCATTAGATCCAGGTTCGCCTCCACGAGGTGTTTCGCCTGTATAACCTGATGGCTCGAGGTATAACTCCTTACCTCCTTCTTCACTCCACTTATATATTCTATTAGGTGGTATGTCTGAGTAAAGGAGATACTTTCCATCTTCTATCCATAGTGGGCCTTCAGACCATGTGTGACCTTCGGCGAGGACTTCGATAGTAGCGTCATTGCTTATTAAAGCGTCTATACGGGGGTCTAATCTTTCGATGCTTCCTGTCGTCTTATATGTTGACTGGATGTCCTCGACTAAATCTTGTACTTGTTTGTCTTTGCATCCTGCGATTAGAGAGATGCATATAATTATATATATGATGCTTTTCATGATCTTATTGTGAGGTCATAATGATAAGGATTAATGGAGAGGTAACAAAGGAGGGAGGTTGAATGGAATATTAGGCTAATGCTGGACTAAGATGTGTCTTCATATAAAATCGTAGATACAACCGATACGACCTACAAATAGTGATCCGTTTTCAAATCCACGTAAGCCCACATTAATTATGAAGAGAGTAGGAAGATCTACACATAGCATTACAGTTCAAAATTATAAAGCAAGCAAGCACAAAAAAAGGGCAAGCCATCAAATGGCTTGCCCTCCAATCATGACATTATAATCTGACTCTTACAGATCTTTGACTGTATTGATGATGTTAGCAGATACCTTGTATGGATCTGCATTAGAAGCAGGACGTCTGTCTTCTAACCAGCCATTCCATCCAGCTTCCACTGTTGCAATTGGAATACGGATAGAAGCTCCTCTATCAGATACTCCAAAGGAGAATTTCTTGATAGACTGTGTCTCGTGCTTTCCTGTTAGACGTTGGTCGTTATATGCACCATAAGCAGCTATCGCTTGCTTGATACGAGCTTTGGGTCTGAACTTCTCACAGATCTCGCTATATGTATCTTCACTTCCACAAGTACGTAGAGTTGTGTTAGAGAAGTTAGCGTGCATACCTGATCCATTCCAATCAGTATCACCTAGTGGCTTTGGATGGTAGTCGATTCTGATACCATACTTTTCTGCAGTACGCTCTAAGAGGTATCTTGACACCCATAGAGTGTCACTAGCGAGCTTAGCTCCTTTACCGAAAGTCTGGAACTCCCACTGTCCTGATGCCACCTCTGCGTTGATACCTTCAACATTAAGACCTGCATCCAAGCAGATATCTAGGTGTTCTTCTATGATTTCTCTTCCATTAGCATTACCCGCTCCAACTGAGCAGTAGTAAGGTCCTTGCGGTGCTGGATAACCAACAGCAGGGAATCCAAGCGGCTGATTAGTATCAATATCGATCAAGAAGTACTCTTGCTCAAAACCGAACCAGAAGTCTGAATCATCATCTTGGATAGTTGCTCTTGCATTAGTAGCATGAGGAGTACCATCTGCATTAAGTACCTCTGTCATCACTAGATATCCGTTACGTCTATCTGGGTCTTTACAGATGAATACTGGCTTTAAAAGGCAATCAGAGCTGCCACCTGGAGCTTGATTAGTAGAAGATCCGTCGAAAGACCACATCGGGCACTCTTCGAGTTTACCTGAAAACTTAGATTCGTCCAGGATTTTAGTTTTAGATCTTAGAGTCTGCGTTGGCTCATTTCCGTCCAACCATAAGTACTCTAACTTGAATTTTGCCATTATATCTTTACTTTAATCTCAACAATGAGACGAAAGTAGGTACAGGTCATTTCCGAAAGGTGGCGACTAATAATTCTTTTGTTATTGTCAATAACTACCATAACGACATAAATCTTTGATAATCAATTGATTAATAGAAACAAACTTGTGACGGCTAAATTGAGCCACGAAATCATGAAAAAAGTACAAAACCGCAAAAAAACGACCTATTTGACCAGTTTTGGATGCGATTTTCTCCAAAATGGGTCCAAAATTCTGCTAATCATCAGTTTTTTGGCCATCCACCTTACCCAAAGTATAGCCCAAGACTCTGAAGGCCGTGCACAAGCAGAAAGGATCGTCCAAAGGCTGATCGAAGATTTTACTGAAAATAATGATGGTGCGGAAGAATTTGACTTTAACAACCTATATGAGGACCTGATTTTTGCCTATCAGAAAAAGATTGATCTCAATAATGCTTCGGCTGAAGATCTGGGCTTACTGATATTTCTAGCGCCTGAGGATATCGATGCCATCATCAAGTATCGCAAAGATCAGGGTGCTTTTATGTCCATCTATGAGCTCCAAGCCGTACCTGATCTAGCAGTTGAGAAGATCAGTTCGATGAGACACTTCCTTAAGGTCGAGTCGAAAGAGAATGCAGCATCTTCTACTTACAGAGTAAAAGATCTTGCAGATGGAAAATCCCAATTCTACCTAAAATGGAAGTTTGACCTAGAGCAACAACGTGGCTTCAGAGAGGATAATGGTGATCCCCCTAACTTTGCTGGAGATCGCCATCATGTCTATATAAGATATCAACACACATCTTCAAAGGTCCGATACGGAGGAATCATAGAGAAGGATCCAGGTGAAAACTTTACGAACTCCTTCTCCGAAACTGGCTTGGACTATCTCTCACTCCACTATCAAATTAAAAATGCTACTCCTTGGTTGAGTCAACTCAACCTAGGAGACTACTCTGTTACCTATGGGCAAGGATTGATCGCTAATAATTCGTTCGCTCTTGGTAAGAGTTCCTTCACTACATCGATCAATCGTGGAGCTAATAGAATCAGATCATATAATAGTGTATCAGAAAATCTAGCCTTTCGTGGTGTAGCTCTTCAGATCGCTCCTAGTAACTCAGCTTGGTCAGGAAATGTCTTCGCATCATATACTCCTCGAGACGTCAACCTCATCACCTCTGACTCTCTTCAGGTCACTGAGTTTTCTTCTATACAAAGTAGTGGCTTGCATAGGACACAAAGCGAACAACTCGATCAAGATGGCACCTATGAGTTCACCACTGGTGGTTCGATCACAGTGAGGCCTCTTGACAAATTGAAAATCAGTGGCCAGATTATCAACTATAACTATGACTTAGACTTTACTCGTTCTACAAGTCCGTCACAGCTATTTAGGTGGACAGGAAGTCAACTCACTAATGCGAGTATAGACTACTCAGCACAAGTGGCTGGGTGGAATATATTCGGTGAGATAGCAAGAAGTTCTGCGGGAGGCTGGGCACACGTACACGGCGCAGTAAAGTCGATAGACCCAAGATTAGACCTTGCTATATCCTACAGAGATTATAGCCCAGAGTATCAGTCTATTTATTCTAATTCATTTGGAGAGAGTGCTAACACTAACAATGAAAGAGGAATCTACTTTGGGTTAGAATTTAGAGCTAGTCGCAACTGGACATTACGAGCATATTATGATCAGTGGCGGCATCCATGGTTAAGGTTTAGAGTAGATGCACCAAGTACTGGTCGTGAGTATCTCGCACGTATAGATTTTAATGTCAAAAGAAAAAGAAATTACTATGTCCAATATAGGTATGAACAAAAGGATCAAAACACAAGTGTTGTAACACCTATAGACTTTCCAGTATCGCGTGACATCCATCGATTGAGATTTCACTTTGGTCATCAATTATCCCGTGGCATTCAGCTGAGAACGAGAGTAGAAGGCTCTTTATTTATGAAAGATGGAGAGTCCGAAAGAGGCATTCTCATCTATCAAGATTTTATAAGTCGACCGATAGAGTCGCCTTTATCTATCAGTGCACGCGTAGCGTATTTTAATGTGACGGATTTTGATGCTCGCATATTTACATATGAAAACGATCTTCTTTTTGAATTTTTCACTCCTGCTTGGAATGGCGAGGGTATCCGATATTATCTGAATGCACGATACCGTCTTTCTAACTCTCTCATGGCTGAAGCTCGATGGGAGCAAACGAGATTTTTAGATCGAGATGTTGTAGGGTCAGGCAATACAGAGATACTATCAAGTAATCGATCAAGAATCAAAGCTCAGATCAGATGGACATTCTAAGTTGGAAGTCGTGTATCATTATAATAAGCTGTCTTTTGCTTGTTGGGTGTAACACAAAAGCAAAAGAGGTCCAAGATGACGCAGACATCGAAGCTCCTATGTCCATGTGTCAACAGATCAACCAAAAGGGAATCACGATCATAAGTGCATCAGCTATACAAGACGCAGCAGCCATATTGCCAGACACCAAAATGAGTGATGACTTTTCTGGTATGATATTGATCAATGGCGGAGACTTTAATCTTGGTGGCAAGGAACGAACAGATCAACCGAAAGACCATCCTGGAAGTCAACCAAGACCAGACGAATTTCCAAATGTTGGTGTTTCCATTTCCTCCTTCTGGATGGATGAGACAGAAGTTACGAATGCACAATTTTCAAAATTTGTAGAGGCCACTGGTTACATTACTACCGCCGAGCGACCTATTGCCCTTGAGGAAATCATGTCTCAACTTCCTCCTGGTACTCCACCACCCGATCCTTCTTTACTAGTGCCTTCGTCCTTGGTTTTTGAAAGTCCTTCGCGAAGTGATATGCGCAATCCGAATGTCCAAGATTGGTGGCGGCTCGTTGAAGGTGCCTCGTGGCAACACCCCCAAGGGCCCGACAGCTCAGTTAAAGGACACGATGACGATCCCGTGGTTCATATCTCATGGTACGATGCCAGCGCTTATGCACGATGGGCAGGTAAGCGTCTTCCGACAGAAGCAGAATGGGAATATGCCGCTCAAGGAGGAAAGAGTAGCGTCTTTACTTGGGGCGATCAGATTCCTTCTAATCAAAAAGTCGCGAACTACTGGCAGGGAGAGTTTCCAATGACCAATACTGTCTCAGATGGCTTCGGGAGACTGGCACCTGTGAAGTCTTTTGCAGCTAATGGTTACGGTCTCTATGACATGGCCGGCAATGTATGGGAATGGTGCTTGGATTGGTACCATGCCGAGTACTACGAATGTTTGGCCTCAAGCAATGATACGGACGACCCCGGAGGGCCAACATCAAGCTATGATCCCTATATGCCAAGTACTCCACAGAAAGTCATGCGTGGAGGATCCTTCTTATGTAATGATAGCTACTGTGCAGGGTATCGGACTGCAGCAAGGATGAAGTCTAGTCCGGACACGGGTTTAGAACATACGGGCTTTAGGTGTGTGAGAGATGCCAACTAGAATCCGATACTCATTCGTAATCCCCAACCAACATCTCCGTCGGTAACGGACCAAACACTATCTAGTCTTACCAATCTGACAATCTTATATCCGATATTATTCAGTCCTACATGGAATTCGTAGTAAGCTGGATTCTCAGGAGTGTTGAGATATTTTGATCCAGCCACTAAACTCCAACCTAACTTTCTGATGCCAGGAATCTTATCTAATAAGTAGCCATCAAAGTAATGCTGAAGATGCACTTGCACATAACTCTCATCAGTGCTATAATCATAGTACGGGAGTAAAAGAAAACGATTACTATAATTACTATTAGGTAGTATGAAAATCTCTGACCCCAAGAAATGTCTTTGATCAAAAAGTGGTAGCTCTCCATCATTAAAAAACACTCCAGCATTCGCATACCAGCTAAATCTACCAGCAACGCCAAGCGTATAATTATCATTGAGACTAGCAGCTATCTTTTGATAAGATATGTCCGTACCTCCTACATCAAAGGCTCCAGTATAACTAAGTCTTAGCCTAGGTCCTTCACTTCCGGCATAGAACTTTCTATCTGGATACAGGACATACTTTTGTTTGAATCTGATGGTTGCAGCTATGTCAACTATCAGCGCCTGATGTCTATCAAAAGATGGATTATCATCGAGTTCATTAAAAGGGTTATTAGAAAAGAAGTCTTGCTCTGTTCTGAAGTAACTGAAGTTAGAATTATTCACTAGCGGCTGTCGGTCTTCCCACCGTACCTGTGAAGAAAGAAAGATGCCTGCCCATGGTTCTGATCTATGTCTTAGAGATAAATAGTTGAGCCCTAGAAACCTTGCATGATTTCTTCTGAGAAGTAAGGTGTAATAAGTATTTAATGTCGGTGTGATTGGTTCTTGAACATCAAACTGTGAAATCCTACTCCCTCCGCTTAGAGTCAATTCATTCTGATGCAGCCTTGATGGCCTAAAGGTGATGTATCCATCTGCCCGAAGTTTTTTCTCAGATAGACCATAATTCACATCTCCTCCGAGAAGTATTCTTTTAGTTTCTGTGCTATCAAAATACTTACGATAGTTCCAGTCCAGATTTACCGCGTACCCTTGGACCGTATTAAATTGGATAGTACTTATAGGACTCTTGACACCCCAATAAACATGGTTAGATCTTCGACTATAATTATAACCTCCGAGTATATCCCACACCTTAAACTTGTTGTTAATCCGATCTACCGAATCAAGATACACCTTACTTGTTCTGACTGCCCTGATACTATCCTTCACTACGTAGTCTACCTTCTCTTCTTCAGTCAGTGGCACGGGTCTCGTCTCTGACCAATAAGAGCTGTCTCTTTTGTTAGACTCTGGTTCTACTAGATAAACTACATTATCAAATAGACCTTCTTCAAACTCTGGATCTATATCATAGTTACTATAGACTCCAGCAAACAATCCATCTAATTGAAATCCTAAAGCCTTGATCTTAAACAAAATGGTGTTTGAAAACAAAGCCCAAGTATCTGGCTCTTCCACTGGCACATAAACATGACTAAACGTAAGTGAGTCAATAAAAAACAACTGGGTTGCTGCAGCAGTAGCTCCTAACTCTAAAGAGTGTATCATCCATAGATCATCTACTATATAAATGGTACCATAAAAAGAAGGATCAGTATCTCTTTTAGGCAGTACAGTGATCTTGTTGATCAAACGCCCATCATCATCTTGAAAGACTCCCTCTAAGCGATATCTATAATAAGCCAATGCGTTATCTGCGATTGGTGAGATCATCTGCCTCTGCAGTTCGATAGAGTTGTCATAAAAACTAAACTCCATCTCCCGCGCACTATTAAAGCTATACCCTTGATCATTACCGCTGAGTTTAGATGATGTGATGACTTCTTTATAGTCATCACCATCTACATAGAGCTTACTTACGGATTCTGAGAGGTAGACGATACCTGATCTAGTGGAGTCGATCATCCCATCAAGATCGCCGACTTCTATACCCATGACCTTTTCTGGAGCGTCGAGGATCTTTTGATTTCCCTTCACATAGACATCGCAGGAGTATCGCTGCAGTTTGTCTCGATAATAAGGCCGTTTGTCTATAGCCTTCCTGATAATGGCATAAGCTGGATCTTCTCGATCGGCAGAGATGACCACTTCTGATAGCTCGGTAGACTGGACGTTAAGCTGGACATTGATAGTCTGGCTTTCACCTCCTTCTACCCTTCTCTTTACGGTCTGATATCCAACGAATTGATAGACGATGGTAACATCGTCATCATCCACTTTAAGTTGATATTCTCCTTCGGTATTAGTGGTAGTTCCTCTTGTGGTTTGATCTATGTAAATACTGACATATGGCAGAGCCTCGCCCATGTCATCAGTGACTACACCACTTATAACCTGACCGAATACAGCGGTGGGCAGTAGTATCAGCAGAAGGATACACCAATCTATGATCTTGAGGTTCATCGTACCAAGTTAATCGTGATACATGATGAACAGTCTATCATCTCGACAAATTGCCTTATTGATGAGACTAAAAAGCCCGATGCTCACATGGAGACATCAGGCTGTAATATTTCACTGTCGTAAATCTTTTCTAAGTCTTCTTTGTTA
>CAZXIE010000107.1:0-12570 GCA_964640065.1 uncultured Saprospiraceae bacterium
TTTAAAAGAGATCCAATTACATCTAACTTATTTGACTTCTTTCGCTAGATCAAGCGTATAATGAAGCCCAGTATCATTAGATTCTCTAATGATAAGCTTGCCTGTAAAAGTGAGCAGTACTTCTTTCTGACGACTAGGAGCTACAGATCTCGGAGTGACATTGAGATCCATGACAGTCTCAGGTCCTGCCTGTCCACAGAAAAAGCAGGATGCAAAGGAGGTTTGTGATAGCGCATAGGAAAGTCCCATGGCATCTAATGGGATGACATAGCCTGAGATCGTGATCTCTTGACCATTCAATCTTTTTACTTCTTCTCCGTATGTTCCTTCGATCTGATTGTACCCCAGAGAATCGATATACGTCTCGGTCCATGTCACATCAGCCAGTTGATCCCAAGAGACCTTCTGCTGTGAATGCACATTTACGAAAGTGAAGACAGTAAGAACAAATGAGAGTATCACTTTGATCATGTTACTATAACGCCATAAGTCTCCAACAAGATCCCTAAATCTAGAAATATGTGAAACTATATATTTGGGGTGTGGAATATAAAACGGGACAGCAATGTATAGGTGACCTCAAGAAGGGAAAGGTGATGCCAGTCTACGTACTTCATGGCACGGAGCCTTTTTATATAGATGAGGTGACCAAGTACATGGAAGATCACTTGCTAAGTGATGCTGAGAAAGCTTTTAATCAGTCCATACTGTATGGTCGCGACGTGGATGCGAAGGCAGTACTAGATCACGCAAGACAGTTTCCGATGATGGCTGAGCGGAGGGTTGTCATCGTCAAGGAAGCCCAGAGTATGCGAGATCTTAAAAATCTCGACACCTATATAGCAAGCCCATCTCCACAGACGGTATTTGTGTTAGCACACAAGAAAAAACTAGATGGTCGCATCAAGTGGGTAAAGGAAGCGAAGTCTTCAGATCAAGTTGCATTACTCGCCTCTGAGCCTGTGCCGGAGTATAAGATCCAGCGATGGTTACAGACGTATATAGGTAGTATAGGCATGACCATATCATCCGATGCAGCTGAGATGATGACCCAACACCTTGGCACCGATCTGAAAAAAATCACCAACGAAATATCTAAAATCAGAGTCAACCTTCAAGATCGAAATGACATCACTGTAGTCGAAGTAGAGAAGTATGTAGGGATCAGCAGAGACTACGATATATACGGTTTACTGAAGTCGCTAGCTCAAGGTGACATTGCTAGAGTCCAAACTATATCCCTTCAAATAGAATCCAACAGTAAGGCCCAACCGCTCCAAAGAGTCATACCCGGTATCGCTTCTTACTTCGAAAAAGTGATGATTGTATCACAGCACAGACAGAAGGATGATAACAGTCTTGGCCGTATGATCGGCGCTTATGCAAGCCATGTCAAAGAATATAAAATGATGGCTAGCAGATATAGCGCAGAAGGTCTTCAGAACATCTATCACATGCTCGTCAAGGCTGATGCCGCAGCCAAAGGTGTAGAAAGACGAAGACCAAATGGTATCCTCACTGAACTGATAGGAAAGATCATCTTACTTCAGCGTTAAGTCCGACGTGGTATCACGAATAAAAGAAAGCTAGATAGAAATATCGAGGTCAGAAAAAGGTACTCATAAGGTATCGTGATAAAACAAAGTATCCAGACCATCGATAACTTCAGGAGACAAAGGGCGTATAGATGGAGTGGGAGAGCATTCTTTTTCTTAATGAAGACGACGAACCCTATGGCTGGGATGAGAACTGCCCCTGCAAGCATGGTGCTCGATAATTTTTCCATAGAAGAAGGAAAAAAGAACCTTGCCATACCCGTACTCTGTTCGATAGTGTAGGCATATTTTTGAGGTAAAGAAATGACCGCATTTAGATAGTGGTCCGATAAACCTACTATCGTTCCAAGGTTTGGCCAGACACCAGACAACAAAATTAAGATTAGCGGCAAGACAGATAATCCAATTACAAATGCACCAACTTCTTTTCGAGATTTTTGTAGGCATAAAGTGATGAACAAGATGCCTACCCATGGAAGTATCATATAACGACTCATGATGCATAATCCCGCTGCTACTCCCACTAACAACCAGTTGCCTCTACAAAGACTGAAACCCAGAAGCATGTAGTATCCAATTACAACACCTTCTTGTGTAAGTGTGATAGCTCTTACGTCGTAAGACACAAGGAGTAGGATAGTAAGTAGTATTGGAGTATAGATGGTTACAGCTTGTACCGCCGTATTAGTCTTGCGACTGCTTATACAGAAGAAAAGAAGTAAGCCGATGAGAATGAATGTGATACCGATCCATCTCATATCTATGGCAATTAACTCGGATATCATATATGGCATCCATAGTGCTGGCAAGTATATCGGTTGAGTGCCTTCCCAGATCTCTTGGATAGGGGTGTATGGATCTTCACCTAGCAAGAATCTTTCATTCATTACTTCTATGACGGGCAGCATATCTGCTTGCTGATAGTCGATGATCACTTTCGAAAATGCATCTCCAGCATAATGAAAGACCAGCAAACAGATCAACAGAAAAATGATCCCCTGTACATAAGACGGAATCCCCTTCTCATCCGAATCAATCCTATATTGATATCTAGTAAGCAAAGGGAATAGTCCAATCGCTAATCCAATGATTAGGGTGAGTATCGATGTCACCTCTCCACCCAATTGCTTTACGCCAAAAAAATGAAGAAAGGCCTCTAGACATATCAGACCCGAAAGTAAAGTAAGTGCGTATGAAGAACTAATCTTCACCTTTTCATTACCAACGTCATGTCTCGCGGTATAACTCATGATGCCTCCAGAGTGTGATAATAGTTGATTGAATGTAAGTCAAGAAAATGACAAAGAAGTGAACCTATCTTTCGTCCCAGTCTGGACGACCGCATTCGGCATAGAACTGATCTAAGTAGAGACACATAAACTGATGTCTTTGCTCAGCAAGAGCTTTTCCTTTGGTCGTATTCATCAAGTCTTTTAAGAGTAGGAGCTTTTCGTAGAAATGATTGATGGTAGGAGCGGCGCTCTTTTTATACTCTTCCTTGGTCATATCTAGCTTAGGAGGGATAGTTGGATCAAAAAGTGACCTGTCCTTAAATCCTCCATAGTTAAAAGCTCTTGCTATACCGATAGCGCCTATAGCATCTAAGCGGTCTGCATCCTGCACTACCTTGAGCTCTGGACTCGTCCATGCTTGTCCTTCGAGACTATTTTTATAGGACATGTTATTGATGATAGCTTTGACATGATCGATCACATCTGAAGGGCATGAAAGATCTTTTAGCCAGCTGCCGGCTATCCGTGGGCCTATCTCTTCATCTCCGTTGTGAAACTTAGGATCAGCTATATCATGTAGAAGAGTAGCAAGTGCGACGACTTCTTGATCTACAGGCTCTTCTCTTGCTATCAGCATGGTATTTTTCCAAACCCGCTCGATATGAAACCAATCATGACCACCTTCTGCGCCCATAAGATGAGCATGTACTCGCTCTGCGATCTGATTCACTAAGTCGCTATGAGAAGAAAGGTCTATGTGGATCATAGTTGCTTGTTAAATCCAACCATGTTTGACGTACCAATCGGTGGTCTCTTTGACAGCAGCCTCTAAAGTATACTCCGGTCGATAATGAAAGTCTTGTACAAGATCTGATATGTCACAATCCCAGTTTTGAGCTTTCGCTTTGGCGATTTGCTCTGCGTTGAGCAAGCTCTTATTACCAGTTACTCTATCCATAATCCCTGTGATGGCGACGGCTGTATCCATCACGAGATAAGGAATCGTAAAGCTGAGAGTCTTCTTACTCAAACTAGAAGCGATATGTGCTAAGAAGTCTCCCATCTTATGGATGCGTCCATCACTTGCAAAGTATCCCTTTTGTACTATGTTCGAAGTCGCAGCGTCTAAGACCACACGGGCGAGATCTTTCACATAAATGAAGGAATACTTTATGTTCTTGTTACCTATAGTAGGTGTTACCCGATAGTTCTTGATCGTCTTCCAAAAGGCAAAAAAGTCTTTCTCCGCAGGTCCAAAGACAGCGGTTGGACGGATGATAATTAGAGGGAGGTCATCTATAGCTTTTAGCTCTTTTTCGGCTCTTAATTTGCTCTGGCCATAAGTGGTCCTCGGCTTCGGCGTGATAGACTCATCCACTACATCGTTTGGAGTGCCATCGGCACTGCCATAAGCTTCGATGCTAGAGATGAACACAAACTTGTGCAATCGATCTCCTAGGACCTCTAGTGCTAGCTTTGCGAAGTCTCTTGAGTACTCACTATTTACCTTGAAGTAGACGCTATCGCGCTGTGCCCTTGTGACTCCTGCGTTATGTATGATATAGTCGTAATCGCGCTCTGACAAGACTTTGCGCATGTGGTCTTGATCAGAGAAGTCTAGGATGACGAAGTTGATTCGTTCGTCCTGTAAGAGTGTTCTGCTTGAGGTAGATCGGATGCCTGCGTAAGTGTCCCAGCCTCGCTTTAATGATTCTTGGACTAGCCAGCTACCGACAAATCCGCTAGCTCCTGTGATCAGGATATTAGGCATCGAAGTCGTATTGATAGAGGCGATAGGTCTTATATAACTCAGAGTTGAGCTTCAAAGCGGATGCATTCATCTCTTGGTTATTTTCTAGGACCCAAGAGACTTCGCCTGCTATCACATTTGATTCGCGAGCTTGAAGGATGTTTTTGGCGAAGAAAATGGCTTCGATACCTCTTCTTCTATATGTTGGATTGACGCCTAAGGCGATTATTCTTACGTAATCAGTCTTCTTTCTTTTGCGTAAGAGCTTCAACACATTGAAAGGTAAAAGTCTCCCTTTCTTAAAATCTTTTGTGATCTCATTGATATTAAAGAGTGTCACAGAAAAGGCGATAGGTACGCCATTATCCTCTGCTATGTAGCACCACTTCGGGCTGAGGATGAGCTTGAGTTCATCTGCGAGCCTCTTGGTCTCTCTATCTGTCATCGGGACGAAACCCCAGTTGTCAGCCCAAGCTTCATTCCAGATTCCTCGGACATGCTCGACATCTTCTTTAAGTGACTTTGTCGTAATCGGTCGGATGACGATACCTTGTCTTCGAAGTCGCTCTTCAAGAGCTTGCGCTAGCTTGATAGATTTTTCTGAGGCTTTTTCGGTGTAGAGGATATAGGCTAGAAAATCCATCTCTTTTCTAAAACCATATCTCTCCATAAACTCACCGTAATAAGGCTTGTTATAGGTCATCATAATCTTAGGAGGCTCATGAAAGCCATCTACTAGTATCCCGGCCGTATCATTTGTGCTGAAGTTAGTAGGTCCGATCACTGCCGTGAATCCTTGCTCCTTGATCCAACTAACAGCACGATCTAGCAGTGCCTTACATACATCGAAATCATCAATGACATCGAAGAATCCAAAAAAACCAACGTTGGTTTTATGATATGCGTTATAGTTATTATTGCGTATAGCTGAGATTCGCCCGACCACTTGATTATCAGACATAGCAAGAAAAGAAGCTACTTCAGAATGTTCGAAAAATGGATTCTTCTTTCTATCGAATAGTTCTTTCTGCGCCATGTATAACTCTGGCACATAATGCGGATCTCCTTGATAAAGGGAGTGGGGGAAGTCTATGTACTTTTTGATGAGGGACTTATCAGTCCCTATCTCGATGATATCAACCTTCATGTACTTGTTGAGCTGCTAACTCAAATACGCCTAATTTTTTTGCGCACTTAGTAATCTTATCGACAGCTTCCTCTATTTGCTCAAAAGTATGTGTGGCCATGAGAGAAAATCTAAGCATCGACGAAGAGCTTGCTACAGCCGGCGACACAACTGGATTGACAAATATTCCTTCCTCTAGCAACATCTTAGTAATACTAAAAGTCTTGTAGTCATCTCTGATGAAGATCGGTATGATAGGAGTTACAGTTTCCCCGGTATCAAACCCTGCTTCATTCAGCAGCTTCATCGAGTAGTGAGTATTATCCCACAGCTTCTGAAGTCTATCTGGTTCAGTCTCCATGATATCTAGTGCTGCAAGGGCAGAAGCTGCATTTGCAGGTGCTATACTCGCAGAAAAAATCAATGACCTTGCATTGTGCTTCAGGTAGTTAATCGTATCGCTATCAGCAGCTATAAAGCCACCTATGCTAGCAAGCGACTTACTAAATGTACCCATGATCAGATCCACCTTGTCAGTTAAGCCAAAGTGATCAGCAGTTCCTCTGCCGTCACGCCCTACGACTCCGAGTCCGTGAGCATCGTCGACCATAATATTGGCCTTATACTTTTCAGCTAGCTTCACTATCTCTGGGAGATTAGCGAGGTCGCCTTCCATGCTGAAGACACCATCTACAGCTATCACTTTTACTTTATCTTCTGCACACTTCTGAAGGACCTTCTCTAGAGACGCCATGTCGTTATGTCGATACTTCAGGACCTTAGAAAACGATAACCTCGAGCCATCGATGATACAAGCGTGATCTAATTCATCTATGATGATGTAATCATGTCTTCCAGATATCGATGATAAAACTCCAAGATTCACTTGAAATCCTGTAGAGAATACAAGTGCACCATCCTTGCCTACAAACTTGGCAAGTCTATCTTCTAGTTCTAGATGAAGATCAAGAGTTCCATTAAGAAATCTCGATCCTGCGCATCCAGAGCCATATTTATCGATAGCGGCTTTAGAGGCTTCCTTGATTTTCGGATGTGTGGTGAGTCCCAGATAACTATTCGAACCAAACATCAAGACGTCTTTACCATTGATTTTGACAACAGTGTCTTGTTCAGATTCGATCGTTCTGAAGAACGGATATACGCCCATGTCTTGTATCCTCTGAGGGACATCATAGGCTTTCATTCGTTCTTTAAGCATGATACTTCGGTTTAGTTAGTGTTTTGACTGTGTATACCACTTTCGTAAATATTTCACAGGCGACAAATATAAGTATTACTACGAGTAACTATACATCAAGAATGATGCTCAAGTACCCTAGTTTCTTCTCTTTTTTCCACAAAATTGGACCTCACTAGGTGATCCCAAAGAGGACTGCTTACCCCAAAACCTTTATCAGGGTCTACATAATGGTGCTTGAGGTGGTGTGTTTTCAACTGATCCCACAACTTTCCTTTCACTTTTAGGTGATGGATCGCGTAGTGGAACATGTCATATATGAGGTAGCCTAGTATGAAGGCACTGAAAAATGCATATAATCCTGGAGCTGGTATAAAAGACCTCCAGAGAAAGAAGAAACCTGTAGCTAGAGGTATGCTCACAGAAGGAGGCAATACCAGTCTAAGTCTGTCACAAGGGTAGTCGTGATGGATGCCATGAAAGATAAAATGCATCTTCTTTCCCCATTCTGAAGTAGGGTGAAAGTGAAACACAAATCTGTGCATGACATACTCCACAGCTGTCCATGCTAATAGACCCAGCATAAACCAACCGACAAAATCCTTTACCTGGATTGACTCAGCAGCCGCCCCCAGATAACCCGAGTAGATGATTACTGGGATAAAGACAAACAGCGGTACCGAAAAGTGCACCTTCGAAAGCGCTTCCATAAAGGAATTCTCGAAGAGCCTTATAGACTCCGGAGAGTTGGATACATATAGCTTCTTCTTTGTCATTTAGCTATCTCTATTTTTCTGTAATGAGACTCACCTGTATCGTCATCTCTACCAAATAACTCTATATACTTCACGACAGGAAAGACGCCCATCTCATCCGCGTAGACATAGATATTATCAAGTTTTATTGTTTTGTCATCATATTGATACAGCGCTCTGAACTTGTCGGATCCTTCTGCCCTAGAGATATAGAAGGTGATCTCTTTATAGGATACAAACTGAAAGGTGAAGAGCTCTTTTGAGATGCTCATGGATTCATAACCGAAAGCCAGTTTATTCTGGATTTCATTGAGCTCACAGCGGATACCTCCAGCAGTATATCTGATCCAGTAAGCTTCCATAGGTATGTGCTCTTGGATAAGCCCTCCTATAGTCCTGTTGACCCTGTATACTATGGTATCGGTATTTTGATTTCTTTGGATGAAGAACAAAAGATCATCATCAGCAGGAGGTGATGGATACCACGACGGTCTTCCTGAACTACCAGGATCTATGTATAATTTCTTATAAAGTTCGTGTTCCACTCTATTGTTGATTCTAATACCTGTATATAAAGGTAATCTAGATTCTTGATACTAGCCTTTAGAATTCCACTTTAAATCGTGCTCTTATACCCAGTCCTTCAGTCCCAAAAAGACTTGGAACATTAGGATTATCGAGATAATTAAACCTCTTTACTAGGTCTATACGAAGTACCTTAAAGATATTGGTAAGACCCACACTACCTTCGATATAAGGGCCATTTTCGAACAAGTAGGAGATCCGCTCGCCATCAGCATTTTCATTGAATAGTGGTATGCCTTCTGTTATCAGCGGATTATTAGAGTCTCTAAGAGATCCGTAAACCATCTTAAAAGTAGCGACCTCTCTGAACTTCAGCTTCTTTAAGAGTGGGATACGATTCAGGAAGAATCCTTTGAAGTAGTGTTCTGCCCGGATAAAGATCTGCTGATCACTAACAAACTCCAGGAAGTTCATCAAGTTAAAGGTCTCTCTTTGATAAGCAAACGACTGGTTGGCTGGAGGGATAAAGAGCTCAGTATATGGGAGATCACCCCAGATCTTGGAAGCCTCGATCCCTATGTTAGTATGACCAAGGATACTC
Organism: uncultured Saprospiraceae bacterium; assembly: GCA_964640065.1. Classification (GTDB taxonomy): domain Bacteria; phylum Bacteroidota; class Bacteroidia; order Chitinophagales; family Saprospiraceae; genus JAJRXG01. Next base: position 8,744 of record CAZXIE010000107.1, read on the forward strand.
AGATTAAATCGCTTGAATACGCCTAACTCTAGCTTGTGATATCCATAGTCGCTTCCTAAAAATCCATTGATAGCTCCCTCATATCTCACTGTCCATACTGGAAACTTATTGATAATAGGGCGTCTGTATTGTCTTCCTTGTATGAACTGCTTGTTAGGTGCTATCTCTATACCTAGGCCAAAAGATGTTGTATTGATTTCCGATAGTGTGCCTGGTTCACCCTGTTCATCTACAAAGTTTAGGACAAGGTCGCCGTATGGTCTTCTCTTACGATCTGTAAAGGTGATATCGTAGGCGATTCCGGGAGTCTCTCTGGTATATTGTAAGATGGCCTCTTGATCAAGAAATAAAAAGTTAGTCTGCCCTCGTCGAAGAGACAAGAGGACGTTGTCTTGTTGAGCAAAAGTAAGTTCTTGACCTGGGAAGCTAACATCAGTTTGGTAGACGGCCCGTAAGAAATGCCTCGGATTGCGCTTCCAGTCTTTGTTGAAACTATAAGTCAGGCCCCCTCGATACTTGAAGCGCTTATCTCTAAATCCATATGCACCATATCCCTCCAACAAGAGATTCTTGCTAAAGTCAAGGTTCGACTCACCCCCAACTCTCACCCGAGAACCTTCTACTTGATTAAAGCTATAGAAGGTTGGTATAGGACCTAAGTCGAACTTGTCGAATGGCACATATCCACTCGATAGTATCCTGATACCTGTTACTAAACGTTTATATGCGGGGATAGTGATCAGCGTATCGATCATCTCATAGAGATCCTCTTGACTATCATTCAGATCTACGATCCTCTTGTCATCCCAGTAATCCTCACCTTGTTCAAAGGCATCTTCCCGCTTTATGACCTGATCTATAGGACTAAATACAGACTGATCGGGAGGGGGCTTAAAGTCAAAATCTCTATAACCTAAGGTTCGAGTACCAAAGAGTCCAATGCCATTTTTGGCTATGCTATAATCTATAACGATCTCGTCTTTGGTGAGTACAAATCGATCTTCATTCTCAGGGAGGGGCTCAAAGTCTTGAGAGACCATGAGGTCATTGATAAAATTCAGATTGATATCTCCGATAACTCCAAAATCAGCTCGAGTTACGGTATGTCTTTCATCATTGGAGACATAAAGATCTCCAGTAAATCCGAAGTTTGATTTATTCTTCGGGATGAAGCCGAGTCGGATGCTATTGATTCCATTTACGTCAGTGGTATCTAATATATAGAATCTGTAAAAGTTGATCGCAAGCGGACTGATAGGACTTATAAAGCTGTGATCTAATAGAGGTATCGTATTATCATAGATGTCGATATCCTTATATAGAAATTCAATGACATCATTGATGCTCTTATCATCTAGCTGTTCGTCAAACCTAGTCAGCTTGATGGCCTTCTGATATTCTTTTTTAGTATCTGGAGATTTGCGATAATAGACATCGGCTAAGACTTCTCTTAAGAATATGGGAAGGAATACCTTACCATTGACATTGGAAGTGTCTAGGTAGTTCCAAAGTATATCGAAGTTGTTAAAGACTTTACGGTCTTTGAATTCTTCGGTTACATTGTTAAGATCGATCTGGATTTTTTCATGCTGCTCGAATGTGTAGTAATCTTCACTTTCTAGACGATTGTCTTTCTTGTTTTCGATCACCTTGCGCATAAGTTCTACAGCAGGGTTATTTTTCTTTCTGTACCGGCCTCTTTTGGCGACAACAGTTACATTTTTGAGCCTTAATTCTTTTGGAGTTAACCTAAAGTCGATATTTCGTTGTCTAGATTCTTTCTGGATGCCTATACACTGTTCGTTGAACCCAAGAAAGTTAGCGCAGAGACTATCCGATACGAAGCGAGACTCGATCTCATAATATCCGTCAAGGTCTGTAGAGGTCCCCACACTGGTCCCTTTGAAGATCACATTGACAAAGGCTAGTGGTTCTCCGGTTTCTGCTTCATATACCTTCCCTGATACTTTTGTGACACCTTGCCCGATAAGGCTAGATACAGCTATCAGGAGCACAGAAGTGAGGAAAAATCGAATACAATTCGTCATATTGGTGTGTTCAGTAGAGTTTTTTAAGTCCAAAAATTCGAATGTTGGGTGTATAACGCTTAATCCACTTAAATAAGTTGAGGATTTAGTAGAAATTAACAGTTCTCTTCTGTTGTTGTTTAGCGTGTTAATTGAGAATAAGTCAGTGTATGGACAAATGCGATATATATCTATCTTTCGCCAACTTAACTTGTAATGATGTTTAATAGTGTAATAGCAGGTCTAGGCTACTATGTACCTGAAGATGTAGTCACCAATGATGATCTCACGCAGTACATGGATACTAGTGACGAATGGATCCAAGAAAGAACAGGTATCAAAGAAAGGCGATATGCGAAGAAGCATGAAGAAACGGCAACTACCCTCGGAGCCAGAGCCGCTGAAAAAGCAATCGCCGACGCTGGTATAAGCAAGGAGGATGTTGACTTCATCATATTTGCGACCTTAAGTCCTGATTACTTTTTCCCTGGATGTGGAGTCTTGTTACAGCGTGAGTTGGGTATAACAGATCAGGAAGTCGGGGCCTTAGATATCCGTAACCAATGCTCAGGATTTGTATATGCACTAAGTGTCGCAGATCAGTTTGTCAAAACCGGCATGTATAAGAATGTCCTCGTCGTAGGATCAGAGATGCACAGTATGGGGCTTGATTTTGATACGCGAGGCAGAAACGTAACCGTCATTTTTGGCGATGGAGCCGGAGCGGTAGTACTACAACCTACAGAAGATAATGATAAAGGGATACTAACTACTCATCTGCACTCTAACGGACTTCATGCAGAAGAACTAGCGATGATTACACCAGGTAGTCATGGTGGATATCATCTGGACAAAGACAAGTTTGGTTTTCCTGAGGACGATAAACCCGGTGGTATCTATATCACACAGAAGATGCTTGATGATCATCTCATCTATCCTAATATGAATGGTCCTAAAGTCTTTAAGATGGCGGTTACTAAGTTTCCCGCTGTCATAAAAGAAGCGCTTGCTAAGACTAATTATGGACCAGAAGATATCGATATGCTCATACCGCATCAAGCCAACTTGCGGATATCGCAGTTTGTCCAGAGTATACTTGGCTTGAGCGACGATAAGGTCTTTAACAATATTCAGAAGTATGGAAATACAACTGCGGCCTCCATACCGATAGCCTTAGCGGAAGCCCGAGATGCGGGCAAGGTAAACGATGGAGATCTAGTATGTTTGGCGGCCTTCGGTAGTGGATTTACCTGGGGGAGTGTCCTGATCAGGTGGTAATCACTCGGCTTCTTCGGAGTTTGGTTTGGGTTCGTCTTCGAGATGAAGATATTCTCCGCAGTACTTACATCTAACAGCATCTGCATCATGGCCTTGTAGGCTACAATATCTGCAGGCTTGCGTATTATAATCTTCTTCAGGATGCGAAGCTGCTTGAGCGATATCGGCACTTACGATACCGGTAGGTACAGCGATGATAGCATAACCAGTGAGCATAAGGATAGCAGATAAAAACTGACCTAATGCCGTCTGAGGTGCGATGTCTCCATATCCCACAGTTGTGACAGTTACGATAGCCCAATAAATACTGCGAGGTATACTATCAAAACCAGTATTCTCATACCCTCCCTCGACTATATACATGACAGCACCTACGATGCATACAGCTACCATGACGAAAGCTATGAAAACCAAGATCTTAGGTATCGACCGCTTGAGCGAGGAAGCTATCATATTACCCTGTGCGAGATAGACCATCTTAAAGATCCTAAAGAGTCACATCAGACGCAACGCTCTTATGAC
>CAZXIE010000108.1:0-12492 GCA_964640065.1 uncultured Saprospiraceae bacterium
ATAGATATGTGCTTTATTATTTTCTTATGAATCTCAACCTTTGGATATAAGCCCTAATGCTAAAACCCACACCTAGACTGACTCCAATAACTTGATATCAGGTGCTCCAGCAAGGAAGGCTCCCATCTGTGCACCAAGTGACCTAAAGTAGTCAGTTTTTCCATGAGCTACCTGGGCGGCCTCATCTTTGTATCTCTCTAAAAAGACATAGGTAGTATCATCCTGCTTATAGAGATCATAGTAGACTACACCCTCTTCATTGGCATTTACTTTTTCAACTAGCTGGTTAGCGACAGCTTCAAATTCTGCGCCTTTTCCTTCTTTCACTTTTAAAGTGGCTATTACTCCTATCATATTCTATGATTATACTGTTTATATGAAATGCTAAATGATGGTTAGGAGTATGAGTTAACTTGCTAGAGCGCTCATTCTTTTTACAGCAGTATCGTACTCTCTACGGAATTTACCCACGAGTGCGCTGGTAGTAGTTACCTCATCTATATTACCTATACCTTGTCCGCAACCCCAGATATCTTTCCATGCCTTGGCCGCAGTATTACCACCAGAGCCAAAGTTCATTTTACTTGGATCGCTCTCAGGTAAGTTGTTAGGATCTAGGCCGGCATTCTCGATTGACTTTTTGAGGTAGTTGCCATGAACACCCGTGAACAGATTAGAGTAAATAATGTCACTGGCTTTACCATCTACTATCCCTTGCTTATAATCATCACTAGCTCGAGCTTCTTTGGCAGCTATGAAAGCACTCCCGATATAGGCAAGGTCCGCTCCCATAGCCTGAGCACTCAGTATGGCTGCACCGGAAGCAATAGAACCCGATAACGCTACTGGTCCATCGAACCATGCTCTGATCTCTTGCATTAAGGCAAATGGCGATGTAGTACCAGCATGACCACCTGCTCCAGCTGCGACGGGAATAAGACCATCGGCACCTTTCTCGATTGCTTTATGGGCATATCGATCATTGATGACATCATGCATCACTATGCCGCCCCATTCATGTGCAGCGACGTTCAGCTCTTCTCTGGCACCAAGTGAGGTGATCATCATAGGCACCTTCCACTTAGCACAGGTCACCATGTCTTCCTCTAGTCGATTATTACTGCGGTGGACGATTTGGTTGACTGCAAATGGAGCTGCCGGTTGATCGGGATTCTCTCGATCATAGGCGGCTAGTTCTTCTGTTATCTGATGTATCCACTCGTCTAGTTGAGATTGTGGCCTAGCATTTAGTGCTGGAAAAGAACCCACTATACCCGCCTTGCATTGGGCTATCACAAGCTCAGGGCCTGAGATGATAAACAGCGGAGAACCGATAACTGGCAGTCTCAAATTATCAAAAAGAGAAGGTAAAGACATATTGATTTTTTAGATAGAACTGATTGTTGATTTCTTTCAAATTCGATGAAGAATTCAAAGCTAAATAATATAAATCTTCCGGTAAGAAGACACAACAGGAATGGTCTATTATTAATTAGCACCTCTGTAATCAACCTCAGAAAGGTACGCGCATCCGATAGATGAAAGGGCTTCTTTTATTTACTTCTTTAGAAGGAGATGGCTTCAACATTTACGTAAAGTGAAATACGATATATAACATGACTAATCGCTCATCGCTGCTTTCTCAAGTTCATACTGTGAAATCAGTTCTTCGGGCATAGGTACCGGCTTTAAGCGCGTCAAGTCAACCATATAACCTACCTGCCTACCAATACAATGCACTTTATTTTCTGTGATGATCTCAAAATTCAGAGTCCACTTAGCTCTACCAAATTCTTCAACCCACCCTTTGCCGACGGGCTTTTCAAATAATCGGAGTGGGTACTTATAGTTGATTTCAGTAGATGCTATAACTGGGGAGAAATTCTTCTCTAGCATATTGGCATAAGGATAGTACTTGTCAAGAAAGACCATTCTGATCTCCTCTAGCCATTTCACGTAGATAGAATTGTGCACAATATTCATCCCATCTATGTGATAACTGTGTATCTGAATTGGGGTTTCACAAGGCATTATCCTTTTCACCTTTGATTGCTTCATAGCTCGCCGTTCTTATATAGTGTGGCAAATTAGCGCTAAAATAAATCGTGGAATTCACTTGAGCATAAACGACAAAGCTTCCCTTATATCTCAAAGCAAGTAAAAGGTGTAGAATTACTCTATTTTCGCGGCCAAATTCAGCAAGCATGCTCAGAGTTACAGATTTAACACATCAATTTGGTAAGCGCGTACTCTTCGATGAGGCCAACGTATTTTTCGGTCCTGGTCACTGTTATGGGGTCATAGGTGCAAATGGCGCAGGGAAGTCTACTTTCTTAAAGATCATATCTGGTGTTAAGGACTCTACAGGTGGACATATTAGTATCGAGCCTGGTAAGCGGATGGCCGTTCTTAAGCAAGATCACTTTGAGTTTGACGAAGTCAAGGTCCTCGATGTTGTGATGATGGGACACCATGAGTTATGGGATCTTATGAAGAAGAAAGAGGCTATCTACGCCAAGCCAGACTTCAATGATGAAGATGGTATGCTAGCCTCAAAGCTTGAAGAGGAGTTTGCAGAGATGGATGGTTGGAGTGCAGAACCAGAAGCGGAAGCTTTGCTAAGTGGTATCGGTATCCATGAATCGTTTCACCACAAGCTCATGAATGAGCTGAATGGTAACCAAAAAGTACGAGTCTTACTATCGCAAGCATTGTTCGGAGATCCAGATATCCTCATACTCGATGAGCCTACTAATGATCTAGATATCGAAACAGTGACTTGGCTTGAAGATTTCTTGTTGAAGTTTAAGAATACAGTGATCGTCGTCTCGCACGATAGGCACTTCTTAGATACCGTTTGTACGCATATCGTAGACATCGACTTTAAAAAGATCAACACTTTTTCTGGCAATTATACCTTCTGGTACGAGTCTTCACAATTAGCTCTCCGCCAAAAGCAAGCTCAGAACAAGAAGACTGAAGAAAAGCGCCAAGAGATGCAGGCCTTTATAGATCGCTTTAGTGCCAATGCCTCCAAATCTCGACAGGCCACTTCAAGAAAGAAGATGCTCGAGAAATTATCTCTTGAGGATATTCAACCATCTTCTAGAAAGTACCCAGGGATTATCTTTAATCAGCAAAGACCTGCTGGTGATCAGATCTTAAAAGTTGAACAACTCAGTTATAGCCTCAATGGCCGAGTGCTTTTTGATAATGTAGAGTTTAGTATGAACAAAGGAGACAAGATCGCCCTCCTTTCTAAAGATGGTTTAGCTACTACCGCTCTGTATCAGATCCTAAATAATGAGACTCAACCAGATTCTGGATCTTTTGAATTTGGTCAGACGATATCTACATCTTATTTGCCGATAGAAAACGAACACTTCTTTAGTTCACAACCCTTAAGTCTGATGGATTGGCTGAGACAATACTCTACCAAAAAAGAAGAACAATACATGAGGGGCTTCTTAGGTAAGATGTTGTTCAGTGGAGAAGAAGTTTTCAAGATGTCTAATGTCCTTTCGGGTGGAGAAAAGGTCCGTTGTATGGTATCTAAGATGATGATGAAAGAAGCTAACTTTTTGATGCTGGATGAACCCACTAATCATCTCGACCTTGAGAGTATAACAGCCTTTAATAATTCATTGATAAATTTTCCAGGTACAGTGCTTTTTACAACTCATGATCATCACTTTGCGCAGACTGTTGCTAATAGAATCATAGAGCTGACACCTAAAGGAACCATCGATAAATTAAAAACCCTCGATGAGTACCTAGCGGATAAGCAGATCAAAGAATTAAGGAAGGAAATGTACACTGAAGAGAGCGTTGCTATTGGCTGATCTAACAAGGAATAAACATTCCTTTTGATCTAAGCATAGTTTCTATCGCTATCAATTAGCTTCTACATGCGCATTCATGATGTTCATTGAGGTAGTCGATAGTTTCCGTGCAGAGTTTTTCTAAAATCGAAATATCGATATCTGCTAATCTCTTCATATAGATACAGGCTTTGCCCATCTTGAACTTCCCTAGCTCTTTCAATAGCTCATCACTCTTATCGGTCTTCGAATAGATATAGAGAGAAAACTGAGCTTTTCGGGGTGAGAAACCGAGCAAAGGAGCATCCCCTTCATGTCCGCTTGCATATTTGTAGTGATAACTTCCAAAACCGATTATCGTGGGACCCCACATTTTAGGTGCAAAACCAGACCACTTTTCCATTAACTTCAACAAAGTATGACTGTCGATCTTTTTCTGCTCATTATCAACATATGAATTTATAAAGTCAACTACATCTACTTCCGTCTGTATTGTTTTGTTCTTTGCCATTTGTTAATTACTTGTTCTCATTAGTGATCGATCTAGAAATACGAAGTAATTCAGAAATATACGACAACCATACCTAAGTGAATCGTGCATATCTTGCTAAGAGAAAGCATTCTCTATTGCTCACTTTTTTCTTCCTAGCAATTAGGATTCACTACTGGCAGATTAATCGCCAACCCTCCCTCTGCAGTCTCTTTATACTTATGATTCATATCAGTTGCAACTTCCCACATTGTTTTGATAACTGCGTCCAGTGACACCTTAGAATCTTTTGGATCACTTTCAAGCGCCAAATTAGCAGCAGTAATGGCTTTCATAGCTCCCATCGCATTTCTTTCGATACATGGCACTTGTACCAGTCCCATAACTGGATCACAAGTTAATCCGAGATGATGTTCCATAGCGATCTCTGCAGCCATCAGACATTGTTCTGGTGATCCACCTAATACCTCTGTAAGTCCTGCCGCAGCCATAGCAGAGGATACTCCTATCTCTGCCTGACAGCCACCAACCGCAGCAGATATCGTAGCTCCCTTTTTGAATAAAGACCCCACCTCGCCTGCAGTAAAAAGGAAGTTTCGAAGAGATTCTTTGTCTTGATAATTACAGAAAATGATGTAGTACATCAATACTGCAGGTATAACACCTGCAGCACCATTGGTGGGAGAAGTAACGATGCGCCCCATCGCGGCATTCTGTTCATTTACGGCAAGTGCAAAACAACTGATCCATTTGTTCACACAATTAAAACTTTTCGGGAACTCATTAATAGCACTCAGCCACTCATCTCGGTTGTCATATGATTTTCCTTGTAAGAGATTCTCACTTATCTTTTTGGCTCTTCTTACTACATTCAATCCTCCAGGAAGAATGCCCCCTGTTCTACAACCCTCATATAGTGAGTCCAAAATAGTTTCTACTATCTTATCAATTCTCGCGTTGATTTCTTCCTCTGTTCGTAAGGCGCATTCATTTTTTTGGACGATGTCAGATATAGACAAACTATGTGCTCTAGTGTACTCTAATAACTCCGCACCCTTCTCTATAGGAAAAGGTAATGGAGATACTTCATCAGAATTTTCTTGTTGATTTTGTGTTCGAATAAATCCTCCTCCTACAGAAGCGAATACCTCTTCCTTGATTACTTCAGCTGAAGAGAAGGCCGTAAATTTTAAAGTATTCGGATGAAAAGGGTGTACTACATTCTCAAAAAGAATGTCCTTCTCAAAATTAAATGAGATTGCTTTGGACTTAACTTCTATTTGATTTGTCTCTTTTATTTTTTGAACAATTGAATCAATCTCCTTGGTATCAATTGTTTCAGGATCAAATCTTAGTAGCCCTAACATCACAGCTATGTCCGTTGCATGTCCAACTCCAGTTTTAGACAAAGAACCATACAATTGTATCTGAATAGTTTCTACGACGCTAACATCCAAATCCTCAACAAATTGAGAAGCTGCTCTCCAAGGACCCAATGTATGTGAACTAGATGGTCCAACCCCAATTTTAAAGATATCGAATATGCTTATAGATTCCATGATTTGAATTATATACTAAAGTGTAATAACCTCTCCCCGATATGATGAACGAGGAGGCGCTATCGCCTCATTTCAGCAGATGAGGCCTTCCCTTTTATTCTTCTAACATATCCCTTATCCTCCCAACACCTAACTCCTTGGATACGACATTATACAATGAATCTTTAGATTGTCTATGGTTTAAAATATCAGCAGCAATCAAACCATAGGTCATAGCTCCTTTGGCACCAACTCCAGACATCCCACCTAGGACGACACATCTTTCATTTGGTAACAAGTCTTCATCAACAATCGGAGTTACAAACGGCACTTCAGTATCTGTAAGTGAATAGATGCACGAATACCCTTTGACAACTTCTATATCATCTTCGTTGATAGGTAATTTTAATAATTTGAAATAACCCAAAGTACTTGACATGCTCCATTCAACTTCCTGATCTGTCAATTTTTGCTTCCATACGTCATCGATACTATGTACGTCAGATCTTTGGAAATGACCGCCTATCTTAATGACCGGCACATTGTCTGAATCGAAGTATTCTATCATCGAGAAGAAACTGCCATCTCTAGTGCCTTTTGAACTATTGATTACTGGATAATACGAGTGCAACTTATTCTTTTCTATTTGCGAAAGCGTCAAATAAACATCTTTCCTAATTCTTAGAAATGCTAAGAATACTCTTTTAGGTGTAATCAGTGAATCAAAATAGGGAGCCACATTACGTAAAAGTTCACCAGTATAAGGCCCCGCTGAGGTAATGACATTTTTGGAAGTAAGTAGACTGATACCGCCAGTCTGCTGATCCTTTATTTTGAGTTCGTATACATCAGATTCTTCATTAAAGCGCAAGTCTATAACAATCGAATTATAGCGAATTTCATTTCCCTTTAATAAAACTGCCTTCTGGAGATAGGTAATAAGCCTCTGAGGGTTTAGAGTGCCTGAGTAGTCATTATACTCTCTTTGGATGAGTACGCTATCAGGGAGTACTACATCGAACATAGACAAACCCTCCTCGGGAGTGATAGCCATTTTATAATTGATGTTTTGTCTAATAAGGGAAGCATACAGTTTATCATAGATGCTGGTTCGCCCTACATAGGTAACAGGTGAGGTAGTATACAGGTCCTCCATTTTATACTTCTGGGACTCATCTTCACTCTGCAGGTAGTCAATCAATCTTTGTGTCTGTGCTACGGAGCTGTTATGCAAGTACGACCATATATCATTGCCTCTATTACTACTTCTGGCTATCCTTGCCTCGCCAAAGCTAGAGCCTTGGGTATAAACTGAGTCCTGCTTTTCTAGTAGCAATACAGAATTCCCTTGATCAGATAAATGCCAAGCAGTTGAGCTTCCCATTAGTCCTCCACCGATTATGATAGTATCATGGACTTTTTTGGTGGTACTATCTATCGCACAACTAGATAGAAGTAAACCAACGAGTATGACTAAATGTGCTTTCATTTAGGTTTTATTGTGATCACCTATGAGCCTGCATCTGGCTGGCACACCTACTGGTTTTTAGTAAAGAATGATCACTCATTACTTACACATTTTATCGATCAGTATTCGTGACACAGCTCTAAATTCTATCTATGCCATCTTGCTCAACTAGCTATTCTGTACAAGCATTACTATTCATTTATTCGATAGATTAGATTCAAACCTAAGAAATTTCTCGTTATAGAAAATTTATTAGGTGTCTTATCGATTTGAAACACTTGCCCCAATGATCCAGATAAGCCAAGTCCAAATCTTTCGGTTAGAGAAACTTCCAATTGAACACTTACTTCATAACCCGCTTGGATTCCTATTTCTACTTCTTGAGTAACTCGTTGTACTTCGCTGGAATTCGGGATGTTAAAAGTACTAAAAAGTTCTACTGCGTGATTAATTGGAAGGCCAACTAGTGGTCCAACACTCCCAGAAAACTGCCACTTACTGTTAGCAGAACTTAATTTAATCTTAGGTGAATATTCGATAATTTGAGTATTATAATTAAGTCTATAATCTGCTACACTAAAAAAGCTCAAAATGGATTGGTCATATGAAACATACCTGAAAGCTTGATCTAAGCTAATTATCGATTTGTTAATGGGTATATTTAGACCAACTCCCAAATTAAAACTCGCTGTCATCCGGCTACCTATTTGGTCTGTTAATGCTGTTATCGGAATAATGAGTCTGTCATTGAGGGCGTTATTAGGGTTTAATGTGAAATTCCCATAGCCAAATTGGAGATACACTTTTCTCTTCGGATTAAAGCGAATTTTACATTTCTCAAGTGACCTTAAAGACCTTCGCATGCTAGGCACATTGAAATTTGTAATGCCAAGTATTCTCTCCTTATTTGCACAAGTGCTAAGTTCGTTTAGAACTGACTTGAAATGATTACTCGAACCTTCAGAATTGCTAAGTTCGATTAGCTCAGATGTCATAATAAACAATCGAGCTTTAAATTCTACATCAACACAGGAATACAGACTACCAAGATTGTTTTTATATTCTAGTTTGAGGAAGTATTTTTTCTTGCCGTCTTTTTCATCTATTTCATATGATTCATAATAATTTCCTTTTTTATCACTATAGGCATCCACTTCATTTGGAGTTAATAAGAAAGTTCCTGATTTATTTAAAATTTTGATTCTTTTATAAGGGTTATTATCACTTTCACTTTGAATACCATTTCTCTTATATTTCCTTCCATGTTGAACAATAAAGGACTCCTCTTGAGACATGATCGAGCTACCAATGAGAAGTGTTAAGACTAGAAGTATGAGTTTCCTTACTACCATTTAGATTGTTTTATGGTTAATGTTTTGCAATACGTTATTTAATTATGGGGAATAAAAAATCCACAGTTACGATAGGGAATGAATCGTATCCGGGTCATAGTCAGGAGGGCATGAATCTATAGAGCGATACTAATAAAGACAATATATTCAGAAATCTTAACCAATAATTCGGACATTAATTGTAAAGCCTTAGATGTTTATGCATAAAAATCTAGAGATATATAATCATTAGAAATATTCATCTAGGGCATAATCAGCTGCGAACTGATCTGATGATAGTACGATCGGCCCTTATTATTTCCGTAAGGGGAATGACGGATAAAGATAGATTAACTCTAACCTAGTTACGAGGCCAGACAGTATCTATCGCTAAATGTTCAAATCGGCATATTAAACTAGACCTGTACGAAACACAGCCCTCTATAAGGCCTCAATTATTCTTGCACTATTCAAAAACATAACTCAACTATTTCTAAACATCTCATCCATCAACTTCGCAGTATCTCGTGCCGCAAGTTGAGGGCTAAGGGCAGTATCAGAGATACCAGATATCACCTTTGATATATTGTGATCTACAGTTCCTTGTGCATGCCATACGGATGATGGAGCAGCTGTCAAGTAGGCTGAAAAATTATGATGCCCCGATCCCGGCCGCTCTCCGATGATGTGGATAATACCATGTGGCTTCGAAGATTCTGCATGACCAAAAAGCAATTCTCCACAAGCATAGCCAGCTCTCACTCGGCCGTTCTCTATCATTATATGCTGGTGGTGTATGGTATAGTTTTGTTCTTTTAGCAAATCAGTAAGTTCAGCTAAAAAAGGAAGGACATGTCCTTCATCCATTAAAGCTCTGGCATTTAATCCGTCGGAGATGATAATCTGTATATCAGGCACATTTCCATTCCAATTATCCCTGATTCCTTTTACCTTTCTAATTGCTTCTTCTCCTAGTGCTTCACCAGAACTAGGATGGTAGACATAATCTTTTCTATCTTTTGACTGTGTAGCGATTAGGACAGGTGTAGATATACTTTGTATAAAAGGATCATCTAGTGCTGTCCACAAACTCACCTTTGCATCTTCATATAGATGCTGCACCTTTTTTTCTAAACTTGGGTCAAGGTCCCAATAATTCTCTCCATATCCCTGAGCTATGGGAACACCTCGACTTTCGATCTGAGATATCGCCTCCTCCCCTTCTGCATAAATATCTTCCAGAGATCTGTTGTCCTTTTTAAGTTGTCGGTATTTGTAATACACCCATACCGGATCTCCAAAATGCTCTGTTGGAATTCCATTCTCATCTATGATGTCTAATGATTTGAAGAAATCCCACATGACATCATTCACTTTATAGCCAAACTGTTCCCTCACTTTTACATGATTGTTGAATCCAGTGGTGAGATAACTGAGCATAGGATCATTCTTAGTGGGCAAGGCCATTAAGTATGCAGGATTAGCAGGCATCACTTGCTCGATACACCAATCCAAATCATCCAAGTTTACATCCATATGTAGTGTGGAGCAGATATCTAATCCGATGGTCAGTCCGTGGAGCTTACCCATCACCGTGTCTTCTAAGCAACACCGGACAAGCTGCTCTTTTGTTCTGAATACTTCAGGTCCAATAAAGCCTGCGACATCATTCACATGGACCCATGAGTTGTTGTCTTCTTTGAGTGCATTGATCTTTTGCTTCAGCACTCTTAAAAAGCCGTACTTTCTAGATTCATGCATGACCATATCAAAACCCTCGGCGTGTCCATTAGTCAAGTCTGCCCCTTGACCTGTCTCTGCATAAAAGCCATAGTGTCCATCTCGTAGCGAGGCGTATTGTAACATTTTTTCTATAGTTACATCAAAGGTTTTGTTGGCCTTCACTGTGCCTGCTATACTTTGAAACCAGATACCCGTGGTGCCCGGATACTCTTCTTCCACTTGAGCTTGGACATCCACATGTGAGAGTACACAATTAGGTATCGCATCTTCCAGCCCAAATGTTGAAATAATGTCTAAGAGCGCATGTTCTATTTTGGCTACCGACGCTGGTTCACTTGACACGGGATTAGTACCTAGCACAACATCGCCCACCGCATAAGACCAAGCATCAAATACTTGCCAGGAAATATCCTCGACATGATCTGTTGGAGAGTTGGGCTGCACCCGCGCACCCATATAGCCCTTACTTCCTATCTTACTGTTAGGCAAAGGATGAAAGACCTTCTGACCTATCTCTATGAGCTCTTCATTGGACATCAACTTTACCAAACAAGCAATACTATCGCTACTGATGCTTGGCATTATTTCTTTTACTTTCTCTTCTGATTGTGATAGAACATACTCCTTCAGTTCTTGAAGCGTCCAACTATCGAGCTCTGCGTTCGGCATCAGAGATTCTCTGATCAAGGTTAACAACTCATCCGTATAAACGACGTGCTCATTGAAGTCTTTTATCGTCGTATTACCTAATAACTCTCTTGCATGCAATCTCGATGCATCATCCACAGCCGCTATAGCCAAGCTCTGATCTCCTTCTTTATATTCATTGGCGGCGCCTAATATTTGCTTGTACAACGTATTATCAAACGATCCCTTTTCTCGCTGGATATATCCAAAAACGTCTTCGCCTTTGTTCGGTTTCACTATCACAACACCAGCTACATTACTGTCTATTACTTCTTGCTCAGAGACGAACATGTCACAGCCATTTAATACCAACATCCCGGTGCCCAGCATCCCTGTTTTTTTGATGAATTTTTTTCTAGTCACTTTCGTAAATGTTCTATATGATGGTTACTAATAGTGTGATGTTACCTAGTCCAAGTCGGTATTACTTGTAAAAGGTAACCTATATATTTAAGATCAAATTAATCAAAATGGATGTTGACTCATACCCAGAGCTAACTAAAAAGCAAAGGGCTACGATGACCTCCCATTCCTCTATTGTCATTTTAATAGGAAGCTTTGTCGGATTTGCTTAGCTCATTGCTTTGGCAGGTTACTTAGAGTTATGGCCATTACCACCGATGGAGCTTTAGCCTCTAAGACATCCGCGAAGTGATAAGTTCTGCGTTCCGCATTCTCCTTATAAATATAACAGTCCTCATCAAGAGGAACACTTGGGACATCAACTTTCACTTCACCCAAGGGCCAGTAATCTCCCATATCACCTTGTTGAATTTGAAGTTCCTGTGAACTCATCCAGTAATAGGCAGATCCCGGTTGCCCAAAACCATGGTAAAGTAACCCACTATCCCTCGGTTCATTTTCTCTCGGCACGTGCTTGTCAGTGCGCCACTTCACTTTTAATTTTAGGTGAGAGTCTTGTACTCGTCTTAGGTATAAAACATACCCCACGCATCTCCAGAGATCCGGATAGCCTTCTCATTGTCTATATCAACAACTTTTATCACTTCAAGGGGGGTCATTGTCTATCCCAAACGGTTCGATGGCATTCCCTAACCTATCCTCTTCGATTTTATAAGGAGCTCCTGAGTAAGGATGCCAGTCCGCAAGATGTTGATCATGCCATAGAGGAGTCCAAACATCCGTAGAAGCCTGCTTTGCCTTCTTATCGGATTGGCAAGAAAGCAAGGACAGAAATATCAGGAGACCGAGAAGTTTTTTTTTCATGTCCTTATTCAAAAAAAAAGCGGACGGACGTTCAGTATAAACGGCGTAACGACCGAATGAAAGTTATGAACGTTTTATACTTTGTTAGGCACAGGTATTTCAACCCAACTCTTTTATATCTCTAAATATCAGTCAGTAATTTATTAAACTCTACAATGAATCCATCTGGATCATAAAACTTGCTTAC
>CAZXIE010000109.1:0-12340 GCA_964640065.1 uncultured Saprospiraceae bacterium
ACAGTGCCCTTTTTTAATTCGAGTAGATGATCAGGATTGATCAGATGGTCCCTGAGGTCATGAGATTTTTGGAGCCAATCGAAGTTGTTTTTGAGAAGATTAATTGCGTCCATCTAAATCATTAATCAAAGAATTAAGAACGCAGAAAGCATTCTAATTTCAGCTAAAGTAGACTTATTTTTTACCAAACCCATATCTATTCTGCCCCACAAAGTCTGTTGGAAACTTCTCATCTCCTGGAAATCCCAACTCGATAGTACCACTATCCTCGGGTACATAACTATGACCAAATAGATAATCCCAGAGACTTAGGCTGATACCAAAATTGACACCGTACTTTCCTTCTGGTAAGTGATAAGAGTGATGGTAAAGGTGCATCACTGGGTTGTTGAGAATATACTTGAGTGGACCCCAAGTGATTTTAATATTGCTATGGTTAAAGTGTCCGATGGTGATGGCTAAGAAGTGCACCATATAAGCCTGACTTGGTTCGAATCCGCCGAGGATCATCACTCCGAAAGTCTTGAGTGGTTTATAAAGAACATTTTCCATCCAGTGATAACGTAAGTGTGCGGCGAAGCCCATCTCCTTCACACTGTGGTGTACTTTATGGAACTGCCAGAAAACTTCAAATTTGTGTAAGCAAATATGTGTAAGCCACTGTACAAAGTCTAGAAGAATAAAGAAAACTATAAGTTGTAACCATCCTGGCCATGCGGACATGTCAAGTAATGCAAGAGAATTTTCACTGATACCTATATCTTGAAATCCTAATTGTAAGATTTTATAAAAACCACTGATGGCTATCGAGAATAAAAAGAAATTGAAAAACATGTATGCGCCATCTAACCAAAAGTCTTTTCTAAATATGGATTGCTCTTTGCGCCATGGAAACATGATCTCAAGTGCCCAGATAAGAAGTGATATAATGAGCAAACCCCAAAAGTAATTAGTATACCAAGGCACTTGAAAAGTAATAGACTGCCAGGTCCAGTTGAGTGTCCCAGTTAAAGCATTTACGAAAGTGTCAAGATATCTCAAGATGTTATGTCGTCTATTGTTTTAGAATGCACATCCGTCAGGAAGTGGGCCCTCTTGCGCTAAGTTGAGAAAGTAGTCTTCTGCTAAAAACTCTTCTGTAAATCCATCCTGCACAGATCCGGCAAAAGCTTGTCGGCCGTATCCCGTGTTATTCATATGTGCTCTAACGATGACTCTATCAGTGGCGGAGATAGCTACTGAGCCTCCAGATCTAACAAAGGGTTGCTCATTCACATGACTATGGGCAAGTATGCGTCTGTAGAGCAGATTGCCTTCCTGATCAAGGACCTCCCACCAGTCAGCATACTGGTCACATCCTGTTTCTTGACTTGATATCCCGACACTAAATTGATAAGCTCCTTCATCACCTGAGAAATCGACACTTGTGATAAGTGCGAAGCCATCTAGTACTATCTCTTCTTTCATATCATCGGAAGTTGCTTCTTCTTCGGTAGACTCTGAACAAGACTGTTGGAAAATAGAGCCCATCAAAAGGAAGCTCGATATAAAGTAAAATTTGAGTAAAGCCATACAACTAATATAAACTAGAATGAGGTGAAGAAGTTGGATGAATCAACTATCAATTGATTCTTTCGTTTAACTGACGACGATTTATACTACGAACGATAGTTCGCACGTATTGAAAGACACTCGACGGGTTATATGAAGCATCAGAGAGATATCGGATTGGTTTTTTCTGGAGGTGGCGCACGGGGCTCTTACCAGATAGGAGTATGGAAGGCCCTTACGGAAATGGGCATAGATAAGCGCATCGGTGCCGTCTACGGTACCTCTGTGGGTGCTATCAATGGTGCCGCTTTTGTCCAAGGAGATTTTCAAAAAGCAGTTGACTACTGGACGCATATAGAGCCATCTACAGTCTTTGCTAATACTCATATAGACGATACACAGTCTTCTCGCAAGCAGTGGTTAGAGCGGATCAAAGCTGCTATAAAGAACAAGGGGGTCGACGTATCTCCGCTTAAGGATATAATCAGAGAGTCTATCGATGAGGATAAAATAAGATCATCAGATCTAGCATTTGGGCTGGTAGTATATAATGTGACAGAACTAAAAGCGAAGTACCTGACTAAAGAAGAAATACCCGTCGGAGAGCTGATAGAGTACGTTATAGCTAGTGCCACATTTCCAGTATTTCAACCCCATCGTATCGGCGACCAATTATTTCTCGACGGAGGTGTAAAGGATAACCGGCCTGTTGATTTCTTTAAGAGACATGAGGATATAAGTCAAGCCATCATCGTTGATGTGACGATGGCGAGATATATCTGGAAGACAAAACCTGTAGAAGGATTAGATAAGATGATCTATATACGTCCTACTAGATTGTTAGGAAGCCCACTTGCGTTCCGTCATGCTAGGATCATGTCTAATATGGAACTCGGATATAAGGATGCTCGCAAGCAACTTGCCGCCTTCAGGGTCAGGAGTCGTGCTTAGATTCTAAGTGAGATCTAATATCTTGCGGCCAGATGATGTCAGAGAAAGAAGCGCTTATTAGAGCGCACGAACTAGTCAAGCCACATATACATAGGACTCCAGTCCTCACCTCTCGTCTGCTTAATGAGATGACTTCTGCTGAGCTTTACTTCAAGTGTGATAATCTTCAGAAAGGTGGAGCCTATAAAATCAGAGGCGCAACTCATGCAGTGCTGAACTTAACTCATGAAGAAAAGGAGAAAGGTATATGTACTCACTCTTCAGGAAACTTTGCCCAGGCCATATCTATAGCTGCACGAGCTGCAGGTATAAAGGCTTATATCGTGATGCCTGAAAGCACTCCTGCTGTAAAGGTGGCGGCTACAAAGGGATATGGTGCTGAAGTGATCATGTGTCCTAGCACGCTTGAAGATAGAATTGCTACTATCAAAAAGGTTAAAGAACGCACAGGAGCGACTCAAATACATTCTTCTAATGACATGGACGTCATCCTTGGTCAGTCAACGATGACGAAAGAACTCATCGAGCAAGTGGATGTAACATTAGACTATATCAATGTACCTATGGGTGGAGGTGGTGTGAGTGCAGGAGCCTGCATGGCTGCACATTATTTTTCTCCAGATACTCGTGTTGTGGGTGCAGAGCCGACTTCTTCAGATGACGCTTTTCGATCGCTGAGAGATGGTGTCATCCATCCAGCTATCCCTAATACTGTCTGTGATGGCCTGCGTACTCAACTTGGTGATAATAACTTTCCTATCATCCAAAAGCTGATGAAAGAAATCATCCTTGTCGATGACACCGTCACTATCAAAGCGATGAAAATTATCTGGGAAAGAATGAAGGTAATCGTAGAGCCTTCGAGTGCTATCACCTTTGCAATCGTTCTGGATAATCCTGATTACTTCAGAGATAAAAAGGTTGGACTCATCATCACGGGAGGCAATGTCAATCTTGATAACCTTCCTTGGACTGATAATAAAGAGAAGTAATGGCCGATCTCAGAGAAGGAAGTTTTTGGGCAAGTCTACTTAAGAAGATAATAAAGATCGTGTTCAAGGATCTCCTCCCTAAGCGCAAAACTTATGTCCAGCACGTCGTGCCTTATGAAGGTAGATGGGCAGTCCGTGGAGAAGGTAACGACCGAGTAACTGAGACTTTTGATTATCAAGATGATGCTATCGAGCGTGCTCGGGAGATTGCTATCAACTATAGATCAGCTGTTGTTATCCATCGCAAGGACGGGTCGATCCGGGATCGAATGAATTATGATTAATTATCTACATTTTATGTTCTTCGAGCGTAGCAAGGAATTGCATAAAAAGCATCAATGCTTCAATAAAATATAGGCATCTCGGCTCCGCACGATGACCATATTTTATCCTATTTTGCTAATCCCAAAGCTACCGCGCACTAGGCGGCATCGTAGGTCTTACCTCTACTTTACTCGGTAGTGTCCGTGGATTCATCTGCAGCATATCCACTACCATCTGACCGATATCTTCTGGTTGGATCTTCCACTCATCTTCTGGAGAAGGGATGTGATTATTAAAGTATGTGGCTACAGAACCCGGCATGATCGTCGATACTTTGATACCGTACTTTCTTAGGTCGAGCATGACCGCTTGCGTGAAACCTACTAGGCCAAACTTACTTGCATTATAGGCCGAGCCATTAGCGAAGAAGTTGGTTCCTGCTAGGCTTGATATGGTGATGAAGTAACCCTTTGATTTTTTCAATTCATCTAGAGCCGCTTTGATCGTATAGAATGGACCTGTCATGTTGATATCTATGATCTCCGTCCATTGACTAGGGGTCAGATCTTCTATAGATGCGAAGTGACCTACTCCGGCGTTAGCGATGGCTACATCGAGCGTGCCCCATTCTGTGATGGCAGCTTTAACTGCGATCTTTTGGTCTTCTATCTTGCGGACGTCTGCCGCTACACCTATGGCACAGTGGCCAAAAGATTCGTTGAGTCTTTCTGCTATATGATTAGTGGTGTCTGCTTGTCTACCTGTGATGACCACCTTGCCACCGTTCTGAACAATACTTTCAGCTATACCTAGACCTATACCTTTAGTGCCTCCTGTTATAAGGACCACTTTACCTTCGATACTCATATGACAATTTGATTATTCTGGAAATCCATTTTGGAGCCAACAAGTTATGATTTCTAGTTGGACTTCAGTGAGATCATCTTGCAAAGACTCGGTATAAACTGACTGATTAGGGGGCATCCCAAGAGAAGGATTATCGCGCTGATCGATGACACGTGAAGAGAAAGAACCACTCTCCAAGTGCCTTAGCATGCCATCATACGTGTTATAGTTCCTTGGGCCGATACCTCCAGCTCCATCGTGGCAACCACTATAAGCACAGGTCTGGTCGATGATCGCTCTTACCTCTACTACATCAGGGTCGTCAGACTCATACCTTACGTCTAAAGTATCACAGCCCTGTGAGGGACCGACAACATCTGAATTACAAGCTATAACGCTCAAGGCAAATATTATATAAACTACTTTCTTCTTTAGCATCACGGCATATTAACGTAAGACCTACCTCTAGAGATACATCAAGATCACTTAAAAAGTTGCTTTCATATTCTGATAATCGGATGGTGTATCAATATCCGTAAAGTAAGCGTGATCTTCGGTAAGGTATGGAGAAAGATATTCGCGGTGTTCTTGGATGACAGATCTACAGCCATCAGAGGTGACACAGTTCAGCAATGCTGACCTTAAGGAGTTACTAAAGATCACGGGATGTCCTGGAGTCTTCTCATTCATAGGTCTCGTGATAAGATGTTTCCCCGTGATGTACTCACTCTCAAAATGACTTATCTGCTCATCATATTGATCTGAAGTGATCATCGGCATATCTCCAAGGTTGATCATAAAGGCATCTAACTCCTCAGGAAGTGCAGTAAGTCCAGCTTGTATAGACGAAGTATGACCGGATTGGTAGTGAAGATTATTTACGAAAGTGATATGAGTGCTATGGTCCGAAAGTGCCTCTTCGATCTTTTTGGACTCGAAGCCAGTGACGACTATGATCTGCTGTATACGGCTAGCGAGTAACTGCTCGGTGATCCGCCCGATGAATGTAGTCGCTTCATAATCGAGTAGCAGCTTGTTTTGATCAGGCATCCGCGAGGAACTACCTGCCGCACATATGACTGCCGCTATCCTGAACATATTCATTGGTGCCAAGTTATATTCTTTTAAAACGAAATTACTATGCGGATACTCGGATTTGCCGGCAGTAACAGTTCAACCTCTATCAATAAACGACTAGTGACATATGTCGTATCTCAGTTTTCGTCAGACGAACAAGTGATCATCGATCTTAATGATTATGAGATGCCTCTTTACAGTATGGATAGAGAACAGGAAGGTGGTGTACCGGATCTTGCTGTCTCCTTTAAAGAGCAGATCAAGAAGGCTGATAAGATTGTAATTTCATTTGCTGAGCACAACGGAAGCTATAGTGTCGCCTTTAAAAATGTGATGGATTGGATCTCACGCATCCCAGGAGATACTTGGGAAAGCAAACCCTTTTTCTTGCTTGCGACATCACCAGGAGGAAGAGGCGGAAAGACTGTACTCGGGACTGCGACTGGCACATTTGGACATATGGGAGCTCAGGTAATCTCGCAGTTCAGCTTACCTTCTTTTGGACAGAACTTTGATGATGAGAAAGGTATCCTTGATGAAGAATTAGCGAAAGAGTTCAGATCACAACTAGCACTCTTTTCTAATCACTCATCCTAGGAGATACATTAAGATTAGACTTCATCTATCTTAGCACCCTCAATGGATGAAAAGGCAACCAACAAGAGAAAATTTGACTTTGGTCTGCTAGCGCGGATCATAAGTCTCGCTGCGCCTTATAAAAAACTCTTTGCACTTACGATCGTACTCGCCATCATAGTGGCTCCCGTGTCGATGCTCCGTCCTTACATCGTCTCAGTGATGGTCGACGATTATATCCTGCACTCTGATTTGCCCGGCCTATATAAGATGGCTATAGTCTTTGTGATTGTTGTCTTTCTGACTGTCATCTTGAGGTATCTGATGATCTACTTTTCGTCTTTATTGGGCCAGTCTGTCATAAGAGATCTGCGTAAAAATGTATTTGATCATATCACTTCACTTCGACTGAGATACTTTGATCAGACGCCAATAGGTAAAGTGACAACGCGGACGATTAATGACGTCGAAACCATCAACACTGTTTTCACGCAGGGTCTTATCACGATGGCAGCAGATCTGCTTGGGATATTTGCAGTGATCGGCATCATGTTCTTTACGAGCTGGAGGCTCACATTGCTGGTATTAGCCGTCTTTCCCTTTTTGATTATCGCGGCTTATATATTCAAAGAGAAGGTGAAAGTGGCTTTCGAAAAAGTCAGAGGTGAGCTCTCTAATATGAACGCCTTCCTCCAAGAGCGCATCACTGGTATGAATATCATCCAGATCTTCAATGCTGAAAAGCAGGAGATGCGTAAGTTTAAAAAAATCAATCGTAGGTATACTCAGGCCAACTTAGATGCCATCACCTACTATGCTATCTTCTTTCCTGTAGTCGAGATGTTCAACTATCTCACGCTGGCCATCTTAGTATATGTCGGAGCGACCTATGTCATCCACGAAGAAGTAACCTTAGGAGCGCTCATCGCTTTTCCTTGGTATATCAATCTACTCTTCAGTCCCGTAAGGATGCTTGCTGATAAGTTCAATACGCTACAGATGGGCATGGTAGCAGGAGATCGAGTCTTTCTTGAGTTGGACAGAAGGGAGATCATACCTGATCACGGTTACCAGAAGCCTAAGAGTCTGAGAGGGAAAGTAGAGTTTAACGATGTAGACTTCTCCTACGATGGAGAGCAAACAATACTTAAGAAGGTCAACTTTACGCTGGACGCTGAGAAGACCTTAGCTATCGTCGGTAGTACAGGGTCTGGCAAAACAACTATCATCAATGTTTTAGCGAGATTTTATGATATCGCTGGAGGGCAAGTGCTGATCGATGGAGAAGACATCAAAACCTATAAGCTCCAAGACTTAAGAAGTAAGATGGCAGTTGTACTGCAAGATGTCTTTTTATTTCATGGGACCGTCTATGATAACATCACTCTTCGAGATAGCTCGATAACTCTTGAAAAAGTAAAAGAGGCGGCCGCCTCCATTGGCGCTGATAAGTTCATCGATGTACTACCTAATGGGTATGAATATGAGGTGATGGAGCGAGGTGCTAACCTATCGATGGGTCAGCGTCAGCTGATATCTTTTGTACGAGCACTTGTGGTAGATCCAGATATCTTGATCCTAGATGAGGCGACCTCTTCTATAGATACAGAGACAGAAGAGATCATACAATATGCCATCGAAAAGCTGATCGCTAAGCGCAGCTCTATCATTATCGCACACCGACTATCCACCATCCGCAATGCCGACTACATCATGGTCATGGCGAAAGGTGAAGTCCTCGAATTCGGCCACCACAATGAACTCATGAAAAATAGTGATGGGAAGTACCGAGAGCTATACGAGATGCAGTTTAGCGGCGAAGAGGTTATGGGCTAACCAAGGATATCCACCCTATACTCATCGAGTTAAATCTGATTTTTATCGATATACACATCAGCCTTGTTCTTCTGGTCGTATCTTGTAAGTCTTAAAAGAGGAATATTATCATGTCAAATAAAAAGCAATTCAAGTTTGGTGGCGTTAATCCCCTAGTTCTGTTGATTGGTATAGTTATCGTTATTGGACTTCTTTTTTGGGTGGCCAAGCAAGTGCTGAGTATTCTTTCCTGGGCTGCACCTTTTGTCTTAATCGCAGCTTTGGTGATCAACTATCGAGTTGTATTAGGATATGGTAGATGGTTGATAGATACGCTCAAGAGTAATCCGATTTTTGGGATTATTGCGATCATCTTTACATGCATTGGATTTCCTCTAGTTTCTATATTCTTATTATTTCGCGCCTTAGCGAGTAAAGGAATCGGCTCAGAAAAGAAAGAGAGTTTCTCAGAATACGAAGAGGTAGAAGATGACTTCTTAGATCTCTCTGAGATCAAACAATACGAGAAGCGTGTCCAAGATGGATTCGAGGATCTTTCTTCTTAGATTTTCGTGTATTACGTCTTAAGTTTTTGTTTTCTTCTCGGTATACTCTATGTTCTGTATGCTGTTATAACTGCTTACTTATGGCAGAAAGAAGATGATGTCATAGATAGTTCGACTGCACCTACAGCACTCACGGTTGTCATCTTAGCTCGCGATGAAGAATCCTTTATCAAGGAGGCATTGAATTCTATCAGAGCATGTCACTATCCCCAGGATCTATATGAGGTGATATTGATGGATGATCATTCGACTGATCGAACCGTTGAGATCGCTCAGTCCATGCAGTGGCCACAGCTAAAGATTCTAGAGCTTAGTGATTTTGATCTCAGTCAGTGGGGACACACCTACAAGAAGGCTGGACTCTACTATGCGATACAACATGCACGTCATACTCACATACTTCAGATGGACGCGGACTGCACTTGTGCGTCCTCTTGGATGATGGACATGCAGCGGCATCTACAGAGCGCGAAGATTGCCATTGGTCCTATAGACATCAGCGATCAGAGCAAAGGTTTTTTAGAGACTTGGCAGACGTATGAGAGTATCGGTACGATGGTGTCGACTTACGTAGGCCATGAACTTGATTTATGGTCGAGTGGCGCTTCCGCAAATATGGGCTACCATAAGGATGTATATCAGCAGTATATAACTAATCATAACCTCCAACTAGCTTCCGGCGATGACATCTTTATGATACAAGATGCCAAGAGCAAACAACAAAAAATCTCCTATGTAAAGTCCGAAGGTGCACTCGTCACGACTGCCCCTGTCAAATCACTTAAAGACCTCTATAGACAAAGACTCCGTTGGGCGAGTAAAACTTCTTCTTATGATTCCATGGGATTAAAAGTCTTTATGGCATCGATGGCGTTGTTCCACGTGTTACTTGTAATTGGGTTAGTCTATTTTCTAATTACACTAGGAACCAAATGGAGCGGCCTTATACTAGGATCTCTTCTTCTGAAATGGCTAGGAGATATGATCATCATCAAACCTAGCGCGTCATTCTTTGGCCATGGATATAACCTGCTCTTGTCTCCCTTGATGTCACTAAGTCATACTGTCTATGTTTGCATGATCAGTATACTGGCGACTTTTAAGAAAAATTATGAATGGAAAGGGCGGCAAGTCAGGTAAGCTTACTTATTACGATCATCGATGAGACCTACATCCTGTAGGATCTTCATCTGAGGAGCATAAGTCATCGCGATATTCTCCCGCGTAAATACTTCATCCACATCTCCATAAGTGATCAAGCGCTGATTCAGCAATATCACTTTATCGAAGTAGTCATCAGCTGTCGCAAGATCATGATGTACGACCATGATAGTTTTATCCTGGAGTGCGAGATCTTTCATGATCTCTACGATCTTATGCTCGGTCATCATATCTACACCGACGAAGGGCTCGTCCATCAGAAATATCTCAGCTTGCTGACAGATAGATCGAGCTATAAATACTCTTTGCTGCTGTCCGCCAGATAGTGCACCGATCTGACGATCAGCGAGCTCTACGATACCAAGAAGCTCCATGGCATCATGAGTAATCTTTCGATCTTCTTTAGACATGCGTTGGAATAACTTCTTATGAGGATATCTCCCCATCATCACTACGTCTCTTACAGTTGCTGGGAAGTCCCAGTCGATATCATCCTTTTGAGGGACATATGCGATGCGTTGATGAGTATTCTCTATGGTATTATTATCTATAGTGATTGTGCCAGTATTAGGTTCGATGAGACCCAGGATGGACTTGAAGAGAGTTGACTTGCCAGCTCCATTTGGCCCAATCAGTCCATACGTCTTGCCTCTTTCTATCTTTAGAAAGATGTTAGAGAGCACTCTCTTCCTATCATAGGAAACAGAGAGACCTTTGATGTCTATGACGGGTATGGACATAATTACCTGTTCATCACATATGCGGTTACCCCGATACCGACGATTAAGAAACCGATTAGTCCCAAGATTAACGCCCAGTTAAATCCTTCGCCTTCTTCTGGCACGATATCTTCCAGCTCTTGAGATAGAGCAGTTACTATGGTCGTTGTATTATACCTCATCATATCGATATAGGTACTAGCAGGACTTTCTTTATCACCTAATGAATCAGCGAAGAGCTCTCCGCCGATAGATACTTTGCTATCAGTGGCGATTTGCTGGATCAACTTTGGATTGATCGTACTCTCCACAAAGATGGAAGGTATCCTATGCTCCTTGATAACTTGGTTAACTCTTCTGATATCTGAGGTCTGTGCTTCTGCTTCTGTTGAGATGCCCATGATGGCTTCGAGTTGGACACCATATCGACGGCCATAATATTGGAAGGCGTCGTGTGAGGTGATCAGTATGCGCTTTTGCTCAGGTATGGTGGATATAGCTGCTTTGATGTCCCTATCTAGATCATCAAGTTCTGCAGTATAACTTTCAAGTCTTTGTTCGTAGGTAGTTTTGTTTGAGGGATCAAGAGATATCATCGCATCTGCGATACTCTTCACATAGCTTTTGACCAGTGAGGCATCCATCCATGCATGTGGATCTGCAGAGTTAGCATAAGTGACACTTGTCAAAGGTGTGATATGCTCTGTTACAGTGACTACTTTGGCATTGGTGCCGGAGTTCTCTATCAATTCGTTGATCCACCCTTCGAATGTGAGACCGTTGATCAAGATCAAGTCTGCGCCAGCTACAAGCCTGGCATTAGAAGGAGTTGGTTCGTGGAGGTGAGGATCACCGCCGATCGGCACGATCATCTCGATGTCATGAAGGTCACCTACGATCTCATGAGTCATGTCTGCTATCATAGATGCAGAAGCCACCACCTTAAGTCTGTCCTGAGATGTTAAGCTTGTCGAGAGGAATAGTGCGATAAGTAAGGCAAATAGAATTCTCATGAGCTGATCACTTTTCTAACGAGTAAATTATTACACACTCTTTGAGATAGTAGTGTTTCTTCTTTTTGGTCCACCATGATCTTCATGGACTGATCGTAAGTCGATTTCTCTTGGATGAGTAGTTCTGTCCCTAGTCCGATAGAGCACTTGTTAAGGTGAGTGAGAAAATCTGCCTCATGATTTTTGACACCAACGAGTACACAATTATCACCTGGCTGTAATCTGGAGATGGCGATTTGTTCGCGCAGGGTAAACTTGCCCTCAGCATTTGGTATGGGATCTCCATGGGGGTCATACTTTGGGTAGTCTAAGTACTGATCAAGCTTATCGATGAGTTTGTCAGAGTTGATATGTTCTAACTCTTCTGCTATCTCGTGTACTTCCTCCCAAGAAAATCCGAGCTTTTGTACGAGGAAGGTTTCCCAGAGTCGATGTTTTCTAATCAGTGAGGTAGCAGTCTTGCTACCTAGTGAACTGAGTTTGGCACCGCGATACTTCTCATAGATGATGAGCTCCTTGTTAGCGAGCTTCTTCATCATATCTGTGACTGATGCCGGTGAAGTGCTCATTTCTTGAGCGATCATATTGGTGCTCACCGCTTCTTTGGTGGTTTGATTCGCCTTGTAGATGGCTTTGAGATAATTCTCTTCAGTGTGGGTAAGTGATGGTGAAGACATACCGTAAAATTACTCATTTTTAGACAAGGCTAAAAATAAATTTTGAGCATATATCAAAATAGCGATGAATATTAGGGATGTAATAATTAGAACAGTTGGTGGGTACTAGTAAGACTGATAACATCTTAAAAA
>CAZXIE010000110.1:0-12332 GCA_964640065.1 uncultured Saprospiraceae bacterium
AAAACATGAGTGGGCAACTCAAAGAAGTAAGAGAAAGAATTAAATCTGTTAACAGTACGCAGCAGATCACTAAGGCTATGAAAATGGTCTCAGCTGCGAAGTTGCGTCGTGCACAGATGGCGATAACTGAGATGCGTCCGTACGCTAACAGGTTAGATAATATGCTGCGCAATATCCTTTCTAATATGGAAGGAGAAGCTGGTTCTTCTTTTGGTGTTGAAAGAGAAGTGGAGAAGGCGTTAGTCATCGTTATTACTTCTAATAGAGGTTTAGCAGGAGCTTTTAATAGTAACATTATAAAAGCAGCTGTTGCTAAGATCGATGGAGAACTCAGTGACATCAGAAAAGCTGGAGGCCTTACCATACTAGGTATAGGAAAGAAAGGTGCTGATTTCTTTAGAAAGAGATACCCAGATTGTGAGCTCATCACAGACTATACATTACTCTTTGAAGATCTAGCTTTTGAAAATGTAGCTCAAGTTTCGCAGTTAGCGATGGATGGCTTTGCACTTGGAGATTATGACCGAGTGATGGTATCATACGGTAGATTTAAAAATGCAGGTGTACAAATACCTGAGTGCACGCAGTTTCTACCAGTTACTAGGATAGAAGAAGAAAAAACTGCAGAGAACGGAAAGGATAAAGCACATAAAGCTGACTATCTTTTTGAGCCTAGTAAAGAAGAATTACTTGAAGAGCTGATCCCTACTATCCTTCAGACAACTTTCCAAAAGTTCATTCTAGACACTCACGCTTCGGAGCATGGTGCTCGGATGACAGCGATGGATAGTGCCACAGAGAATGCGAATGATCTTCTCAAGGAACTGAAGATATCCTATAACAAAGCGCGTCAGGAAGCCATTACCAAAGAGCTTTCAGAGATCGTCGGTGGTGCTGCAGCCTTAGGAGGCTAGACACATATTCCCTGAGCGTTGTGGTTACAGTTATACTACATTTGCGAGCTTAGCGAAGCGCCATCATGAATAAGTCAATACATGTCATCAAGATCGGTGGACGTCTGATCAATGACTCTAAGATGCTCCAGGCCTTTTTGGATGAATTTCAAAAGGTGCCAGGGCCCAAGGTCTTAGTGCATGGCGGTGGTCGTAAGGCAACAGAACTTTCTGCTTTGCTCGGTGTGGAGACGCGGATTATCGAAGGCCGTAGGATCACAAGTGCAGAGACGCTCGAAGTCGCTATCATGGTCTATGCGGGATTGATCAATAAGTCTATGGTTGCTCAACTTCAAAGCCGACAGGTCAATGCTTTAGGACTTTGCGGCGCCGATGCTGATATCATAAGATCACATAAGCGACCTGTCAAAGTCATAGACTATGGATTTGTAGGAGATATAGATAAGGTGGATGGGCAATCTATTTATAATCTTATTGATAGAGGTGTGGTCCCTGTATTATCTGCCATAACTCATGATGGACACGGTCAGCTACTCAATACCAATGCCGATACGATAGCAGCACAAACGGCCATAGCTCTTACGGCTTTTGGAGATGTTAGTTTATCGTATTGCTTCGAATACAAAGGAGTACTCTACGATATAGATGAACCTCAGTTGACGATGTCTTCTATCAATGAAGGCGAGTTCATCAATATGAAAACATCAGGAAGCATTAATAGCGGTATGATTCCAAAACTTTCCAATGGCTTTGACGCTCTGAAGGGAAAGGTCTCGCAGGTACATATATGTGGCATAGAAAATCTTGTATCTCTTACTGGAGCATCTGCTCTTGCCTTGTAACTTAGGGTATGGATACTTCTATTTTATCCAAGGATAGCATAGCACTACTACGGTCTCTTATCAAGGAAGAATCTTTCTCAGGTCACGAGAAGAGGACGGGTGATATCATACAGTCATTTTTTGAGTCTCGGGATATCGAGACAACGCGATTGCATAACAACATCATCGTAAAGAGTAAGAACTGGAGTGAGGGGCGACCAATAGTAGTTTTGAACTCTCATCACGATACTGTCAAGATAGGAGAGGGTTGGACAAAAGACCCCTTTGGAGCAGTGATCGAAGGTGGCAAGTTATATGGTAGAGGAAGTAATGATGCTGGAGGAGCTCTGGTTTCTCTGATGGCGGCATTCTGTGCCTTACAAGAAGAAAAACTTTCCTACAATCTCATGTTGATCGCCTCGGGGGAGGAAGAGAATTTTGGAGTGAATGGAGTCTCATCAGTTTTGAAGGCTCATAACCTCAACCCAGAATTTGCCATCATCGGGGAGCCTACTGAGATGCATATCGCTATCGCAGAAAAAGGGCTGATCGTTATCGATGGCGAGACGAAAGGAGAGAGTGGTCATGCTGCCAGAGATACGGGCGTCAATGCGCTCTATCTAGCCACAGAAGATATAGAAAACATAAAAGCGCATAGCTGGGCTAGGACATCCGATCACCTCGGGATGACGACGACGAAAGTCACTCAGATATCAGCAGGAAGTCTGCATAATGTCATCCCAGATATATGTAGTTACGTCATAGACTGCCGAGTCAATGAAAAATACACGCTCCACGAAGTGATAGAAGTGCTCGATGAGATGACACATGCGGAACTTAAACCTCGATCTATCAGATGGCACCCATCAGGCATCTCAGAAGATCATCCTATCATCAAGCTAGGTTCCAAGTTGGGTAGAAATCTTGTTGG
The DNA here is from genome assembly GCA_964640065.1 of uncultured Saprospiraceae bacterium. Lineage (GTDB taxonomy): Bacteria > Bacteroidota > Bacteroidia > Chitinophagales > Saprospiraceae > JAJRXG01. The sequence continues at coordinate 2,667 of CAZXIE010000110.1, forward strand.
TTCGCCGACTCTATCGGACCAAGTCCATTTTGTATGTCCTTCGATTAAGATCGGTCCCGGTCGATCTGAAAGATCACATACCTCAGATGAGTATATCCTACTCAGCGAAATAGAGGAAGGCATAGAGATTTACATAGCTTTGTTGAGAGATCTCTCATTATAGATAATACAGCCTATGAAGCTTTGGGATAAGGGGTATAGCATAGATCAAAAAATACAAGACTTTACGATCGGCCAAGATGCGGTTTTGGACTTGCAACTAGCTAAGTACGATGTCGTCGCATCCAAGGCGCACGCGAGGATGCTTTCTAAGATAGGTATGCTCACTGATGATGAGCGCGATCAACTTATCAAAGAGTTGAATAACATCAATGATCGCATAGGAGAGGGAGCTTTTAGAATCGAAGATGGTGTAGAAGATGTGCACTCACAGATAGAAAAGATGCTTGTCGCCAGACTCGGACAAACAGGAAAGAAGATACACCTTGGTCGCTCGAGAAATGATCAAGTACTGATCGCTTTACGACTCTTTTTCAGAGATCAGCTAGATAGTCTCACTAGTGCTGCGAAGAAGACTATCAGAATTCTTTTGCAAGCAGCAGATGACAAGAAGGATTTGTTGATCCCTGGATACACGCACATGCAAGTAGCTATGGTGTCATCTGGTGGTATGTGGCTGAGCTCATTTGCGGAAGCGTTACTAGATGACTTAGACTATACTAAAGGAGTGATCAAAACGATCAATCGTAACCCACTAGGCACAGCAGCAGGTTATGGCTCGTCGATACCTCTTGATCGAGCATTTACGACTGAAGCGCTACAGATGGAAGGCCTCTGTGTGAATCCTATCAACGCACAACTAGGCCGTGGTAAAACAGAATTACTAGTATCCCACGCCATCTCCTCGATGGCACTGACCATCAACAAGCTGGCCATGGACGTCTGTCTGTTTTCGAATGAAAACTATCGTGTCTTTTCGCTTCCTAAAACCTATACGACCGGCTCATCGATCATGCCGCATAAGAAAAATCCTGATGTATTTGAGTTAATGAGAGCAAGATCCAATCAGCTGATCTCACTGCCATCACAGATATCTTCTACGATTAGCAATCTAACGACAGGATACCACAGAGACTATCAGCTACTCAAGGAGTTGATATTTCCCGCGCTTTCGCAAATGCATACTTTGCTTGATCTCATCATCCACTGCATCCCACAACTACAGTGGCATGAGAGTCAAGTTTATGATGACAAGTATCAATATCTGTGGAGCGTCGAAGTTGTTAATCAATATGTCAAAGATGGGATGTCATTCAGGGAGGCATATAGAAAAGTTGGAGCCGATATAGAAGAGGGTAACTATGTTCCTAACAAGGAGATAGACCACACACATATCGGCAGTCTTGGCAACTTGGGCTTAGATCTCCTAAGGAAGAGACTTAGCCAAATAGACTAAGCTTTCACATCAAGAAGTTAGTACCTTTATAAGACAGAAAAGAAGGAGTGACTTCGGTCATGCCTTAGTGGTCTAAATTATAAAGCTTAGATATACATGACAGATTTTGCAGGACTAGAAGACGCGACTAAAACCCTCAATAGAAAAGGATTTTTAGACTTAGATGTTGATCCTACTCTTGACTTAGAGGCTGAGATCAATCGACTTAAGAAAGAAAAGAATGCCATCATACTGGCGCACTATTATGTAGACTCAGAGTTACAAGATATCGCTGACTACATAGGAGATAGTCTTCAGTTGGCGCAGAAAGCGGCATCTACAGAAGCTGATATCATCGTCTTCGTTGGAGTCCACTTTATGGCTGAGACGGCAAAGATGTTGAACCCAGCGAAGAAAGTCCTCTTACCAGATCTAAAGGCTGGTTGTTCTCTAGCGGATTCTTGCCCACCTCATTTATTCAAGAAGTTCAAGGAGAAGCATCCTGACCATGTGGTGGTGAGCTATATCAACTGTACTGCAGAGCTAAAGACACTTACTGACATCTGCTGTACTTCCTCTAATGCTGTACACGTCATCAATAGTGTGCCAGAGGGAACAGGGATCATCTTTGCTCCAGATAAGAACTTAGGGGCCTACTTACAAAAGAAAACGGGACGAGAACTTGTCCTTTGGAATGGCGCATGTATGGTGCATGAGATCTTCTCTGCAGAGAAAATCACTAAGGCCATGGTTCGTAATCCTGATGCAGAACTTATCGCACACCCAGAGTGTGAAGAGCACATCTTACAGAAAGCTCACTTTATAGGCTCTACGAGTCAGTTACTCAGATATACACACGAGAGCGATAGTCAGAAGTTTATAGTCGCTACCGAGTCGGGCATCATACATCAGATGGAACTCAAGTCTCCAGATAAAGAGTTTATACCCGCTCCACCTAATAACACGTGTGCTTGTAACGACTGTCCGCACATGAAGCGCAATAGCTTAGAGAAGCTTTATCTATGTATGGAGTATGAGCAGCCAGAAGTAATCTTGGAAGATTGGGTAATCGAAAAAGGTATCGCTTGTATCGATAGGATGATGGAGATCAGTGCCAAAGCTGGTCTGTGATAAAGAGCTAGGATGGGCAAGCGTACGTCTAGACGGAGATTTTTAGAAACTACCTCCTTGCTTGGGGCTACTTCCTTATTATCAAAATCTGGAGTATCACTTACTGAAGAAATTCTTGGATCTAATCTCGGTGTAGACTGGGAAGCGGTCAGATCACAATTCCCTATCACTAACTGGAAAAAGATATATCTCAATAGCGGGAGCGCGGGAGTACTTCCCATCCAAGTTAGCGATCACCTCGTCGAGCTCATTAGATACGTAAGTACGCAAGCTCCATATCAGATATGGAATGAATGGCAAGAGATCAAGCAGTCCAATCTTTCAAGATTGGGGAAACTGATAGATGCTAAGTCAACAGAACTTCAAGTGGTACGTAACGCAACGGAGGCGCTCAATATGATTATCACAGGACTTACTATTCCTGAGGGATCTGAGGTGATCATCACTAATAATGCTTACCCATTTGCCGTAAATGCTTGGAGAAGAAAGGCTGCAAAAGAGAACTTCCAGATTAAAGAGATAGAGATCACCTTGCCGCTATCCGACGATGGGGTGGTAGAGCGATTTCAGGAAGCTGTGTCTCCTAAGACGAGCATTATCCATACAACTTTCATCACCCATCGCGAAGGTCATATCATGCCTATCAAGCGTCTAGTAGACCTAGCTCATAAGAACAATGCCGAGATAGTTGTAGATGGTGCTCATGTGGTAGGGCATGTAAATGTATCACTGAAAAAATTAGGTTGTGACTACTTCGCAAGTAGTCTACATAAGTGGTTAAATGCACCACATGGTACAGGGCTTATTTACGTAAGTGAAAAGAACATAGCTTCTCTTGAAGGGCATCTTTCTTCTTATCCTCACTCTTCATCGACTATGAATAAATTTGAGGAGATCGGAACGAGATGTTGGGCAAATGAGATCGGTATATCCGCGGCACTTGATTTTCATGATGCACTTGGGAAGGATGTCAAGGAGGAGAGATTACATGAGCTCAAGAGTTACTGGGTAGACCAGCTGACCGATATCGCGGGTATACAGATGCATACGACGAAAGAGCAGTCATGCGCCGTAGCAACCTTTAGTGTTGATGGAAAATCTAGCGGGCAGATCGTCAAAATACTAGACCAAGAGTATGACATCCATGCAAAACCCGTGAGTAGTAGTTGGGGTAAAGGCGTGAGAGTGAGTCCCAATATATTTACTAGGAAGTCGGAACTCGATCAGCTAGTGGAGGCTATCACTCATATGTCAATGGCTAAGTAATCTTATGACAAGATTGTTATCCTGGCTGAGAGAACATAGGATGGTTCATATCACTGCCATCATCATCTACTATGTCCTAGTTGTTGCTCCACATAAGGTGTTTGGAAAATTCATCAATCAGACTATCGCGGGCAGCTTTGGTTTAAAGATTAGTACTGAAGCAGGTAGATATCAGTACAATTTGGCAGTCTTTCTGATGGCGCTGGTCATCCTTATAGGTCTCACTTTTTTCCTAGTGAAAAACCTGAAGACTCATCCAGAAAAGAAGAAGCTATCACTATTCTTCATAGTAAATGTGATACTAGCTCTTCTTACGATTAGAATGCTCTTTGTAATTAGCATAGAGGTCATACACTTTCCACAGTATGCGATGTTTGCCATATTAATCTTCCCTCTGATCGGAAGCTATACAGCTACCTTAATATGGGCCACTCTTGGTGGTATGTTAGATGAGGCGTACCAATATTTTTATCTAGCACCTCTTGATACTTCCTACTACGACCTCAATGACGTTGTTACTAATCTGATAGGAGCTGTATTTGGCCTCTTGATCTTAGCTGTATTACAAGTAAAAGAATACAGTCGATTCCAACTTAAAAACTCTTCTATCTGGATTGGATTAGGATTAGTTGTGATTGCTGTAACGGTGGCACATCTGAGTGGGATATTAAGTATCTATCCTTCAGATGATCGGCCATATCATATCCTGAGAACATGGCCACCTGGATTTTGGTCTACTGTAAATCCTAACGTTACTTTCCATGTCATCAGACCTATCGAGGGAGTGGTCATCACTTTCTTACTTTGGATATTCTATAGCAACATCACTCCTCGAAAAGTAGCTGAATGAGTGAACAGCATGATCATGAACACCATCATCACGAAGATGGTCCACCTCCATATGGGACATTAGCCTTACTCGTGTTGATGATATTGATTGGTATAGGACTAGTGCTCTACTATAAGGTTTGGTGAGGTCTTTTGCTCTGTTACATCGGTCAAGCAGATCACTTATATTGCGACTCTTAATCATGACCTAACCTTAGAGCTATGAATAGAAGTCTTTTTTTTCTACTGTGGATATTAGTTGGGCAGACCGGTGTCGCACAGTTACAGACTCCCGACGACTTTCTCCCACATACATATGGCGAGCACTTCACCTCACATCATCTTTTGGTAGATTACTTTGAGCATATAGCTGAGGAAAGTCCGCTGGTGAAGATCATACCATATGGTAGGACTAATCAAGGCAGGCCCATGCTGGTTGCGGTCGTAACGAGTGAAGCTAATCACGCTCGACTCGATGAGATAAGAATGAATAATCTGCGGATGGCTGGAGTAGAAGATGGGGAAGCGGACGCTTCGTTATCTAGAGGATTAGTCTGGCTCAGCTTCTCTGTACATGGTAATGAAGCAGCAGGATCAGAGTCAGCACTTCAAGTCTTATATGACCTTGCCAATCCATCTAATCAGAAAACTAAAGAGTGGTTAGAGAATACCGTCGTTATCATTGACCCTTCTGTTAATCCAGATGGATACTCTCGCTACACTCATTGGGTACGCAATGTTACGATGGATGAAATCAATACAGATATACAAGACATCGAGCACATGGAGCCGTGGCCAGGTGGTCGTGTTAATCACTACCTCTTTGATCTCAACCGAGACTGGGCTTGGCAAACTCAGATCGAGAGTCAGCAGCGCATGAAGCTTTATAATCAGTGGTTACCTCATGTACATGCGGACCTGCACGAGATGGGTCACGAAAGCCCGTATTACTTTGCACCCGCAGCGAGACCATACCACCCTTACATAACGAAATGGCAGCAAGACTTCCAAGAAGACATCGGGAAGAATCACGCCAAGTACTTTGATAAGGAAGGATGGCTATATTTTACTAAGGAAGTATTTGACCTCTTTTATCCTTCTTACGGAGATACATATCCAACTTTCTCTGGTGCCATCGGTATGACGTATGAGCAGGGTGGAAGTAGGGTAGGAGGCCGCGCAGTAAAGCTGAGCAACAACGAAGTACTAACACTTCAGGATCGTATCGATCATCATAAGACCACCGCTCTAAGTACGATTGAGATCACTTCCGTAAATGCTGATCGCGTAATCAATGAGTTTCAAGATTTTTATGACAAGTCAAGTAATAATCCGCCTGGGCGATATAAGTCTTTTGTGATCAAAAAAGACCACTCTGGTGTACGCTTACTTAACCTCGCCAATCTCTTAGATAAACAAGGTATACAATATGGCACCATAGAATCCGACCGCAGTGTCAGTGGGTTTTTATATAGCACAGCTTCTCAAGGAAGCCTGCAAGCCGAAGCGGGAGATCTAGTAGTCAGTGCATATCAACCTAAGGGACTATTGGCGCAGATACTTCTCGAGCCCTCTGCTGTACTCGAAGATTCTGTGACATATGATATCACAGCTTGGTCTTTGCCATATGCATATGGCCTTGAAGCAGTAGCGAGCACTACACGCATGGACCCTACAGAGATAAAGATGGACTTAAGCAGAGACGAAATATCATCCGCCTATGCCTACATCATCCCTCGGACAGATCTAGAAAGTGTGAAGTATATCTCAAGGTTGATCCAAGAGGGTATATCAGTGCGGGTACTCCCCAAGCCTTTTGAGTATCAAGGTGTAAAATGCGATGCTGGTTCAGCTGTTGTGACAAGAGCAGATAATAAAAGCAAAGATGATCAGCTGTTAGATATGATGATAGCAGCAAGAGAGGATACTCCTCTCGCTAAGGTAATCAGTATCGATGGTGGCTTTGCTGATGTAGGTCCCGATCTTGGTAGTGGACAAGTTTTTCTGCTTGAGCAACCTAAGGTGCTAACGATCAGTGGAGATGGAGTAAGCAGTAATGCTCATGGACAGATCAAGTGGTACTTTGATCGAGTCGTCGATTATCCTCTATCTGTTGTGGATATCAAAAACTGGGGAAGAATAAACCTTGATAAGTATAATACGCTGATCTTACCAGAAGGGTGGTACAGACTCTCAGAGAGTATGAGAGGTCAGATATCCACTTGGGTCAATGAAGGAGGTAAACTCATAGCTATCGGTAGTGCGAATAACAAGTTGATCGACCAAGAAGGATTTGGTCTCAAAAGATTTGCTTCTGACGAGGAAGCAGCAACTTCAAAGAAGGAAAATAAGGCTGCTGACTTAGCAGCTCGATATAATCATTACTCTGAAAGTGAAAGAAGAGCGATCAGCGACTACGTGCCTGGAGCCATCTTTGGATTAACAGTAGATGATAGTCATCCGCTAGGTTTTGGACTTGGAGATACTTACTACTCTCTACGTACAAGTAGTACCACTTTCCCTCTAGCTGTAGATGCAGCTAATGTCATAGTTCATCCAAAAGATGATGCTAAGGTCTTGGGATTTGCTGGATCTAAAATCAAAGAAAGACTTACTGATAGCGCAGCCTTTATAGTTGAGGACAAAGGCAGAGGTACTGTTATCTATATGGCAGATAACCCGCTCTTTAGAGGATTCTGGTATAACGGGATGTTCTTATTTTCTAATGCGTTATTCGTAGTACAGTAACTCGTATGATATTCGATTAACAGAACACCTTTCGCTGCGACATTTTTTATCTGATATTTAGACCATATTAGGGAGTATCAGAATCTTAAAGCTCAAATCATGAAGTATTTAGTAACAGTTGTTATACTGTTTATAGGGTTATCAACGGTATCATCTCAAGCTACGACGGATATAACCGTCGAAGATATATGGAGAGATTATAAGTTCATCCCGAAGTCTGTTCCAGGGTTTAACTTCCTCAATGACGGGAGACACTTTACGCGACTGATCGATAGCAAGGTGATTAAGAAGTTTGATATCACCACAGGTGCTTTTGTAGAAGACCTATTTGATGCTAGTGATATCGCTGGTCAGCTAGGGTTCGATGGAGAAATATCAGATTATAGCTTTAATCATGATGAATCCATGATCCTCATAGAGTCCGATAAAGAAGGCATCTATCGGCACTCTTATCTTGCTGAGTACCATGTATATGAGTTTGCAACTCAGAAGCTTCATGCTCTTTTTGAAGATGGCCAAGTGATGAATGCCACCTTTTCTCCTGATGCTACTAAAGTCGCATATGCTTATGAGAATGACCTCTACTACTACACACTAGCAGATGAGACGACACTTCCGATAACGGATGACGGAGAGACGAATAGCATCATCAATGGTATTACGGACTGGGTATATGAGGAAGAGCTAGCATTTGTAAAGGCATTCTGGTGGTCACCAGATAGTAAGAAGATCTCCTACATCAGATTTGATGAGTCTGAAGTGCCAGAGTTTACGATGACACTTTATAATGATGATCTATATCCGGAGTACCGGACTTTCAAGTACCCTAAGGTTGGAGAGAAGAATGCTGAGATCTCAATGCATCTCTATGATCTGACTGCTGAACAAAGCACAACTCTAGATGTAGGCTCTTTGGATGATATGTATATACCAAGAGTGAAGTGGACACAAGATCCTAATCAACTTTGTGTCTATGTTATGAATCGACACCAAAATCATCTTCAGCTAAAGCTTGTCAATACGACTACTGGTCAGACGAGTATGATGTATGAAGAGAAGAATCCTTACTATATCGACATCACTGATGACTTGACCTTTTTGAAAGACGGAAAGCATTTTGTATGGACGAGCGAGAAGAGTGGCTTTAACCATATCTATCTCATGGATATGAATGGTCAAGAAGTGCAAGCGATTACCAAGGGAGACTATGATGTCACGGCATTATATGGCGTAGATGAAGAGAAGGGATCCGTATTTTATCAGGCTGCTGAGACATCGCCACTCCGCAGAGATGTCTTTTGTGTAAACCTGAAGGGCAAAAAGAAAAAACAGCTGACAGGAGGAGATGGTACGTATAGCGCGGACTTCAGCAGCACATATGATTACTATACGCTTCGGAAAAGCGATATCAACTCTGCGAACACTTTCGAAGTATTTGATCGTGAGCAGAATCTCGTTCGAACGCTTGAAGACAACAAGGAGTTTGATGGCATCATGCAGAAGTATGGAGTAGCTCCAGTGGAGTTTTTCACATTTACGACAAGTGAAGGAGTTGACTTGAATGGATATATGATCAAACCGCGAGGATTTGATGCGTCGCAGAAGTATCCAGTCTTCCTAACACAATACAGTGGACCGGGAAGTCAACAAGTAACGGATAGTTACAAGGGTATGAATTACTGGTGGTACCAGATGCTAGCTCAGCAAGGGTACGTTGTAGCTTGCGTGGATCCTCGTGGGACGGGTGCAAGAGGCCAAGAGTTCAAGAAGATGACGTATCTCGAACTAGGTAAGTATGAGACGATAGATCAGATCGAAGCGGGTAAGTATCTAGCTGCGCTACCATATACTGACGAAGAACGAGTCGGTATCTTTGGATGGAGCTATGGTGGTTATATGTCATCATTAGCAATACTAAAGGGAGCTGGTGTCTTTAGCACGGCTATCGCTGTGGCTCCTGTAACCAGCTGGAAGTGGTATGACACGATATACACTGAGCGATATATGCGGACACTGGCAGAGAATGAAGACGGCTATCGCGATAATAGCCCGATCTACTTTGCAGACCAATTAGAAGGAAACTACCTACTTGTTCATGGTGGCGCTGATGATAATGTCCACTTACAGAATAGTATGGAGATGGCTAAAGCCCTCATCGATGCTAATAAGCAGTTCGATACGTACATCTATCCTAATAAGGCACATAGCATCTTCGGAGGTACAGCGCGCATGCACCTTTACAATAAGATGACAGACTT
>CAZXIE010000111.1:0-12201 GCA_964640065.1 uncultured Saprospiraceae bacterium
TCCAGATTTGTTCTAATCAGTCATTCACACTGGGTTCTCAAGTCATCACCGAGGCCGGTATTTTTCTTGATACCCTGACTTCCGTTATCACTGGCTGTGACTCTATAGATGAAGTCACTGTCATGGTCCTCGACACGCTCACTGGAACAGAAACGTACTCTGGTTGCATCGGCGATGGATTTGAGGTCATCATAAATGGCACAACCTACAACGAGGCCAACCCTATGGGAATGGAAACTCTAACAGCAACTAACGGATGCGATAGTATCGTCACCATCGATCTCACTTTCGAATTCTGTTGTGACATACTTGTCTCTAACATCTCGACAACTTGTCTAGATGATGAGACCTTCTCGATTACCTATCAACTAGACTACATGACACCTCCGGGTCTAGCATATGTGGTGAGCTTCGGTGGCTTTAGTGATACGCTACCGTATGGCAACACTGGAAGTACAGTTACGATCAACCCTGGTCTGTTAGGAGATGGTCTAGGAATATTAGATCTGGTGATCACCGATTCTGCTAGTTTATCGATGGCATCTATCAACCCTGATGTTTTTATCAGTGAGATACATTATGACAATGATGGTAGTGATGTGGATGATGGGTTTGAGATATCTGGAGCTTCTAGTACTGATCTAACTGGATATACAGTATTCATCTATGATGGTGGAGATAGCCTCCTACAAGGAAGTCCAATAGATCTTACTGGCACCCTATCGGAAACTGACTGTGGCTCGATCTTCTTCCCTACTGGTTTACAAAATAGTACAGAAGCATTAGCACTTGTTGATCCAAGTGGTCAGGTAATAGAATTTATCAGTTACGAAGGATCCATACTAGCACTTGAAGGGCCAGCAGTCGGACTTACTTCTGTAGATATAGGAGTAGATCAACCAGCTTCAACTCCTATCGGACAAACTCTACAACTTACAGATGGAGGATGGATATTATCAGCTGAGAGTCGAGATACTTACAATACTAATCTGTCTTGTAATGCAACTCCCGATCCTGACTTTTGTAGGACTAGTGCAACAATAGATGTCCCTTTCTGCCTCCAAGAATGCAATATTGATGTAGTCTCAGCTGAGGCTATCTGTGATGAGCTATCTAGAGTTCAACTAGATCTCATGCTCAACAATACAAATCCATTAAGCAGTAATGTTATCATCCTTCTCGATACGCTCTCTTTAGGCACATTCGCTTATCCAACAGCTGGTATGACTTTATCAGTTCCAACTGGCCTCCTTGGCACCGGTCAGTTAGGACAGACCATCACCATCAGAGATGCAGCAAGCTCGCCAGGGACAACAGGTATCTTCATCAGCGAGATACACTATGATAATGATGGCACAGATATAGATCAAGGATTTGAGATAACAGCACCTGTTGGAACCGACCTGTCGGGATATACTGTCGTAGAGTACGATGGTGGAGACAACATGACCCAAGGATCTCCTATAGATCTATCTGGCCTAGTCTCAGGTACTGATTGCGGTGCTATCTTTTTCTTTGAAGGTCTTCAAAACGAAACAGAAGGATTAGCACTGGTAGATCCAAGTGGTCAAGTAATCGAGTTCATCAGTTATGAAGGAGTTATCACTGCTGTGAACGGTCCAGCAGCTAGCTTAACTTCTATGGACATCGGAGTCTCGCAAGCTACCTCAACTCCAATAGGATTTACTTTACAGCTAACAGATAGTGGTTGGGTAGGTCCAACTAACGAGAGCAGAAATAGTATCAACGATGACCTCAGTTGTGTCGAACCAGTCGAACCAATTATCTGTGAGACAACGATCACAATAGACTTGCCAACTTGCCCCATATTCGACTTGCGTGTAGATAAGATGCTGACACTTGGGCAGTCACAGGAACTGGCTCCTGGTGATATGGTTTCATTTGACATCCTAGTTGCAAATGTCGGCGATGCTACTGCCTTTGATGTCATTCTTCGAGATTTATTTGGTTCCGACTTTGTCTTTGATGCTGACATTAATCCTGGTTGGGATGCTGATGGTACATTCATCATAGATCAGTTAGGTCCAGGTCAGGACACTACCGTACAAATAGTACTCAACATAACAGATGACTTCATGGGTACGACTCTTGTTAATACTGCAGAAGCTGTTTTCGCCGCCCTTTCTGCTGGTGGTGTAGCTATACCAGATGTTGACGCAGATGCTAATGGGAATGCTAGTGACGAAGAAGTAGGTACGGTGTTAATACAAATCTGTCAGCCGGGAGCGACACCTGCTCCTATTGTCAGCAACATAGCTGTATGTGATCTTGATCAAAACTCAGTTTTAATTCAGCCTGCTCAGGCAGATGCTATGGTCTTATTCGAAGACTTTGAGACAGATGGCAATGGGTCGAGGTATAACACGTCAGTTCCAGAATTTACAGATGGTGAAGAAGACTACTTCTTGAGAACGGATGGCTTCAATATCACAGGCGAATCTTTTGAACAGACTAGAGGGTCATTCTACTTTGCAGCGAAAGATATTGATGGGGAGATAGATACACGAACAGCTACCATCACTTTCGCACCTGCAGATATAAGAGGTCTTTGTGATCTCTCACTCGAATTATACATAGCTGAAGATGATCAAATCGTAAGTGGAGCAACTGAACACTGGGATGATGATGACTTCGTCCATATCGACTATAGTATAGATGGTGCACCATTCTCTAATGGTATCCATGTAGAAAGTAATAGTAGCCTTTCTCTACAGAGCAATGAACCACGGATTGATACTGACTTCGATGGTATCGGTGATGGTCAAGAGATAACAGATACTTTCTCATTATTTAATGTAGTGATACCGCAAAGTGGCTCATCGATAGTATTGAGAGTAACGATCCAATTAGACGCAGCAGCTGAAGACATCGCCTTCGATGACATCCAGATCTTAGGAAGTCCTAGCACATATAACATTTACGAAAGTGATCCTGCCCTTGGAGGGGCTCTACTGCTGAGCGGAGTAACTGAAGGTGAGGTGCCTGCACCAGCGCCAGGCGTGAGCGCCACCTACTTTGTAGAGACACTTTGTGGACCATGTGTGAGCGAAACGGTAACAGTCGAAGTCGACAAACATCCAGGTGAATCTAGTCTTGCTTGTCTTTCTATGGTGAACATATCTGTGGGGGCTGATTGTGATATCTCTGCGATCGATAACAGCATCTTTTACACTTCTGATGTTGCGTCTTCATTTACGGAAGTGGAAGTGAGAGATGGGGCCGGCAACTCTGTCAATCTTTCTAACATCAGAGAGTTCGTTGGTGCCGAAGATCTAATCTATGAGATCACAGATACGTGTACCATGATCTCCTGTTGGGGACGTCTCAATATCGAAGCAAAATTGCTCCCAGAGCCAATCTTACGTAAAGACACATTATGCTGCGTCACTGATATACCTAGTGGATTGGTATTGACTGAACAGGAGGTAAGAAGTTTGTTAGATGCATCGTGCATTGCACCATTTACGCAAGTGAGCACCGAGACTAGTTATGATGGAAAGCTTTGTGATACGATAGATCAGACAATCTCTTACTTCGGAAAATTTGAATCAGAAGGAAGGTCAGAAAGACAGCTCATCTATGAGCATACGGTCACTACTGTGCCGCTTGATCTAGATCAGGTGATAGGACCAGGTACTGAGATGCTTAGCGATTCGATATCAAGAGTCGATACGATTATCATGGAGGCATGCGGGACATTTGATTTTTCTCCTGAGAGTATCGCTGCCTACTGGGCAGATCGGATAGATCCAGGTGACGCTTTCGCAAATGGTAATGCTGAAGGAATCCCATTCGCTTATCCACACATCACGAAGGATACGACCTTTTTGGAAGAGGTGTCCGTATTCGAGCGAATCGAAGAGACAATTACAGAGGAGCAGGTATATATCGATGGCATTTGGATAGTCGCTGATGTAGTGACCAAGGATACCATATATGACACCACAGTCATCATGGTGCCAGTGCCAGTTTATCTGCCTCTAGATAGTGAGACCATGTGTAATGCGAGTGTTAAATACTCCGACAGCTACTTCGAAGGATGCTACGAAAGATCTAAGTTACGCAGGGAGTGGACCATCTTAGATGGGTGTACAGGAGAGATACAGACTTTTGTCCAGTTTGTAGAAATCGTAGATACGGAAGCACCAGAGTTTAGGGTGATAGAGACAGACATAGAGTTAATCGGCACTGATAGTATACGGATCGGAGATGAGATATTTGCAGTGGACGATCCGGATGCGATGGTTACCATAGATACAGATCTTCTTTTTGCCCAAGTGGATATCGTGAATCCTTCTACTTGTGAGGCTTCCTTTAGAGTTCCCGTATTTCCTCGTCTGAGAGATAACTGTACGGCTACAGATGATCTCACATTTAGCTATACCATCAATGGTGAACCAGTACAGCCTGAGCCTGAAGATGACAGACTACTTGTTGGCTTCCCATCGGGTTCTTCTACTTTGGTGATAACGGCAACTGATCTTTGTGGTAATAGTGCTAGTCATAGCATGACTGTATTCGCGTTAGATCAGGTACCACCTCAAGTGATCTGCAGAGACCAGATCAATGTAAATCTCGTCGACGATGAAGGAGTTTTAGATGGCGGACGTGTATTCGTGGATCTTGATTTATTTGACTCCGGGAGCTTTGACTTTTGCGGAGATATCATCCTTGTCCTAGCGCAAAGGTTAGATAACAAGTTCTTCTGCGATGGGACCTTCATCCAGTCCATATCCACAAATGCCCTCGAGTTTTGTTGTGAGGATATCGGGGCACCGATCCCAATACAACTGACCTACTTTGACAACTTTGGCAACCAATCGATCTGCTGGAGTTCAGTCTTAATCCAAGATAAGTATCCGCCACAGATATTGGTCGAAGATGTAGAAGTGGATTGCTATGACTCGATAGATCCTGATGTCATCGGTATACCTGACATCAATCACTTCTGCGGAGAATTCGAACTTTCCTATATCGATGACATGTCGTCCTTTAACTCACAATGTAATCGTGGCGTCATCAGAAGATTATGGAGTATCGTCAGTCGCCCAGAGATCACTGCCGTCCAAGTCATCTCGATCAGTGAAGACCCAAGCAAGGCATTCAACCCATATGAAATCAAATGGCCAAAACACTTTGACGGTGAGACGGAAGATGGCATACGAAGAGAGTGCGAGTTATGGCGCGATGAAGATGGCAATGCTGTCCTAAACCAAGCTGGTGAAGTACAATATAGAATCGTAGAATACCAAGAAGAAATATCCATGGGCAGCACATTTGAGTGTGTCCAAAACTTAGATACTGGAGAGCCTGTGTGGTGCGATGAAGCCTGTGGATTGATCCAATCCAACTTCGAGACACTTGAGCTAGAAGCCACTGATGCTTGTAAAAAGATCATCAGACAGTGGACCATCATAGACTGGTGTATTTGGCCAGCGAATGGGTCGAGTACCGATGATGATGTAAGTGATACCGTCCAGGCAGTTGACGATAAGTGGTTGGATGAATTCAGTCCTGCTGATCAAGGAAGATGGCTCACGGACTATACACAGAGATCTTCGAATCCTCCGTTCAACTTTGATGAATTTGGACGTAGATCAGATGGGAGCGTGACAACACTACCATGTAGTACTTGTGAGAAAGCAGGCAGCCCAGCACAGGAGGTATACTTTAGATATCTCGCGGTAGAGGTGGATGGCTTCTACACCTTTGATCAAGTCATCACCATAGTTGATAATGAAAGTCCGATTATAGACGTGGATAGGCGGCACAACGTTTTCATAACTGGTGGAGCTACATCCAAAGAGGATGATTTTGATGATTGTATGAATAGCAATGTAATAACCGCCGAAGTATCTAACTCCTGTGATACACTAGTCCTTGGCACGCAGGACATCTCATGGACCATCCAAATCTATAAATCTAACCTAAGAAGAGAAAGAATAGAACTACTTCGCACAAAGAGCGAATACGGTACTAGTGCAATTGTCAACACGGAACTTGGAAGTGCCGGTGATCATCACTTAATAGTTTGGCAAGCTGTAGATGGCTGCGGTAATTCGAGTATCGAGGAGTCGCTAGTATGGTTTATTGATATCGTTCCTCTCACCACACTTTGCATCCAAGATATCAGCACTGCAGTCATGGTAAATGGAGAAGTGGAGATCTGGGCTTCGGATTTTGATGCTGGCTCATTTGATAATTGTAGTGATGTGACCCACTACTTCTTCCTTGATAGCGAAGGCTTACCGACGGACGAAGAAGAAGAAGGAAGCTTCTTTCCTAATATGACTGTCACCTGCGAGGTGCTCAGGCAATTCGGAAACGGTGAGACACTTTCACTCAATGTGTTCGTAATAGATGACCGAGGCGGTGGTGATTACTGTACTGTATCACTTAACGTAAATGGAGCTTTAGCTCAATGCGACCTCAATAATACAGCAGCTACCATATCAGGACGCATCTTCTCTATCGGAGATAAGCTCATACCAAATGTCGAAGTGAGTGCAGGGCGAGCAGTAAGTCTTACAGATGAATTAGGAAATTATGCCCTTCCTCCTCTTCCGATATTTGAGTCTTATGTGGTGGAACCTCTAAAGAACGACGATATCCTCGATGGTATATCTATACTAGATCTAGTCATCATCCAAAGACACATACTCGGACTATCGGTACTTACGACTCCAGATCAGTTAGTAGCTGCTGACATCAATAATGACCAAAGGATCAGTGCACTTGATCTTGTTGAATTAAGACGAGCTGTACTTGGGTTAACCGATCAATTCTCCAACAATACCTCATGGAGATTCGTAGACGAGACTTATAATCTCAACATGGAGAGCCATCGACAAGGCTTCCCTGAAAGAAAAGAAATCGATGAACTATCAAGCCGCATATCAGATGCCAACTTCATGGGCATCAAGATCGGCGATGTGAATGGCTCAGCACTCCAAAGTGCTTTATCAAGATCTGTCAATATCTCTCGTCTGAGTCTTGAAAATGCTTCGCTTGCTAAAGGTCAAACTCAAACGATCACCATTGCACTTCCTACAGATGAGATGTCCTATGGCATAGACTTTAGTATCGATCTGAAAGATATCAGCGTCAATGAGATTTGGTCAGATGAATTGGAACTTAGTACAGCAGCAACAAGCGACGGGTACAGGATCATCGGTCTTAGTCCAGATGGATCTATGCAAAGCAAGATTCATCTCTCGGTACAACCTCATGACGATGGAAACGTAAGTGATTTCTTGAGTATTAATCATAAGCAACCAAGAGTGATCGTTTTGGATGATTCAAAGGAGCGATCAATGCAGCTTGTATACACAAATCTTGGAGAAGACCAGCTATACCAAAACGTGCCAAATCCTTTCAGTGCATCAACGGTCATCAAGATGCACCTAGAAAGAGCTGGGACAGCTACAGTTAACATATATGACCTAACCGGCAGAATCATCTGGAGTACTCAAGATGACTATGAAGCCGGTCTCCATGAACTAGTCATCTCGAATGAAGATCTTCTTGGAGGTGGTGTATATATGTATTCGCTCGAAAAAGAAGATGTTCAGCTCACTAGACGAATGATTCTTCTAGATTAACTAATTTACTTTTCAATCAAAACTCAGACCTATGAAACTCGGAGCATTTTCTGCCAGCCTTTCTGTAAAAGACTTACAAGTTTCTAAGGAGTTTTATGAGAAACTCGGCTTTTCTGTTTTCGCTGGAGAGATGGATAAGAATTACCTCATCATGAAGAATGAGCAAACATTAATTGGTTTGTTCCAAGGCATGTTCGAAGGAAACATACTCACTTTTAATCCGGGTTGGGATCAAAGTGCAGGAGTGGTTGATCCGTTCGAAGATGTTAGAGATATCCAGAAGAACTTAAAGGCTGAAGGCCTCACACTTATGACAGAAGCTGATGAGGGAACCACAGGGCCAGCTAGCTTTATGATCCAAGATCCAGATGGTAATACCATCCTCGTAGATCAGCATAGATAGAAACATGTTTACTTAAATCCTATCGTACCTCGCTGGTGCTGATATGATTTGTCGAGGGCAGCTATAGCTGCTTCTACATCTACCTTTTTGATAAGCGCATTATAACGGCCCTCAGAAGGCGAGTTCTCTTTACCTAGTCTTAGACTTTGCTGCTTAGTGATCTCGTCGATATACTGTCGGACCCGTCGAGCATTGCCAAAGTTCTTGTTGCGCTGGTTATATTCTTGCTCAAGTCGCCCTGAAAGCTCTTCTATTGCATCTGACGAAATACGATAACCACGAGTTTCTGCAAAGCTTTTGGCTACATCTAGCAATTCTGTTTTTCCGAAGTCTGGAAAATGTAGGTGGTGATCAAATCGAGATCTGAGTCCAGGGTTAGTTGATAAAAACTTATCCATCTCTTCCGGATAACCCGCTACTATCGTAAAGAACTCCCCACGATGATCCTCCATCTTCTTGAGAAGCACTTGGACAGCTTCATCACCAAAGTCATTATTAGCTCCGTGCTTATTCAGCGAGTAAGCTTCATCTATAAATAAGACTCCACCTAGAGACTCAGTGATGACATTGGCAGTCTTAATAGCAGTCTGACCTACGAAACCAGCAACCAAGCCTTGCCTATCTGTCTCGACCATATGGCCCTTCTCTAATATACCGAGCGCCTTAAATATTTCAGCCAATATCCGAGCGACAGTGGTCTTACCAGTACCAGGATTTCCTACTAGCACAAGATGCATATTGATATGGCCAGTAATCAACTCATCATTACTACGTCGATACCTAACAAGATCTACAAGTTCGTGGATCTTCTCTTTGACTTCTTTGAGTCCAATAAGAGTATCTAACTTCTCCAAAGCGACTTCAAGTGCACTCTGGTCGATATCGATATTTTCTTTTCGAGATCGACGTCCTTCAGTTATTCGCTTGATATCTTGCAGCATAATCTGCCTGAGATCGTTATCTGTCAATTCAGACTTTTGAGCCTTATTCATCAGTCTGATGCCCATGTTGATTTTTGCCTTTTCAAGCATCTGAGAGATGAATCTTGCATTGCCAAAAGCCTTATCCCTTACTCTGTACTCATCTTGTATAAGTCTTTTGATCGCCTGACGACTTGAATCAGTAAGCTGCACATCAAACCGCTCACAGAATACGTCCAGTATGGCATATAGCTCATTAAGGTCGTAATCATCAAAATCATAGTAATACTTAAATCTAGATCCAAGTCCGGGATTAGATTTGATAAAAGCTTCCATCTCTTTTGGATAGCCAGCTACTACCACCATAAAATCACATGATGGATGAGACATTTGCTTGACTAGCAGCTCTATGACTTCTCGTCCAAAGTCTTTAGAGTCATCATTGTTTCTTGCAAGTGCATACGCCTCATCTATAAACAAGACGCCACCCTTAGCCTTTTCAAAAGCTTCTTTGACTTTAGGCGCTGTCTGACCTATGTACTCACCGATGAGATCTACCCGATCTACTTCATGGACATGTCCTTTTTCTAGAAGTCCCATGCTATGATAGATTGATCCTAGCAACCTTGCCACTGTTGTCTTACCTGTCCCTGGATTACCGGTGAAGACACTATGCAGCCCCATAGATGCCTCCTCTTCAAATCCTCGATCTCTTCGAAGTTGTAAGAACTTGATATACTTCGTATGCTCTGATATCTGCCTCTTTACATTTTTTAACCCTACCAGTTGGTTCAGTTGTCGATACGCTTCCGTACCACTGAGCAGCTTGACTGTATGATCTCCTTTAGAAGTATCTCCTTGGTAAGCGGGCGACTGTATTTCGCTCGTTCCTTCTCGATATTCCGTGCCGATAACAAAAGATGACTCTGCGATCATACGATCTTGAAAGACCACCTCGACGGTATATCTTCCCCTGCGCCATGACCCTTTGACATTTGAACCCCAGCCTGCAGTGATCTGTAACTCCTCTTCGTCCTTTTTCATTTTTTGAAGTCGGACTACTTCTCCTTTTAACTCTCTAGCATCATTATAGAATCTGATAAATATCTCCTTATACCAATCCTTATGAGTCACAAGATTCTCTATGGTTAACTCGACGAAGATGTACCGAGTCTCCATATCAGGAAACTCCACATAGTAAGCACGCTGACCTGTCTCATTATTCTGGTCGTAGTTCCCTTCGAAGTACTCGATGTTCTTGACTCTAACGGCTTCATGAAGTGCCTCATCGAGTACAGACTTTAAGTCTTCTACGTAGAAGTATTTGGTTGCTACTTTTCGTTCATTGACGTATGCTTCCCAACAATACTTTCCTTTCTGCCAGAAAGTCCCATCTTCCTGTTGCCCCCATCCTTCACGTATATATGCTACGTGATCATACTTTGAGATAGTGCGATGGATATCAAGACTGCAGACTTCTTTCTTCTGAGGTTCTAGTCGAAAACACTTGAGACTCACATCGACTTCCCATGGTTGCTGATCGTAGGCCTTATTGATGATAGAAAGCTCCGCATATATATAGCTAGTCTCGCTTCGCTCAAAAACTTGTCGATACTTCTTACGATTACCTGCCAGCCACTCAGTACTTGAGTATGCTTTCAGGTCTTTAAACTTATAAGGTTCTATGATAACCTCTTCTTGGGATTTAGGCATAATATAGTAGGTCGTTATCTCGGTTGTGCATATTTAAAGCTAAGCAATATTGGACTACTCTGCCTAGGGTTTAACTATTTATATGGGCTATTTCCTCATATAATTTGCACCCTCTAGAGATATAAAGACAATATACTTCTCCTCATATATCCCATTGTTCCATGAACTCTGTACGTTTGCGATACGTTACAGCATCTTATGGTGAAGGTTAAGTTTACATTTGAGGATAAAAGCATCTCTGAGCAGGTCATCGAGGGAGAGTTCAAAGGTGAGTCTATATTAGACATAGCTGAGGACGCAGATATACATCTCAATCACAATTGTGGAGCTGTCTGCGCCTGCAGTACATGTCATGTATATGTGGATAAAGGCGAGGATCAGCTCCAAGAAATCTCAGATCGCGAAGAAGATTTTATCGATCGAGCGATTAATCCTCGCATAGAATCCAGATTAGGCTGCCAATGCGTCATACTTGACGAAAACGCAGAAATAGAAATCCTGATACCCGACCAATCAGGCATTATAGGTCACGAGCACTAGAGAGTTATGGCATTTGAAGAGTTAGACAACTTACCCATCAACTGGGCAGATCACGAGGACATCGCTATGGGACTTTACGACAAGTTTGGTGATGAATTTGGCGAAGGTAAAATCTACAGGATTAGGTTCACGGATTTATTAGAGTGGATCCTGAGCATACCTAATTTTGAAGGGAAGAGAGAAGATTGTTCTGAAGGGCATCTAGAGATGATACAAGCTAAGTGGGTATACGAGTGGCGCGATAACCAATAATCTCTGCCTTGAGTTTTCTACGCCTCATAAGATTACCCAATCTTATCATATTACTGCTCACGCTGTACCTGATCACACATCAGGTCATCTACCCCCCACTTATCACTTATCGCATAGCACCTTCGATGACAAGCAAGGAATACCTCCTTATGCTTTTCATAGTGGCCTGTATCGGAGCTGGAGGGTATATCTATAATGATATCATAGACCAGAAGACTGATGAAGAAAATGAAAAGGAACCAGTCGTAGGATCTAAGATCGGAAAGAAGCTAGCATTGTGGTCTTTCATCTTCATACTACTAGCCCCACTCCTACCACTTGCCTCTTTGATCATGGAATTAGAAAGGCCTGATTTCTTATGGTATTATCTGGGTCTTTCGTTGATATTGTTGTTGTACAATATAGTATTCAAAAGGCTCCCATTGATAGGGAATTTGATCATTGCCCTCTTGTGTGGTCTTGCAGTATACACACCTTTCTTTTTAGAATCTAAGGCTCTATCGAGATTACAACTCGAAGATCCAAGTCTTTATAAAAGTGTAGAATTAACCGTTTTGGGTTTTGCTGTATTCGCTGCGCTTTCTAATCTCATAAGAGAGATCATCAAAGATCAGGAGGATGTCAGTGGAGATGAAAAATATGGGCAGATGACGCTCCCCATCCTCATAGGTCAAAAGGCGACATCATACATAGCTATCACCCTTTGCATCCTGCTTGGTGCAGTCATCTATCGCTGGTGGGATATGATGGA
>CAZXIE010000112.1:0-12191 GCA_964640065.1 uncultured Saprospiraceae bacterium
CGCACCTAGGACTAGAAGAAAAGAAACTGCCGCAGCAACAACTCCAGCTAGAGAGGTTTTGCGATATCTGACACTTTCGTATATAGTCGAAGAACACAAACCCGCTAGACTAAAGAAGCCTAGAGCTGCTATTGATCCTAAGATTCTATTTTCTGTTCTTCCGAATTCTCCAAAGAGGAAGATGCTTATGCTGATCGCAGAGCCGATAATGAGACTTCCAATTAAGATGGTTACGAAAACTTTATATAGACTCACTGAACACGTTCTGAAGTAAAGATAGACTTAGAACTTTATAAGGTTTTCTATAACTGACTTACTGTTATCACAATCCCCTTCTCTTCACCTCTTGCATAATCAAACTTAGCTCTCGACTCATGCCGCCTTTCACGGCAGTATTCTCATCTGCTCTTCTTATGAGGTAAGGTACTACGTCTCGAACAGGACCGTAGACGATATACTTAGCCGTATTGAATCCTGCAGCTGCTAGATTGAAAGTGATGTGATCACTCATACCTTGGAGTTGACTAAAGTTGAGGTGATCATGATCACGAGGGATACCTCGTTTTATAATTTCATCGACCATCAGCTTTACACTGTCTAGGTTATGACTGGCATTACAAAACGCTATAGAGTCATGATGATCTAAACAGAATAAGATAGCCTTATTAAAATCTCGATCTGTCGCTTCTTTGTTAGGTTGTATCGGCGTATCATAGCCAAGCTCCTCCGCCCTATCGTTTTCTTTTTCCATGTAGGCGCCACGTACGATCTTAGCGCCAAGCATGTATCCTTCGGATGTCGCTGTATAAAAGTCGGACCTGAGTTGCTCAAGTTTATCATGGCGATACAACTGGTATGTATTATAAACGGTAACCTTATCCTTGTTATATCGAGACATCAGATATCTCGCAACATCGTCCATAGCATCTTGCAACCAACTTTCTTCGGCATCTAAAAACACACCCACCCCGAGATCTTTTGCCACACTGCAGGCATCATCTATGCGCTTGATGAATCGCTCCCAAGACAGTGTCTCTGATGGACTCAGAGGATGTTGATTCTGTTTTTTAATGAGAAGATTGTTGTCAACCAATCCTGTTAACTTTGAAACAGCTACAGGTACTGATTCATTAGAAGCCGCAAACTTTACCGCTGACATCAGCTCCTCTGCAGCTAAGTCAAGATCCTCTTCCGATGTCTTTGCTTCAGCTCCATAGTCAAGGATAGTCTGTGTATCATGGGTATAAAGATGATTGATGATAGTTTGGCAATCCATGAGATTCACGCCACCACAGAACTGTTTGAAAATTGTCTTTTTCAATATGGGCACTACAAATGGCAGCTTTAATTTTAGAGCTACATTAGTGAGTGATGTGCCTATATCCACCAATCCTCCACTGTTCATCATTTGAAATAATCGCTTGGTGTCGATTAATTCATCATCGGATTTGTTGCGAAATGCA
Organism: uncultured Saprospiraceae bacterium; assembly: GCA_964640065.1. Taxonomy (GTDB): domain Bacteria; phylum Bacteroidota; class Bacteroidia; order Chitinophagales; family Saprospiraceae; genus JAJRXG01. The sequence goes on from CAZXIE010000112.1 coordinate 1,464, forward strand.
ACTTCGGTATCTGTAAAATCCGGATATGCTAACTCTTTATTTTTCATTTACGGAAGTGGACGTCCAGATGGACCACGATTTTTCAGCTTGCAACTCGAGCATCTCTAAACCATTTTTTATGGTAGCTCCACGTGCTTCGCCTTGTTTTAAAAATAAAGGTACCTCAGGATTATATATCAAATCAAAAAGGATATGGTCTGCAGTAAGCGCTTCATATGGTATCGCAGGGCATTGATCGATGTGAGGACTCATCCCGAGTGGAGTTGTGTTGATGATGAGCTGGTGCTTACTTATCACATCCTGATCTACATCTTCGTATAACAAATCTCCCTTACTCCTCGACACCTTGAGATAAGATATGTTCAACTTTTCGAGCACATACCATACTGCTTTAGCCGCGCCACCAGTCCCTAGTACTAAGGCAGATTTTGGTTTTTCTCGTCCGTCCCAAAGCGGCACTAGTGCATGCTCGAACCCATACACATCCGTATTATACCCTATCCTCTCAGCACTATCGATCGAAATCGTATTGACCGCACCGATCTCTTGTGCCTCCTTACTTAATCCGGTTAAAAACGGTATGACTAGCTCTTTGTATGGTATCGTGACATTGAGCCCTTGTACGCCTTTTATCTCTTCGAAAGCATTTATTTCCTTCAAGGGATAGAGGTCATAGACATGGTCATCTAAGCCAAGTTTTTCGAACTTCTTAGAGAAGTATCCGGGGGAAAACGAGTGTGATAATGGATAGCCAATGAGGCCGTATTTTTTCTTTTCCAGCGAGGTAAGATTCTAGGTTTTATTCACTTTTGTAAATATATAAAGACCTCCCAATATCGTATTTCCTGACTCAGTAATCATTAGCGGCTACCAATATTTGACCTCTACGAGGTTATTTTTATAATACCGCATTATCTGTAAATCCAACAGGCCAGCTATTATGGCTCTGTTATCTATACTTCATGGCATGAAAAAGGGCTGGAAACTGCCCAGCCCAATACTCTAACCAACTTATTATATTATAAACATTCTCAATTCAATGCTGGTGCTAGTGGAAAGTCAACTGGTACCTCTGTAAGGTTGTGAAATAGGTTAGTCACTGTGATCGCACCTACTGCAGTTACTAGATCTACAAGATTTTCTGCAGTATAACCTGCTCCGTAAAAGGCCTCTAGCACTGGAGCTTCTACGTTTCCTCTACTCACAGAGATAGCTTGAGCTATCTTAGCCAGCGCATCTGTCTTGCTGTCCCAGCTTGCCTTACCTTGTCTCAACTCTACCGTTTGCTCTTCTGTGAAACCATTCATCTTAGCTATAGCCGTATGTGCGGCTTGGCAGTATGAGCACCCATTTACTTGGCTTACAGCTAAGTCAATCACTTCTTTTTCCTTCTTGGAAAATGATGTCGGTGAACCAGAAAATGCTAGGAAGCTTCCCAAGGCATTCTCAGAGGTACCCATCGCTGCATATATATTAGGGACAAAACCAAGGTTCGACTTTAAGTTGTCAAATATCGCTTGGTTACCTTCTGAAACTTGTTCTCTGGTTGGGACTTGAAATTTACTCATCTGTTTTAAAATTTTAGGTTTTGTATTAATTACAATACAAAGATGAGCTATGATGTAGCCCAAGCTCTCATCAGATATTCCCTAAGTGTTATCTATTTTTCCCGATGTGTGTATCAACCACTATACTCAGCTGGAGATACCCCTTGAAACTTCTTAAAGAACCTGCTGAAGGATTGTACATCAAGAAATCCAAGCTCGTATCCAATCTCTGATACGGTCATCTCCGTATAGGTGAGTAATCTCCGCGCTTCGAGCATCTTGCGGTCCTTGATATATTGGCTAGGGCTCTTGCTACCTATCTTCTTGAATAAGTTAGATAGTGTCTTGGGTGATTTATTAAGGATCTCAGCATAGTCAGCCACTGTGTGCTTTTCCTTGTAGTGCTGCTCTACCAGAAAGTTGTACTCCCTGATGATATCGATCTGCTTGAGTTCGACATGCTGCAGTTCAGTTTGGTCCTTATACATCCTTAGACTGAGTATGAGTATCCTCTTGAGCATCATCTGCAGCATCTCCTCCTGAAGGCCATCGTTAGATACCATCTCTTGTTCTAACATCTTCCAGACAGTACTTAAGGTCTCAACATCACCATCAGTGATTCTGATAATCGGTACAGCTTGCGCACCATAGAAGAGTATGCCTTTACAACCTACTTCGCTATCGTGATTGATCACACAGAAGAAGGGTTTATTCCACTTCAGTAGTTTGACACTTGATAAAGATGTGACCTCGACTTCATGGAAGTCCGTAAGACAGAACAACTCATTCTTCTCTGGCTGGTAGGGCTTAGCATCTATCTTCAACTCACTTCCAGGCTCCAGAAACCACAGCAGAGATAACTCGCTAGGATCAGAATATTCGATAGCCTCCTTTCCTGAAAAACTGATGTTTCTCACCTGAAAATATGAACCTGTGCTACCTTTGAATTCCACGAGTTAGATGATCGTATTACTGGGTTATGAAGATATAAGCACTAGATTGATAAAATGTTGTCTCTGCTCATCTAAAAGCTATCTCTCCCTTAGGCGTCTGTATCTGTAGTATGATCTCCGAACTATCTGAGTGATATAGGTGATCCTGATATCCAACATGCTTCATCAAGGTTTCAAACTTCACTGGATCAGCATGCCCTAACTTGATAGACCTTACCGTGCAGTGGGTCTCTAGTCGATCAGATGGATGATGAGCAGATCGACTCCAATCCAGGAAAAATGGTGCGATCTCAATCATAGGCGCTGCTAGTGGCATCGTCAAGCTCCACTCTAATGTTCCGCCTGCTGCCATCTCTCGTTTACCTACTTTGATGGACGCAAGATCTTCGCGATGCGAGCTAAGGAAAGCAGCATCTCTGTCGATATCATTAGACTTTAGTGCCCATCTCGTGATACGTGATTCAGTGATGAGGTCTACTCCCATCCATCGAGGAGGCTCTACATGAGTGTCAGGATCTATAGCGAGCAGTTCGAGATAGGCTCCCTTATCGAGTCCTATCAGAGCATTCATAGTGCCTAGTGTTGTATGCCGTCCACCAAAGATGGGTCTGACTCCTGTACAGTTATAAAAATCTTCTATCGCCACGTCCAAGTCAGGAACTGCGATAACTATGTGATCGACTAGGTAGCTCATGCGAATGCTGTTATCTGATCGAATACTCTCTTAGCACTACTGACTGCACCATTCATATAACCAGGAAAGTCAGATGCTGTCTCTGAACCTGCAATCCAAAACTTACCATCGATATAGGGTTGAGCATAGAGTGGATGACCATTGTTCTGATGAGGAAGCATATGCGAAGTATAGTTACTGTGGGTGAATTTTTCATTACGCCAGACCTTATCTACATATTCTATGTGAGTATCTACTTGATCCCCGTAGTATTTTCTTAGTTGGTTGAGTACAAGGCCTTTTCTTCCTTCCTCATCTAAGCTAGCATAACTTCCATTGAGAAATCCTTTGAGTGCAAATCGGTCACCGCCGTGATGACTATGATCATACATCTCAGGTACGGGACCAACGTTACTTACTATCGTGCCGCTAGTCTCCTGCGCCCTCCAAAAAGGGTCTTTGTAAGTGAGCCCCACCTTGATAGATTCGCCCATCCAGGTATGTGTTGTACCCATGATATCCAGAACTTCAGCGGGTAAACCAGGCTCTATAAATATCGACTCTTTCAGCAAGTAAGGAGGAAGTGTTGAAACCACCCTTAAAGCATTGATATTCAGATTATTAGACTTAATATGTAAAAGTCCTTGTTCTAAGGTAATCTCTGTTATCCTTTCACTTAAGATTACTTCGCATTTGATCATTTCCGAAAGGGTACCAATCAAACTTGAGCTACCTAACTTGTATCTAAATGATGGGTCAGCATTAGGAGGTAGATCGACGATCATATGAGGCGCTGTAGAGATGGGTTCGTAGATAGCCCTGGTTCCCATGACCTGCGGCATGATCTCAAGTCCTAGCTCATTACTCAGTGATACGAGATCTCGATGCTTTTTGCCAAGCCAGGTGGCTCCTAATTCAATAGGTGTACCATCGCCTGTGATATGCGTCTCTATGCGACCTCCTAATCTGTCTCGCGCATCTATGATGATCACACTGTAGTCCATATCACGTAACAAATAAGCCAACGCTAGACCCGTCAGTCCAGCACCGATGATACAGATGTCATAAGATGTCTTCATATTGTGTTGCGATAGTATGATTTAAGAACTCACAATATTCAGATTTGTTCTTCGAGATGTAGTAAGGTGAAAGAAAAGAAATTTCTTAGTTTACCTACTCAAAATTAGGTCAACTCATGATAACAAGATTCTTTCTCATCGTACTTACCTGTGCGATGATCCAATTAGACATATCTGCTCAGTCTCCACCTTCCTTCGAAGATAAGTATGCCTCTATGGAGTGGCGTTCGATCGGACCCTACAGAGGAGGTCGATCATGTGCAGTAACGGGAGTACCCGGCAATCCTAATCTTTTCTACTTTGGAGCTACGGGCGGTGGCGTCTGGAAGACCACCGATGGTGGTCGATCATGGGCTAATATCTCAGATGGTTTCTTCGGTGGATCTATCGGATCGATAGCTGTGGCACCTTCAGATCATAATGTCATCTACGTCGGTGGCGGTGAAAAGACTGTAAGAGGTAATGTATCCTTCGGATATGGAGCTTGGAAGTCAGTCGATGCCGGGCGTACATGGGAACATATCGGACTCAGCAAGAGTCGACATATATCAAGGATTAGGATTCACCCTGACAATCCAGACATAGTGTATGCTGCTGTCATGGGTAATCTCTTTGCCCCAGGTTCTGATCGTGGAGTATACAAGTCTACTGATGGTGGAAAGAACTGGAAGAAAGTTCTGTATGCCAACGAATATGCAGGTGCCGTAGATCTATGTATAGATCCAAGTAACTCACGGATCATGTATGCCAGCACCTGGAGAATACAACGGACACCCTACTCTCTCGAAAGTGGTGGAGAAGGCTCAGGACTTTACAAGAGCACCGACTCAGGAGAGACTTGGACTGAGATCACCGGCAACAAAGGCCTTCCAACTGGCACATGGGGTATCTCAGGCGTAGCTGTATCGCATATCGATGGCGATAGGATCTTCGCTCTTATAGAAAATGAAAAAGGAGGAGTTTATAGATCCGATGATGGTGGAGAAACTTGGATGAAAACGAATGACAGTAGAGCACTCAGACAACGGGCTTGGTACTATACAAGGATCTATACTGATACGAAAGATCATGATGCCCTTTACGTAGTCAACGTCCGATATCACAAGTCCACAGATGGTGGCAAATCATTCGAGCCCAATGTAGCACCGCATGGCGATCACCATGATCTTTGGATAGCTCCTGAAGATCCAAGTCGGATGATCATCGGTGATGATGGTGGTGCTCAAGTAACCTATGACGGAGGTGAGACTTGGTCGACATACCACAATCAACCTACAGCACAGTTCTACCGTGTTACTACGGACAATGCATTTCCATACCGCATATACGCTGCTCAGCAGGATAATAGCACGATACGAATCAATCATAGATCAAGTGGAAGGACTATCGGTGCTGGAGACTGGGAATCAACAGCCGGTGGCGAATCAGCTCACATAGCAGTAGATCCTGACAACCCTGAGGTCGTATATGGTGGTAGCTATGGTGGATTCTTAACTAGACGTGACCATGAAAATGGAACCGTCAGAGCTATCAACGTTTGGCCTGATAACCCGATGGGTTATGGTGCAGAAGGCATGAAGTATCGATTTCAATGGAACTTCCCGATCTTCTTTTCACAGCATGATTCTGACAAGATCTACACAGGATCTAATCATCTTCATATGAGTACAGACGAGGGACAGAGCTGGCAGATCATCAGTCCAGACCTTACAAGAAATGAACCAGACAAGCTCAAGTCTTCAGGAGGTCCTATCACTCAGGACAATACGGGTGTGGAGTACTATTGCACCATATTCGCAGCTGCAGAATCTCCTCTAGAAGAGGGATTACTCTGGGTAGGATCGGATGATGGTCTCGTACATGTATCAAGAGACGGTGGTGAAAACTGGTCGAACGTAACCCCTAACAATGCTCCCAAATATCTCATGATCAATAGCGTAGATCCTGATCCTCGCGATGCAGGCACTTGTTACATAGCAGGGACACTTTATAAGGCCGGTGACTTCAAGCCATATATCTATAAGACGACTAACTATGGTGCTACATGGACCAAGATTACTAATGGCATACCTAACGAACACTTCACGAGAGTGGTCCGTGTAGATCCTGAAGTAGATGACATCTTATATGCGGGCACCGAGACAGGTATGTACATCTCCTATGATGATGGACGTCAGTGGCACTCCATGCAGATGAATCTCCCTATAGTTCCTATCACAGATCTAGCAGTAAAAGATAACAACCTCATAGCAGCAACTCAAGGTAGATCACTTTGGATCCTAGATGACCTATCAGTTTTTCATCAGGCGCTTTCGCAAATGAACGGTACGGGCAATCGACTCTACAAACCGATGGATAGTTGGAGATATGGCAGTGGACAATCTAAGGATGCAGTTGGTGTAGGTCAAAATCACCCTTCAGGCGTCATGGTACACTACTTCCTCGAAGAGTATGCAGAAGGCGATACGCTGTCGATAGCGATACACGGAAGCGATGGAGATCTTATACGAGAGTATAGCACACATGCAGAAGACAAAGACGAAAAACTTAAAGACATCAAACAAGGTGCTCAGATGTTTAACTGGGACATGTCGTATCCTGATGCAAAGTCATTTGATGGCATGATCCTATGGTGGGGATCTATGGATGGACCCACTGCCATCCCAGGTCAGTATGAAGTAAAGCTTACGCACAATGGAGAAGAATTGAGTCAGCCGTTCACCATAAAAGGTAATCCTAATCTTAATGTTAGCGATGCGGATTACGCAGCACAATATGACTTCATCCAGAGTGTAAACTCCAAGGTCACAGAAGCTCATGAAGCCATCATAGAAATGCGCTCAATCAAAGAGCAGTTGAACAAATACAAAGACATTGTAAAAGATAATGACGATGTCAAAGACGGTATAGCAGAAGTAGACAGCACTCTATCGGCTATAGAGAATGCCCTCTACCAAACTAAAAACCAGAGTCGTCAAGATCCGTTAAACTTCCCGATCAAGCTTACTAATAAGTTGGCTCACCTCAACTCACTTACACAGATAGGTGTCTCTCCTCCAACACAAGGAGCCCTAGATGTGAGAGATGAGCTCGTCACTCAGATTGATGAGTACTTACGTCAGTATGAAAATGTAAAAACTCTGAGCATCCCGGGTATCAATCAGATGATCCGTGAGGCACAAGTGGATTACATTATTATTGATGAGTAAGGGAGTTAAGGAATTAACAAATTTGAGAATTCGTAAATGTATTTCGCCTCTGCTGAATGACCATAATCAAAACAAGAATGTTGATTGAGCGCAGTCGAAATCTTCATACTATTAGTACACGAAAATCAAGCATCTCGGCTGCGCCTGTCTGCTTCAGGCAAGCTCTATGATCATAAAATATGGTGATCGAGCGGAGAGAGCTGTGCTGAGCATGTTGAAGTGCCGAGATCTTTCGTTTTAGACCACCTAAATCAAGGCATCTCGGTCTCGATAGCCATCAGGACTCGAAGATCATGATTAGTTTGATGATCATTAGAATATGGTGATCGAGCGGAGCGCCACGCAGAGCTTGTCGAAGTATCGAGATTATAATACTCTTCAGCATACTAATTAGACATCTCGGCTGTAGTCGATAATCATTGAGTCAAGACATTCGCTAATTTGCTAATTCTTGTGCCGAGCGAAGCGTTGTGCCGAGCGAAGACGAGGTGTCAAAGCATGCTAATTCACTAATTAACTAACTACATGAACAACCGAAATCTACTTTCCAACCTCCTCATAGCCATCTTTGCGATTTTTGTCGGAGCACAATTAGTAGAAGGCTGTCTGATGGTTCCTCATTGGAAGAGTATGCCTCCAGATGACTTCTATGCTTATTACGGATCATTTGGACCGGGTATCGGTCAGTTCTATACTATCCTTACTGTTATAGCTGGACTAGTTGCTATAGGTATCGCTGTACAGCAATGGCGCAGTAAATCTAAGGGTCGATATTGGGCCTCGGCAGCAGCCATATTGATGATCATTTGCATTGCTATGTTCTACGTCTACTTTAAAGGTGCCAATGAATTATTCTATGCAGGAGAGCTCAGTCCTGATGCCTTGAGTGCCGAACTGAACACCTGGTCGACGTGGCATAATATCCGCGTTGTGTTGGAATTTCTAGCGCTTGGTTTTTTGTGTATGGCTGTCTCTAAAGAGTAACTCCAAAAATAACAGTAGGTTTTGTTATAAGAGTTCAGTATCTCGATACTTGAATATGAGAGTTGAGTTACAGCTGATGTATAAACAAAAATCTTACTCCATCGGTACGGTGTCGATAGATCCCAACAACTCCGAAACCGTCTGGGTCGGCACAGGAGAAAATGTAAGCGACAGACACGTCGGTTGGGGAGATGGTGTGTATAAGAGTCTGAATGGTGGTAAGACATGGAAACAGATGGGATTACCACAGTCAGAACACATCGGCAAGATCAGATAGAATTCCCTACCGTTCAAAAGACATGGGTAGTTGCGATATGTGTCACTCTATGGGTTATTGTGGTAAAGAGGTGGGAGCAAAAAGATCTGCAAGAGAAAATAACCGAGCCATAGTTCTGGAATTCATTTTGTCTACAAGTCGAATCAGTCCTGTGTCAAGTCGATGTGTGATCATTACTTATTGAATGAGTATCAAAATCTATGATATATTATCTTCGAATCATTAGAACATTCACAAGAAATAGCAACTTCGTTTTGGTTGGTAATGTCATAGCTAGAATCAGACTACTCGTCTCTCGCTGCCAACAATTCAAACCGCTTCATTCTTTTTTCTAATTGCTGATACTTTGCATCTTGTTTTTTCAGCTGTTCGCTTTGACTATCGATGATCTCTTGTTGCTCTTGGATGGCCTTCGTCAACAATGGAATCAACTCCAAGTAGTTCACACTCTGCACATTAAATGAATTACCCGATACATCAGATATCTCTTTCCCAGAAGAGACCAGATCGGGAAGCACCTCTTGCAGTTCTTGTGCTATGAATCCCATCTTTTGCCCACTCGCAAGGTGTTGTTCTTCAAAATCATCTGTTCTGAAGTGATATGATCTTGGTTTAAGTTGTTGTACTGTAGAGAGAGCATCATCTATCGTTGCAATATTCCTTTTAAGTCTTCTGTCAGAATTGTGTGTCAGTGTACCGCTGATATCAGCATTGCCGATGACTTCTAACTGATATGCGGGAGCACCTGCCCCAGATCCTCCGATGCGCACTTCATCTCTGAAGAAATTATAATCAGAACCGAACCCCCAACTTACATAATTAGCAGAGGGATCCCACCAGATGGCTTCTTTGCCATCGACTTGCAGTGCTACATTATTAGTGCTATTGATATCAAGTATGCCTCCTACTTCTACCTCTCCATCCTTGCGAACAACGAGCGCGTTAGAAGGACTACCAGAGTCTCCATTACCAACGATAAATAATGGACTTGTAGCAGTTATTGGTGCAGCTTTAGCTACGAGGGAATCATTGAATAGGCCTATCACAAAGCTGTTCTCGCCATGTGCAGCAGTATTCAATCCTGTTGCTGTCGAATTCATTCCATGAGCTGCTGTATTTCGTCCCCAGGCAGTTGCCGCGGTTGTATCTGCAGTAGTTAGACGACCCCATGCTGTAGCATAGGTTGAAAGGGCATCTGTAGAACTTCCCCACGCTGTCGCAGCGTATCCAATAGCATCGGTAAAAGCACCCCAAGCTGTGGCATTTTCTTGATGGGCTTCGGTGCGGTCCCCCCAAGCTGTGGACTTATATCCAGTAGCTTCGGCTTCTGATCCCCAAGCTGTTGCATCTGAGCCAATTGCGCGACTAGAAGTGCCCCAAGCTGTAGATCTTTCTCCTTTTGCTTGTGTTGCTAATCCCCAAGCTGTTGCAAATGAAGTATCTGCCAATGTATTCTGCCCCCAAGCTGTAGACAAGTACGCAGTAGATTGATTAGAGAACCCCCAAGCCGTTGACATGAAACCAGTGGCATCTGAACCATTTCCCCAAGCTGTAGAACTAATACCCGTTGCTTCTGAATCCGTACCCCAAGCTGTCGCATTAGTATTATCAGCAGTTGTATTGGTCCCCCAATTCATACTGCCATCTGTGCGATATTCTAATTCTTGTGCAGTGAGGAAATTACCCATCAGAAATGTGAAAATGAAGAGCGTATGATATTTCATGCGATTATATTGATTGAATTAGCAATGGGTCAAAGATCGGGATGCTTCGGAGTGCTATCCCCATACTTTAGTATGGGTGTGGGTTTTAGCGGTATGCTATACGCGGTAAGCTTTAAGCCCAGTACTCTCCCTCTGTTCAGCAAGCCGTCGTTTGCCGTTCGCTTACAGATATGCTCTGGCACATCTGGTTCAGAAAATCTGAACTATAGCGCTCATCTCTCTTAATAAGAGAGGGACGATCAATTTTGCTTGATGAAATTGGTCAGGGTGAGTATGACAACC
>CAZXIE010000113.1:0-12154 GCA_964640065.1 uncultured Saprospiraceae bacterium
TGTATCTGATTTCATGTTTACGGTTTAAGCTGTGTTTAGTGCTCATCATGTCCAAATTGCGACTAGACTTTTTAAGTCACTCTAACTATGTAATATCTCGACAAGTCCCTTCTATCTGTCCATTCTAGCCTCTACCCCACCGACTCGACATTCTAATGATGCATAATCCATCTCCACACATCCATCTAACAATAGAGTCTAACTATTTATCAAAATAGCAAGAAATCATCAAATCGTTACAATCCATCTGACGATCACCAAAATATCAACCAATTAAGTAATTACACCCACGCTGATCGCTAACATCCAGTCTACCGAGGATCTCTACTCCATCCTCATGCAATATCCCTAAGTCATCCGTCGAGATGAAAGGCATGGTATCGATATTAGCAAGGTCTATGATACAGATGCGCCCTCTCTGCCCTTCGGGCAGTATGGTTAGCGGATCCGACGGATCGGCTATGAGTACTTGCATCCGATCATGAAGTTGGAAGTGCTTGCCATCTAGGCAGTAGAGTTGAGATAGGCACTCTGTCATGCCGTATTCTGAGATGATGCGGGCACCTTTGAATTTGCTAGCTAGTTGATCATGGAGTTCTTGGCGTGTAATTTCTCTGCGGTACTTTTTCATTCCGCCTGTCTCTACGATGTGGGGAACATTTACGAAAGTGTGATGATACTGATCTATGTAATCTAGCAAGGCAAAACTCACACCGAATAACACCACTTGCCGCCCCTCCCGATCAAGTGCCATCAGCTGCTCGTGCAATGCCTCATGATCATCTAGAAAGTAGTACGTCTGCTTGAGCGACCCACGCTTCATGAAGTCCTCCACCATGCAGAGCAAGGAGGAAGAGGGGTTATCGTGATAGTTAGGTAGAAGTGAAAGAAAAGCGTAGTCCTCCACGGCACCAAAGTGCTGTGCCCAGATAGTTCGAGCATTGGCTGTGTAGTCGGCGATGCTCCTGACGTGATGCTTACTTCGCGAGGAGCCGGTCGTCCCACTTGACTGGAAAGTGGCCTCTTCTGTCCAGGTATCTGCCTTTATATCAAGAGACTTATATAACTGAATCGGAAAAAAGGGGATCTCACTGACAGTTTTGGGCATATATTCGTTATACCTTACATAGGAGATAAAGGATCTATAGTTTGTATTATATCTGACGTGATATTTATATAACTCCAGCGCCTTATCTACAAACGAAGCACTATCGTCATGTATAAGTTTCCAGATATGAGAGCGATCAGTAGAGCTGGTCATAGTGTTGCCTCTTGGGCTGCCACAAGTATACTCATCTTACTTGTCTTAAGTGGATGTGGCCCCGATGTAGGAGATGGCAATAATGCTCCCGTGCTTACTTTCGTAGGTATCAACAAACCTTCTTTGTTCCAAAGTTCGAGTGTGATCAATGATAGCATACTAGTGAGACTTGAGTTTGAAGATATAGATGGAGATCTAGCTGGATTAGGCGACGGTATGATCCCTGATAATATAGTGATCGTAGATACGCGTGATAATTCTGAAGAGTTTACTTCCTTTCCACGATTTCCGACAGACTTGACTAACGGCCAGCGTGGTCAGCTGGATCTAACGATCAGGACGACATGCTGTTTGTTCGACATATTTGATCCTTGCATGACCGGTCTCGATACTTTCAATGTCTATCCATATGACATCTATATCGTAGATAGCCAGGGCAATCGGAGTAACGTCGTTTCGACAGATCCCGTTATGCTTCTGTGCCCGTAATCCAGTCGATTCCTTTGCGTAATTGCGCTTGCGTCTTGGCCTCATCACTGCCTTCTTTGGGTTGAAAGTTATATAACCAATCCGCTTGTGGCGGCATGGACATCAGGATGGATTCTATCCTGCCATTAGTCTGGAGTCCGAACTTGGTGCCTCTGTCATAGACAAGATTAAACTCCACGTATCTGCCTCTTCTGACTTTTTGCCACGTCGTATGTGATGATGTATAGGGCTTTTGATAGTTCGATAAAAACAATGGGTTATAACAGTCCAAGAAAGATGAGCCTACCACTTTCGTAAATGCCCAGCACGCTTCCTTATCGTGCCCTTTCTCATCATTAAGTCTATCATAGAAGATACCGCCGATGCCTCTGGTCTCATCTCTATGTGGGATAAAAAAGTAGTTGTCAGCCCATGTCTTATACTCTTGATATACATCTGGCCCTAGCTGATCACAAGCACTTTTCAATCTTGTATGGAAAGCTTGCGCCTCTCCTTGATTGATATAGTGCGGTGTGACATCGATACCTCCGCCGAACCACCAGAGTCCCTTCTCCGTCTCGAAATAGCGGACATTCATGTGGATGATGGGCACCCAAGGATTGATAGGGTGAAGTACGATCGATACGCCGGTAGCATGAAAGTGAACTGGCTCTATGCCGAGACCTGTCGCGATCTTCTCCGGCATCATACCTTCGATACCGGACCACATCACGCCGCCTTTCTCTATATGCTGCCCATGGATGACACGAGACCGCCCGCCTCCACCTTCTGGTCTCTTCCAGACGTCCTCTTCAAACCGACCTTTACCATCCAGCTTCTCTAGTCCAGTGCAAATGTCATCCTGAAGATGCTGCATCCACCGAAAGATGGTGGCTCGATCAGTCTTACCCATTATATGCTAGTAGGTCAGCTACGACCTTTTTGGTGTTACCGACAAATACTTGATCATCTGTTATCCACACTGGACGCTTTAGAAAAGTGTATTCCTCTAAGATGAGGCGCCTATAGTCTTGCTCTTGAAGTTCCTGCTCATGAAGATTTTGCGCTCGATACTTTCTGGATCTTTTGCTAAAGACTGCTTCGTATCCCCCGCTCTTCTCTGCTATCGTATCTAAGTCTTCAGCAGAGATGTTGTTCTTCTTGATATCTACTTGCTCCCAGCTGGCGAGGTCGTCTACTTGCTGCATGATTCTCTTGCACGTGTCACAGGTAGATAGATAATATACCTTCTTCATCTAAGCATGAGACTTCTTGTGATCAGCTAAAAACTTAGCTAACCCTATATCTGTAAGAGGATGATTTAACAAGCCCAAGATGGCCTTCAGTGGGCACGTAACGATATCAGCTCCTGCTAGTGCAGATTGTACGATGTGTCTTGAGTTTCTGATGGACGCTGCGAGTATCTCCGTCTCGTATCCTTGTATCGCATACATCTCGGCTATCTCTCTGATGAGTTGGATACCGTCCCATGTAGTATCATCTATGCGGCCGATAAATGGCGATAGGTAACTCGCACCAGCCTTAGCGGCTAGTATAGCTTGACCTGCAGAAAAAACAAGCGTGCAGTTAGTTCTGATATCGTTATCGGTAAACCATCGGATAGCCTTGACACCATCTCTGATCATCGGCACCTTTACAACGATGTTAGGAGCGATCTTAGCTAACTCCTTGCCCTCGGATATGATACCATCAAAGTCCGTGGCAATCACTTCGGCACTTACATCTCCATCGACTACGTCACAGATCTTAGCATAGTGATCTTTGATATTACTTTCTCCAGTGATGCCTTCTTTAGCCATCAGTGATGGATTAGTGGTCACGCCATCTAGGATACCCAGGTCTTTTGCTTCTTTGATCTGATCTATAGATGCAGTGTCTATGAAAAACTTCATTCTTCTATGATTTTATATGATGATGGATGATGATGAGCGTTGATAGCACCTCTATCGAGTACTGCGGCGCACTAAGGTTGTCACTTGAAGTAATTAGGTGATATTGCTCGATGATATGCACTTAAGCTATCCTAAAAAAAGAAAAGTGAGGAGTCATACCAAACCGCTACAACCTCCTACCCTTGCTGTGTTTCCACCCTGGGGGAATTCAAAGGGAGCTGGCTGTACGATCCTCACCGGCCGCAAAGGTATATTATCTTGTTGTAACACAAAGCAATCCACTACCCCAATATTTGAGACTGCATCTCTCGGAGGTCTTTCATGATAAAGTCTCTAGCTTCTATCCATAATTCTTCTTTGGCTGGAGGTAAGGATATAAAGACAGGCTCCTTCTTGACGGGATGCTCTAGCGCCATAGCCGTGCAGTGGAGATAGATAAAACTGGGATCATCTATCGGGACACCGCCGTACTTACGATCACCGATGATCGGACTTCCAATAGTCGATAACTGCACACGGATCTGATGACTTCTTCCTGTTAGCGGATGCACACGATATAAGCATCTGTCTCGCCATGCTCCTGACATGCTAAAGCGCAACTGAGCTTTCTTCCCACCTTTGGTCGTATTCTTTACGACTGACGTCTTGTTCTTAGTATTATCTTTTCTTAAGTGATGGGTGATGAGTCCCTCAGGCTGCGTACTGCGCATACCTGCGAGGGCGTGATACATCTTCTTCACCTTGCCCTCTCTGAAAGCCGTCGTCACTCTCGTGAGTGACTTAGAAGTCTTACATAAGATCAGGCAGCCACTTACTGGGCGATCTAACCTATGTGCTGCATGCAGATATACAGCTCCGGGCTTATCATAAGTCGTCTTGATATAGTCCTTATAGTAGTCCAGGATGGTATCGTCTCCGGTCTTATCACCTTGGACCAATATGCCCGCTGGCTTGTACACTGCAAGAAGATGATTGTCCTCATATAGAATCATGCTGCAAACTTATAAGGATCATCGAGTCTTTGCATATGCGGTAGAAGATACTTGGCATATTATTTGCATATAAGAAAGTGAGTTTTGGTTATTAAATGAGTAGTGTCCGGATATACAGATATTCGGGCATTTTTTTTTGCCCCTACCCAATCCGTAGATCATAAATTACATAAATGCGCTTGTCCTCGAAATTTAATTAGTCACATACTGAAATTTCGCATATAATCTGTAACTTACAGTAACTCATTTAAATCCGCCTATATGAATATTACCTACACAAAACTCCGAGACATCAAGCACAAGCTGCCAACTGGAAGCATCTCTCGTATAGCTAATGAGCTCGAGCTAAACGAACAAACTGTTAGAAATTATTTTGGAGCTCAGAAGTATCGCGACGGTGAGATCGTTGCTGTACATCGTGAACCGGGCCCTTCAGGAGGCATCGTTAGACTTGAAGACGAGCGCATACTGAATCTCGCCATGAAGATCTTGAATCAGGAAAACTAATAATAAGAGAAGCCCTTCCATCACCACAATGGAAGGGCTTTCTTTATTATAATGCTTTCAAAAAACTAGAAACTCCAAAATTCTTAGATACCTAACACTGAGGCATCGCGTATCAGTATTCTTCTTCTATTCATACTGATGATATTAGATCTTTTCAGATCATTAAGTATAGTCGTAACTGTCTGTCTGGATGTACCAGTGAAGTCCGCTATATCTTGTTGCGTATAATTATGCTTGAGTAAGAGCTCATTGATACCTACTTTGTTACCATAGATCTCTGCATTCTCTCTCAAAAAGTTCAATATCCTTGTTCTAGCGTCTTCGACGATCACAGACTCAAGTCTTAGTTGATTTCTGCGCAGTCTGATTCCTACTAGATCAAAAAGAGCCATTGCTATCTGTGCGTTCTGCTCCATGATTTTTCTGATCGATTCAGACTCCATTTTGATAACTGTAGTCTTACGATCTAGAGATTGGGCCATCGCAGATCTTGTTTTTTCACCAGATAGACTGCCTTCTCCGAAGATCATGCCTGCATGAGAGATAGTTCTTATGACCTCTTTACCCATATTCTGATGAGCACTGATCTTAATCATACCTGCACAGACGTGGAAAATACTGTCACTTGGCTCATCCTTGTGGTACACTACTTCGAATCTTCTCATATCAAGATACTCAGAGTGACGACAGAGATATGCTAATTCTTCTTCCTTCGCTTGTCTTAGAAAAGGGACTGATCTAATGAACTGTCTTAACAGCGCACTAGCTTCGGTTGGTTTTAGGGATGTCATGTTTTTCAATTGTACTTATATGACAAGTGAATGACAGGTTGACCCCTATGAGAGTTGAAAACTGAGTGACAGATTCAAAATAAAAACACTGATAATCAGTCAGTTATGAGTAATATGAAATTACCCTGACATTCTTGGAAATGTAATATGTAATACTTTTGGGAAAGGACTTAGAGTCTTACTCTTGGAGTAACTATCGTCCTACTAAAGCCTCCAAAGACACCAGAAGCGTTGATGATGTTAGGCACCTCACGAGGTGCTGAAGGGACATTAGATCCTTGATTAACAAGTCTATCGTCTACCCACTCGTTATAATCGATGAGTTCTTGACTTACTGTCATAATCTCTAAGTGCAGGCGATTAAGAGCTTCGATACCATCGACACTACTTATATCAGGGCCATCTGCTAGTGGTTCAGTAGACTTAAGTCTAAGTGTGATGTTATCTCTTGACATCCGACTTTCGTCTAAGGTGATGCCAGATTGGTGCACAAATCTTGTAACGGCATTGCGCTCAGTTAAGATCTCAGTTATCTCCATCGGACTTGTCTCAGGACCATCTGTAACAATGACATTGCCATCTCTATTGATCTGAACAGTGCTTACGAGTCGTCTCGGTATAATCCGGTAATAGGCAGGAAGAGTTGTTGGAGCTTCAAAGGTGATCCTGACTTCTACTTCATGATCTGAAAATCTATCATCGATAGGCAATCGATCAACAGAAAGAACATCAACAGCAAAGTCAACAGAGACAGGGATAGCTGCAGTAGCGGTAATCGTATCCATGTCTTCGTCAGGAACGATAATCATCACTTCATACTCTCTACCTTCGGTTACACGGAAGTCTTCATTAACTAGGTGATACTTCTCACTCGTCTCGTTAAAGGCCATGTCTAAAGTGCCCCCAGGAACGTCTGGACCAGAAAAAGTAGCTACTGCGTCTCTTCTGTCTATATTCTGTAATTGGCTACCGATAGGAACACTTTCTAGTAGCTGAACTGCGACAATCTGGTGTGGGGCTAATTCTGATAGAAGATTGTATTCGAAGGCCCTTTCCGGCGGTACCGTAAAGACGAACTCATCTCTGCAACCGGTAGATATACCGATCAATAAGGTAGCTATCGTTAGGAACTTATACAACTTCTCGGATTGACTTAATTAAGACGTTCCTTTTTGGTCAATGTCACAAAGGAAGTTTCTGCAGGAGAGAGACAAAGGTAAAGGTATCCGATGTCTAGTGCAAACATACTAATACTATAGAAACAACTAGGGTTTCCCTTTAAAAGCTTATACCTAGACTTACATAAGGGATGAAAGGTAAAACACTGATCTGCTCGTTGTTGTAGGTACCACCTGTCTCATCGAACACAACATCAATGAAATAAGGGTTTCTGCGTGCATATGCGTTGTAAACCCCAAAAGATAACTTTTGACTTCCCCAGTCAAACTTGGTATAAAGATTCACACCAAGATCTAATTTATGGTAAGGTGGAAGGTCTACATTATTGATAGCTGGAATAATTGGCACCCATATAAACTGTCCATTCACCACGATGGGGTCTGTAGATGCCGGTACTGTAGTCGGTAATGGCGAGCCATAAGTCCACCCAGCGGTTACCTCGAGATTAGTATTGAGAGCGGCTAGTACATTAGCATGAAAGAGATGTCTTCTATCATTAGAAGCTCTAAAAGTTCTTCCATTATTGATATCATCAAAGGTTCTTTTAGACTCACTCAGTGTATAAGCTATCCAACCTCTGATATTTCCAACTCGCTTTTCGATCTCTATCTCTATCCCACGCGCTTGTCCACTTCCGACAGGTACGTCTGCTTGCCAATCTACTTGTCCCGAGATATCTAATGAAGCTCCTTGCGCAAATCCTGTCACATTGTTTAAAGACTTCGTATAACCAGATAAGCGTATCACATAGTCTTCTAATACATTAGCTTCGATCGCCAATGAGAGCTGTCTAGAGCGCTCTGGTTCCAATAACTCTGTAGATGGCAACCAGACATCACTAGGTAATCCAAGACCCGCAGAAGAAAGAAGATGAAAATATTGATCTGTCTCACTATAGCCCAACTTAAAGTTGACACGTGGAGCTGCTTGCCACCTCAAGGACACTCTTGGTTGGAGACTTAGATAGTTACCCTCTCCTACTTTGATAGCAGAAAAGTGAGCACCTAGGTTAGCTGAAAACGTTGGTGTAAATCTTACTTCGTTCTCTATAAACACTCGAAACTCATCACCTTCGAAAGTCTCGAACTCAGATCTTTCTTTTATGTCCTCTACAGTAATCAACCCATCGTCATTAAGAAGATCATCTAGGGTTGAAGAAAAATCACTGCCTGGTGTTAAGCTATGTTTCGTATAGTTCGCCCCGACTTTTAGATAATAGGAAGGATTGATAAACCAATCGAGATCATATGAGACGATCACATCTTTGATCTCTGAAGAAAACAGACGTGAGTTATATCCTCTTGATGACTCAACATTGTCGCGTCGCGTGATAGTCCTGACGAAGTCAAAGTTATCGAAGCTAAATTGTGTAGTACTGAGACTGAAGTTGCCGAAGGTCTTCTTGTTAAAGTTAGACGTTAGTCGTACTGTCGCTATGACATTACCCCATTCCACATCGGTCTGATCAAACTCCTCTATCTCCCCAGCATTAGTATCTAAAAATCCTGTTACTTCATTAGCATACTTATCCTGTCCACCATATAAACTCACATAGACTTGATGTTTCTTGCCGATCTCGGCATTGAACTTTGCATTGATATCATAGAAGAAGAAATTAATCTGTCCATCTTCTCTGTTTCTCTCGAACTGATAGCGACTTAATGGTCGTAGCCATGGGTCGATGATCGTCCGTCGTGCGGATAGTAAGAATGAGCTCTTTCCCTTCTTTATAGGACCTTCTATGGTAGCCCTCAACATGAGAGGAGATATAGCAGCATCTCCTTTTATTTCATTTTTATTCCCCTCTTTAGTTCTGATATCAAAGACAGAGCTAAGTCTACCTCCATATCGAGCTGGGAAGCCTCCTTTGATGAGCTTGGCACTCTTGATAGCGGAGCTATTGAATATACTAAACAGACCTAGTGCATGCCCTGTATTATATACCGGCACACCATCTAAAAGAATCAGATTTTGATCTGCACTACCTCCTCTTACTTGCAGTCCTCCAAATCCATCAACTTGAGAAGAAACACCTGCGCGACTCTGAGCTAATCTGATTATATCTGGCTCACCAGCTAAAGATGGAAGTCCCCCGAGCATCTCTAAGGGCATCTCAGCGAAGTCTTCACTGTACTTGGATTCTTTGGGTACTTCTCCTAAGATCACTACCTCATTAAGAGTTGCACTTGAGTTCAGTTCTGCATCTATCACTATATCATGGGTGAGATCGACATCTATAGACTTAGCCTCATATCCCACATAGGAATACTGGATCTCATATACTCCTACAGGTAGAGTTAGACTATAGTATCCGAACTCATTAGACGATACACCATATACAGGTTCAACCGTACTTATGTTAGCATAGACTAGATGTTCGCCTGAGTCAGCGTCTTTCAGATACCCACTGATGGTAGCCATCTTGACTGTCGCGATGACCTCTTCTTTTCTTAAGACTATCTGATTACCTACGATGCGATAAGAGATATCGGTACCCACGAGGACATTGTCTAGGGCGAGTCCGAGCATCAGTCTATTAGCAGAAAGGGTAACTCTATTTTCTTGGGGTATGATACGAGAATCGTAGGATATACCTACGCCACTGCTAGCACTAAGTATGAGTAGTGCACTGTCTATGGGGATTTCTACAAATTCTGTCGTGACCCTTTGTTCGTCAGGTAGGCTTTGAGAATGCAGTTGGATAGTGAAACAAAGCACAACAACAGATATCGCACATACCCTGAGCATGTTAAGATACCGCTGAGCTAAAAACAATATTTTCCTTCCTTTTATCTGTGGTCAAATATAGTATAAATGAACCCACATCATTTTCAAGAAAATGTCTTGTGTTAGGAAAAATGAATATTTACGTAAGTGAAAATGTCCGCATTAAGCGAAAACTCTACTCAACACAAACTCCTTCAACTTGGATGATACTTCGATCAAGTTGAACAAAAGAAATCGTAGGGTATACTCTTTCTATTACATCTAGAATTTCTTCTATAGAATCGTATGATGGAATAGTCGCTGTGTATGGACATGTAATATTGTCAACAGCTGTATATGCAAAAGACACTCCGAACCTCATGCCTAGAGTCTCTAGTACATCTTGAAGCTGTGCGTCTTTAAATATCATCATCTTGCCACTAGCATGAAGGCTAGAGCTTCCAAAGCTCTGTGATTTCTGAGCAACTTCGTTGTCAAGATTCATCTCTCCTTCCTCACCAGCTTCGAGAATCATAGAGTATGAAGGGTCTGTCGTGTTATATAACTTAACTCGTCCCTCTCTGACTATGATTCTACCGTTTTGGTCATTATGAGTACTTCTTGCCTTGAAAGAAGTGCCAAGAACCTCGGCATACGTATCATTACCTAAATCAATAGTAAATGGCTTGGCAGGATTATGAAGCACGTCAAAAAATGCTTCTCCTGTAAGAGCTACCTTTCTTGCATCTGCAGATTCTTCTAATATCTGTATAGAAGAGCCTTCATCTAGCCACACTTTCGTGTCATCAAGAATCTCAGCATAGTGAATCTCATCCACTGACTTAATCTCTGGATACTCCTGACCTCCTTGACTTGATATGCCCCAGACAATGAGTGCCAGCACAAGTGCTGCAGCTATGCCTGCGATATATCGCCAATCAAAACCTTTAGATGAGGTATCTGAAGCTGGTGTAGAATTGGTGCTTTGGTTGTTAGTTACTGGAAGTACAACTGTCGGTTCGGCAGATCTAATTCTTTTGTAGAAAGCGTTTTTGGCATCGTCTTTGTTCCAATCTCTAGTAGGAAAGTAATTGTTACTTACATTCCAGAGATATGAAATCTCTTCTGATACAGTCTTATTTTCAGGAATAAGGTTCAAACGCTCGAGTTCGGTGTTCTCTGCAGCGGACAACTGGCCCGTAAGACGCTTATGCGTCAGTATATAAATGCGTGAATCCATCGTAATAAAATATAAGGGTTACACATAGAGGACACTATTTTTGTCTCCTCCCCCTACTCCTTTGACACATTAAAATTAATCATAATATTTAAACTAGGTAGACTTCTACCTCATTTCTAAGGATTTTTAACGCTTTGGAAATCTGGTTTTCAACAGTTTTTATACTTATATCTAGTGCTGTAGCGATTTCTTGGTAGGACATACTCTCAAATCTACTCATCCCAAATACTAGCTTACAACGCGGAGGTAATGCCTCGATAACGGCAAAAATCTTGGTTTCGAGCTCGTCTTTTTCAAGATATGCTTGTCCTGAAGGCACATTAGACACAATATCGACGGCTGCATCTTCATCGTCATTAGGTACGATGCGCTTTCTCTTTATATAGTTAAGACCTCGATTAACGGCGGCTCGTCTGAGATATGGTCTTAGGGCCGTTTGGATCTGGATATTATCTCGTTTTTTCCAGAGATCGAAGAAAATATCCTGGACTACATCGCGAGCGGCTTCGTAGTCATGGATGACTCTATAAACTACTGCACAGAGATAATCGAAGAAACGATCGAAAAGGTGTTCGATAGCTTTTTCATCATTATTATTGAGAAGTTCAAGAATTTGATCGTCGTCCAAGTGCTTCATTCGCAATGCAATGTACTTATAAGACGCAAATTTCGGACCATGGATACATGTAAAGATGTTTTAATACGTGTAGAACAGTGTAAGCACTGTATGGGTAAGGAGCTATTTCTGCGGAATCTTCTCAAAATCATGAGTATTAATGACATTGAGCAGTCCTTCTGTAAGCGATGTAAGTCTGATCTTCGATCAGCTTTTTTCATTCGATCTTAGCTTTATAAATAGAGTCAATTGGGTACGAGAGGGTCTTGCTGCGCACAACCCTGGGCGGGCGGCATCAAAGCAAAGGAAACTTGATCTTCGATCAGCTTTTTTTATCCTTTTCGTCGCTTTACATTGTCAGGTCTTTATCGACGACAGGGTTTTGCTGCGCACAACCCTGGGCGGGCCGCATCAAAGCAAAGGAAGCTTGATCTTCGATCAGCTTTTTTTATCCTTTTCGTCGCTTTACATTGTCAGGTCT
>CAZXIE010000114.1:0-12052 GCA_964640065.1 uncultured Saprospiraceae bacterium
GTAGCCGCAGCTTGTTTTTGGAGTGTAGAATCTTCGATGATGTATGTGATACAACACTAACGATAGAATCACTTGTTGCTGGCGCTGGATTTACTGCTAGTCTGGCAGCCACCACTAACGAGCTCAACTGTGCGGTGACTTCTTCGGATCTCACCCTCACGCCTAATTTTACTGTCGATAGCATCATATGGACTAGAGACGGAAACCCTTTTGCAAGGGATACTATGATGATCACTGTACAGGATATAGGATTATACAGCGCGGACATTTACGGAAGTGGATGTATGATCAATCAATCTATCACAATCCAAAGCAACTTAGATCCTCCAGACGCTCAAGTAATCGCACCAGATATATCATGCGCTAATGGAGGTATACTTGCTACGTTCTCTACTAATGATCCTATACGATTCTCCACATGGTTGAATGATGCAGGGGATACAGTATCAACAGCTGCTCAGTTGGGAATTAACAATGCTGGCATGTTCGAGTTGAGATTGGTAGGCGATAACAACTGTGATACGACGATCGTCTTTAGTGTCGCAAGTGATGATGTCTCGCCGACTGTATCAGATGTGCCAGAAGGAACGGTAATACTTAATTGCGTGCTTCCGAGCTTGGAGGTGACACCTACGATAGATGCTACTGAGGTGTCTGAAGAGTTTTGGATTTTTGGTGTACAAGACACTGTGCGAGGCCCGACCGACTTAACTTTCACGGAAGCCAATGCCTATAGATATGTGGCCCTAGGTAACAACGGATGTAAGACTGAAGTACGATTGGATGTTTTCGTGGATACTTTAAGACCTAGATTAGATGTAGACCTAGATGTGAAGATGGATTCTATCACTTGTACGAACGCTGAAGCTGAGGTCATCTTGATTAATTTGTTACCCGACTTCATGGTTTCATTTGCAGGTAGTAACGTTGTCGATCGATCGGATTCTTCTGCATTCGTAGATCAACCATCTTTCGTGGACATCACATTGACAGATACAAGAAACCAATGTTCGTCTGATGCAACTGTCGAGGTGATACTCGCTGATGGTGTGCCCAATGCAATCCTAACAGCTGACAGTACGATCACATGTCAGCGACCAGAGGCAGAACTAGAAATCACTTTTCCGGGTACGATACCAGTGGAGTCTTTCTGGACCAATCCTGCAGGAGATACGATAGACACGGAGTCTCTAGTCGTCAGAGATACTGGGACTTACGTATTTGAGGCAACCGGGGCTAATGGCTGTACTTTCATGACTACACATACCATCACAAGGAATGAAGAGGTACCTACCTTTACAGTACCCGATCAGTATGTCATCACGTGTGCGCTTGACTCAGTAGTTATCGAGGCTGAGGATATATCTCCTGGAGATTCTGTCACTTGGATATTAGGATTAGACACGATCACGGGATCTATGCTATCTGTCGCAACTGAGCGGACGAGTTTTGAACTGATTGTGATAGGAGAGAATGGCTGTCCTGCTGGCCAGGTGATAGATATCTTATATGATACTCTTCGTCCGAAGTTTAATTTGCTTTCAGACACTCTTAACTGTGCCCAGAGCTCTATAGAAATAACGACAAATGTTTCTCTCGATGATCATACATTTCTCTGGGGTGGTCCTGATGCGGGAGGAGTAACCACGCCATCGGTCGACGTTACCCTGCCAGGTGCATATGCGCTGAGCGCTACAAATCTTGCTAACGGCTGCGTGGGACTTGGTACTATAGAAGTTATGGAAGATTTATCAGATCCAGTCTATACGGCACTACCAGTGGATATCATCACTTGCAACCAAAGCAGTGTCAATGTCTCAGTCGAAGCCGATACTAATGCTGACATCAGCTGGGAGACAAGTGATGGGCGCACGGCCATGGGCCCTACGGTACTAGCATCCAACCGAGGGTTTCAAAAGTTTTCTATCACTGGCGTAAATGGTTGTAATGCCATAGACTCCGTGGAAGTGTTTTCGAATATAGAGAAGCCTCGAGTCGAGGTGGAAGAAATATATGAGCTCACTTGTGATCTAGATTCGGTGATCATCATGCCTAACTATATCGATGTTGCTGAAAACTCCATCTGGACGTATAGCGATGGCAGAAGAGAAGTAGGAGAAACTCAAGTCATAAGAGATGAATCACTTGAAAGCCTAACTGTTATTGGTGAAAATGGTTGTATCACCGAAGTTGATTTCAACATAACCCTTGCCAATGACATCCCTGTAGCTGTAATCAATGATAGTGATACACTCAGTTGTGGAGGAGAATCTATTAATGTCAGTACAGCACCAACAGCGTCAAGTGACCATCAGATACTTTGGTTTAGAGATAATGATCTCATTACATCTGATGTAACGGATATCGAGGCTATGGAGACAGGTAACTATATACTCCAAGTGATAGATACAGTAAGTGGCTGTCAAAGCAGTGATACTTCATTCATTAGGATCGCTGCCTCACCGATAACTAACATCATGTTAGAGATAGGTGACGAGTCATGTGATGGAGATGATAATGGGTTTATCAGCGTCTCCCAGATCAATGGTGGTGAAGGAAACTTAGTGTTAACTATAGACGGAGAGGAGGTGAACATCGGAGAAGAGATACCCCTCGATCCAGGTATGTATGAGGTCATGGTCGAAGATGAGTTCGGTTGTGACCTAGCCAACGAGATAGAAGTCGAAGCTGGAGAATTTATAGACCTCGATGCTGGTCCTGATATCTCAGTAGAGCGAGGTGAAAAGATAAGTATAGTCCCCACCGTATCAGGCTCACCCTTTACGGATATAACTTGGATCGGTAACCAAGGAACCAACGAAACTGGCGTGGACTCTTTGTGCTTTATACCCAGCGTAGATGAGACCATCGTGATCACAGTTACTACTGCAAATGGTTGTAGCGCCATCGATAGTTTTAGCATCGATGTCTTTGTAGATGTATCGAAGATCAGCGCTTTTGTACCTAACATACTTAATCTCAATAGTACATTAGGTAATGACGTCGTGACCATAGATCTTCCTTTTGACATAGTGGAGCTCACTGACTTTTCCATCTTTGATAGATGGGGGCAGCAGGTGGCATATGCCCCTTTTATATCTAATGCCTCACCAGTTATCATCTGGGATGGTCACATGAATGGAAGTGAAGTAGAAGCTGGGGTATATGTCTTTACTTATGAGATGCTAACTATCTACGACGCCAGAAGGAGAAACAGGACAGGAGATATCACTGTCATCAAGTAATCAGTCTACAATCCTTAGGATATCAAGATCTCCTTGACCGTGGAGATGATCATCTCCACTCCGATAGCCATCACTATGAATCCCATGATCCGTGATATAGCCTTGATACCTGCCACACCGAGTAGTCTGAAAAGCATCGGAGAAGCACGAAGGATAGCATACACAAGGATGGCGACCACCACCAGCGCTCCGATCACGACTAATCGATTAGACCAGTCTGAGTAAGTACTGAAGTAGCCTATCATCAGAGATATAGAGCCAGGTCCAGATAGTAAAGGCATGGCTAGAGGTGTAAAGCTGATATCTTCTTTCTCTAGTGCTTCTTCTTTCACTTGATCATTGATAGCTCTGCTCTTTGCCATCTTGCCGCTCAGTAGCTGTGCTCCTGAACCGAAGATGATGATACCTCCTGCGATGCGCAGAGCACTAAGAGAGATACCAAAAAAACTCAAGATGACAGTACCTGCCAAAAAGAAGGCAAGTAGGATGATCAAGAAGTAGATACTCGCATGTAGTGCGGTTTCATTTCTTTCAGCCCGTGTGAATGAAGGAGACATAGCCAGATAGACTGGTATGGCACCAAAGGGATTTACTACTGAGAATAATCCCGCGAAGACTGCAAAGAATATCTCGAACATTATGATTGCTTGTTGAGCTTATCGACTATGATCTTTATAGCTTCGACCAGCATACCTGACCTATCATGATGAGTTGTATCTATCAAGTTGGCATCATCGGCTTGCTTCAGAGGGCTATCTTCTCGTTCACTATCTATCTTATCTCGTTTGGCAAGGTTATCGGCTACATCGCCAATGGTTATCTCGACGCCACGATCTAAAAGTTCTAAATGACGGCGCTTACTTCGCTCCTCTATACTGGCGGTAACGAATAACTTCACATCCGCCTTAGGGAGTACTACAGTGCCTATATCTCTACCATCCATGACGACACTCTGCTTTGATGCTATCACTCGCTGCTGGTCCACCAGAAAGCGCCTGACAGCAGATATCGTAGATACCTCGCTAACGATATTAGAAACTTCCATAGATCTGATTTCTTTAGAGACATCTACACCATTAAGCTTCGTACACTGATAACCTTCTTCTAGACAGAGTTCTATGTTGATATCTGCTAGACTGGATCCTACGACAGACTCATCTTGTGGAGATATACCCGCTTGTAGAAGATATAGAGCTGTTGCTCTATACATCGCACCTGTGTCTATGTGTGTTATCTCGAGCAGTGTCGCCAGATCTTTGGCGAGAGTGGACTTACCACTAGACGAATGACCGTCTAGGGCTATCACTGGTCTTTGTTTTTTTATTTGCTGGATTTGTGCCGTTGCTATCTTGATGGCTAACTGGACGGCACTAGGTATGTTCAACAA
The DNA here is from genome assembly GCA_964640065.1 of uncultured Saprospiraceae bacterium. Classification (GTDB taxonomy): domain Bacteria; phylum Bacteroidota; class Bacteroidia; order Chitinophagales; family Saprospiraceae; genus JAJRXG01. The sequence continues at coordinate 4,633 of CAZXIE010000114.1, forward strand.
TCAGTACTCGTCTTCGTTGAAGAGAAAATCATCCTTCCTAGGGAAGTCTGGCCATATCTCCACGATATTCTCATACAACTCTCCCTCGTCTTCAATCGCTTGAAGATTTTCTGTTACTTCTAGAGGCGCTCCCGAACGGATAGCGTAGTCTATGAGCTCGTCTCTAGAGGCTGGCCATGGTGCATCTTCAAGATGATGCGCTAACTCTAAGGTCCAATACATCTGCTAATAATCAATTAAGTGTTTAAGAACATTCCTTATTACGAATATCTCAGTGTCTTTAGTTCCGAAGTGGCACTAAAATTTCGGCAAAAGTATAATTTTCTTTGACCCATGCAAGTAGCACAGATTTTATTAATGCGCTGCAACTTGTTAAAGGATGAGCATCGCGTCTCCATAACTGAAGAATCTATACTTTTTCTTTACTGCCTGCTCGTATGCCTCTATAGTCAGATCTCTACCAGCAAAGGCTGCTATCATGATCAGAAGACTCGACTTTGGCAAGTGGAGATTAGTGATCATCGAGTTAGCGATGTTGAACTCATGCTTAGGGAAGATGAACTTGTTAGTCCATCCTTCAGCTGGTTTGAGTTGGCCTGTGGCATTCACCGCGGATTCGATAGATCTCATCACTGTTGTACCTACAGCACAGATCTTTGATCCACCTTTCTTATTCGTCCGATTGACGATATCTGCTGCCTCTTGCGTTACCTTAAAGTACTCAGCATCCATCTTGTGCTTAGAAAGATCCTCAACGTCGATACTTCTAAATGTACCAAGACCTATGTGGAGCGTTAGCTCAGCAAAGTCGATACCCTTGATCTCAAGTCTCTTAAGTACCTCATGCGTGAAGTGCAGTCCTGCAGTAGGAGCTGCTACCGCACCTATCTCCTTCGCATAGATCGTCTGAAATCTCTCAAGATCAGAAGGCTCAGCTTCACGATCTATATATTTTGGAAGTGGTGTATGTCCTAGTTCTTGTAAGATAGCTCTGAACTCATCTTGTGTGCCTTCAAAGTAGAATCTGATCGTCCTTCCACGACTAGTCGTATTATCTACGACTTCAGCTATGAGTCTGTTTTCTCCAGCCTTGTCTTTGAAGAAAAGTTTGTTACCTACTCTGATTTTTCTAGCTGGATCTACGAGTACATCCCAAAGGAAGTTTTCTGAGTTTAGCTCTCTCAGTAAAAAGACTTCGATCTTAGCCTCAGTCTTCTCTTTGATCCCAAACATCCGCGCAGGAAAAACCTTTGTATTGTTAAATATGAAGGTATCTCCTTCATCAAAATACTCTATCACATCCTTGAAGATCCTATGCTCGATCTTACCTGTATCGCGGTGGACGACCATAAGCTTGGACTCATCGCGGATTTTAGCAGGATATTTAGCTATAAGCTTTTCTGGAAGTTCGTAATTAAACTGGGATAACTTGGCTTTCATATAAGAATATCAGTCTTGTAAAATGCGTGCAAAAGTAAGATAATATTTGTGACGTGCTGGATTAGTTACGTCACACTTCCCTATAGAATAACTTATACTCCAGATAGTCAAGTTAACGGGCACTTTTTTTCTTCCGCTTCCGCAAATGCTCATTTACGTAAGTGAATCGGCCCTTATCGTGATTATTAGTAGAGTGGGGGGATTCTTTTATCTATTAGACCTTTCCTTTTGAATAGTAATCGTTTATTTCGTGTAATAGTAAAGCGATGATATTATTCAGGATCATAACAGAGAGTTTTAGCCTAGCCATGTCTCAGCTCTGGGGCAACAAGCTGCGAACTTTTCTCTCGTTACTTGGGATCTCCATAGGGATCTTCTGCATCATCGCCGTATTGTCTGCTGTTGACTCGCTCGAAAAGAATATCCTTAATGGGTTTTCGGAGCTTGGTTCTGATGTGGTTTACATCGATAAGCAACCGTGGACAGAAGATCCAGGAGAGAACTACTGGAAGTATCTTAAGAGACCTAATCCTACTCTCCTAGATTATGAAGCCATCCAGAAAAGATCAGATCTAGCAAAGCTATCTGCTTATTGCTACTTCGCAGGTGGTGTCACGATGAAGTATCAAGATAACAGTCTCGAAGGTGGATATATGATGGGCTCGACGCCCGACTATGTCGATATCCAAGGCATCGAGCTACAGGAAGGGCGTCACTTTTCACTGCAAGAATACGAGAGAGCCAATGATATAGTCATCCTCGGTCATACGGTAAAGCAAGAGCTATTTGGTGTACTGCCAGCTGTTGGAAAGGAGATAAAGCTATTTGGTCGGAAGTTTAGGGTCATCGGCGTGATCAAGGAAGAAGGAGAGAATCTCTTCAACTTTATTGATTTTGATGAGGTTGCCTGGACAACCCTAAAAACGACAAGTAAGTTTTTTGAGATCAATCGTAGATATGGTTCTGACGGTAGGTCAGGACAGATGCTGCTCGCGCAGGTAGAGGATGGTCATGAGGTGGCTGAACTTAAAGATGAACTCACAGGTGTACTGAGATCCGCACGCAAGATCCGTCCGATAGAAGATCAAGACTTCGAGCTTAATGAGATATCTATGCTTGGTGATGCCATCGCCCCAGTGATCAGTACCATGAATGTTACAGGTATCATCATCGGTATATTCGCACTCATCGTAGGGATGATCAGCGTGGCTAATATCATGTTTGTCTCAGTAAAAGAACGCACATCACTCATAGGAGTCAAGAAGGCCATCGGCGCGAAGAGTATTTTTATCCTTACCGAGTTTATGATGGAGTCGATCTTCCTTTGCATACTCGGAGGTGCGATCGGTATACTGCTCGTCTTGTCTCTTGTTGGAGGTATCAACTCTGTGCAACAAGTATTTATACTTTATCTGTCGCCCCTCAATATCTTTATCGGTGTGGTCGTATCAGTTCTTGTAGGTATGCTCGCAGGCATGATACCAGCTTGGATAGCGAGTAGGTTAGATCCAGTCGTAGCTATGAGAGGGTAGAAGAGATCATCTTCCAGTCTGTCTTAAAGGACAGATATTAATACAAAACCTTATCTAGAGTATTACTTCCGTCAAGGACTACTTTGCGGCATTCACCACGGCAGTAAAAGACTCCGGGTGGTTCATCGCAAGGTCAGCAAGTACCTTTCTATTGAGTTGGATATCTTTCTGTGTAAGACCGTTGATCAGCTGGCTATAAGTTGTGCCATTAGCTCTTGCGCCAGCGTTAATACGAGTTACCCAAAGCTTACGGAACTCTGACTTCTTTCTCTTTCTATCACGGTAAGCATAAGTAAGACCTTTCTCTACCGCATTCTTAGCTACTGTATAGACGTTACTCCGCGCTCCCCAATATCCTTTGGATGCCTTAAGTATCTTTTTTCTCCTTCTTCTGGAGGCTACTGAGTTTACCGAACGTGGCATGACTTTTCTTTCTTAGTGTGATTAGTTTTTACCTAAAAGCGCTTTGATCCGCTTTTCATCAGCTTTTGCTACAAGAGTACTACCTCTTAGATTGAGCTTAGCTTTCTTGCTTTTGTTACGCATCATGTGAGACGTCTTCGCCTGAAATCTCTTCACTTTACCAGATCCAGTTACTTTGAATCTTTTCTTTGCGCTAGAATTAGTCTTCATTTTTGGCATAACGTCTGCTTATTGCTTTGAAATGGTGCGCAAAGGTAGATCTTATAAGTATAATGAGCAAATGAAGGTGGTAATTTGTCTTATGCTTTTTTCAAGATGGTAAATGAGGATTTTAACTTATCCAAGAATCCTTGTCATTTTAGATTTTCGATCAAAAACAGATGTAGCATAATATGCCCGATTAACAAGTATCATGAATCCTGGATCATAACAAATGATCGCAAGTGATATATATGTTGAAATATTATTTGCAAAATACTTCTATTGAAAAGAATAATAATACATTAGCATTCAGTAGTAGTACAGTATAGTACAGCACAGTGTTTGTGTGATGTATGATACACTGCACGGTCTATGAAGTTTTATGGTAATACTTGAGAAAATCAAAGAGCTAGAGGTAGTAAGTGCTTATACCAAGCAGGAGCGCATAATTGAAGGTGTATATAATGCTATAGAAGAATCTTTGTATCAGCAAGGAGACATATTACCATCGGTTAATGAACTAGCCAATAACCTGAGTTGTGCTAGAGAAACTGTGGTGAAGGCATATAAAATCCTGAAAGAAAGAGGAATAATCAATTCTCGTCCTGGTGTTGGATATTTCATTTCAACTTTAGATGTTAATCAAGAACTCAACATTGCTCTGGTGCTCTATGGGTTTCAAACTTTTCAGCAGCAATTTTATAATAGCTTCCGTAAGAAGGTCAGTGACCGATGTAACATAGATGTATTCTTTCATCATAATAATGAGGGAGTCTATAGATCTATCATCCAACAAATCAAAGGGAAGTATGGTATATATGTTGTAGCGCCTATCGAAAGAGTTGATGGAGAGACTTTGTTTAAAGGGATTCAACCCGATAAACTAGTCATCGTAGATAGATATCAATTTATCAACGATAAGGTGTCCTATATCACCCAGGAATTTGAAGCTTCATTTACGTCAGTGCTAGAAGAAATTGAAGGAGACTTATATAAATACAAGAAAGTAGTGCTCTTCTATGATCATGTCAGTGATTACCCACCGCCCATACTAGATGCCTTTTTGACTTTTGTCAAGAGTCGACAGATTAAGCATGAGATCATAAAAGAATATGACAGTGGTGCGCTGGAGAAAGGTGTGGCATATATAACAATAGGAGACAACGACTTATGGGAACTACTGAAATCGGCCAGATCCAAAGGGTTCGAACTCGGCACTGATATAGGTATCCTAAGCCACAATGATTCACTCGTGAAGGAGATTATCTCTGGAGGGATCTCAACGTTTTCAACTGACTTTAATAGAATGGCAAGCGAATTGGCTAAATATGTCTTTGATCGCGATCAGATAAATAAATTAATTCCCACTAAACTTATAAGGAGAGGTTCATTATAACCCGATCTATTCAAGTGTTAAAGAAAAAGCTTATAAATTATTCAAATTTTTTATGTATGAAATTTAGAAACTATCCTGGCTTTGTAGAAATCAACCTCAAGAAGGTAAAATGGCATAATCGCTTGTGCTTTCTCCTAGCTCTTTTTTTGATGACTATTGGCGTTAATGCTCAGACCGTTACCGGCAAGATTATAGACGAAACAGGTCTGGAAATTATAGGGGCAAATATCCTTGTAAAGGGTACTACCATAGGTACAGTATCCGATTTAGACGGATCATACTCTCTTGACTTACCTAATGGCGCTACTACACTAGTATTCTCTTACGTAGGTTTTGAAGCTCAGGAGATAGAAACTGCTGGAAGAAATGTTATCAACATTACGTTACAGAGTGATGATGAAATACTCGGAGATGTAGTTGTAGTAGGTTATGGTACAACAAGAAGAAGTGATCTTACAGGGTCTGTCGCAAGTATCAAAGGATCTGATCTCTCTTCATTGATCACTGGTAATCCGACTTCTTCCCTTCAGGGTAAAGTGACAGGTGTTATCATAGAGAACAATGGTGGTCAGCCTGGAGGTGATGCCAATGTATTTGTAAGAGGCGTAAGTTCTCTAACTAATTCATTTCCGCTTTTCGTAGTAGATGGGACGATAGTGGAAAATATGAATTTTGTTAACCCGAAAGATATCGAGTCTCTTGAAGTCCTGAAGGATGCATCATCAGCTGCTATCTATGGTTCGAGGGCTGCTAACGGAGTTGTTCTTATTACAACTAAAAGAGGATCCCAAAGAGGAGAACCAAAAGTTACCCTAGATATAAGGACTGGATTTGAGACAGCTTCAAGAAAGTTAGATCTCCTGAATGCTCAAGAATTTGTTCAGTTTAGAAATCAATTGGAAGAGAACGATGGGACAGGATTTGTCTTACAACCTACCGGCGCAGATACTGATTGGCAGGACCTATCACTTAATACAGGTCATGTTGTAGATTATGGTATTGGAATATCCGGAGGAGGAGAAAACTCTTCGTACTATATATCTGGTAATTATTTTGATCAAGATGGTATACTTGTAGGCTCGGGATTTGAAAGATATAACCTGAGAGCAAACACGGATTTTACGATAGGAAGGTTGGATATCTCTCAATCTATCGGTATTACCCAGTCGCAAACACAAGTGAATAATTGGTTTGGACTCGATGGTCCGACAGCACCAATACTCAGAGAAAATGTACCTGAGAATAGAGGTGGATTTGAGGCGCCCTCTTTTGAACTTCACAACTTTGGTGGGTTTAACAATTTTGCATTGGCCTCATTGGAGGAAAACTTAACTACTGATCGAAATTTGCTTGGTAATTTCAATGCTTCTTATGAGATAGTAGAAGGATTAACTGCTAAGGTTAATTTTGGAGCAGAGTATCTTAATACTCATCAGTTTACGTTCTTACCTACTTATTTTCAAAGTAATTCTCAGTTAGAAAATTTTAATGATCAGAACGATCTACTTGATATAAGAACTGAGCGACTACTTACCTTGATAGAGCCTACCCTTACTTATGAAAAAGAATTTGATAATATTCGACTCAATGCTGTGGTTGGGTTCAGTGAGCAGAATACAAATACACGCAGTGTAGGAGTGTCAGGTCAAGGAACACCTAATGATAATATCAGATCAATCAGTGCTCTCCCGCCTTCAGAATCTACACTGCTGATAGGTGATGATATTACAAGCGGACTGAGATCTTTGTTTGGTCGAGCTCACGTTATAATTGATAATAAGTATATAATCAATGGTATCCTGAGAAGGGATCAGTCTTCTAGGTTTGGCCCGGATTTTAGGACAAGTGTTTTTCCTTCCTTATCTGTCGGATGGAATGTTGCAAATGAAAACTTTTTTAATAGTTCTTCTATCAATAAATTCAAATTACGAGCTGGTTATGGCGAGTTAGGGTCTCAGAATATACCCGACTTTGCGTTTCAATCCGTCTTCGGTATTACATCACCTGCTTCGTTTGGGGGAGGTCTTGTCCAAGGATTTGCTCAGACATCTCTAGCACTGCCAGACATTAAGTGGGAGGTGGCTCAGACTACGAACATAGGAGTTGATGTTGGCTTATGGGACGATAAACTTCAGTTTACAGCAGAGTGGTACAACAAGGATATCAGTGATGTTCTTGTCGCTGTGAATCTTCCTTCGACAGTTGGATTTAGCGAACCAGTTGTTCAAAATGTTGGCTCGATCACTAATAGCGGTTTTGAGTTTGATGCGATATATAGACAACGTGGAGAGGGGTTCAACTGGAACCTTGGTTTTAATATAGCCACTTTCAACAGTGAAGTAACAAGTCTACCCAACCTAATACCTGGTCCCGGTACGACTGAAGATGTGACGATCGTAAATCGATTTATCGAAGGGGCAGCTCCTGG
>CAZXIE010000115.1:0-12030 GCA_964640065.1 uncultured Saprospiraceae bacterium
GGTATGAGGTATGAGGTATGAGGTATGAGGTATGAGGTATGAGGTATGAGGTAATGTACTATAAGGGTGTTAGTATATTTGGGAAGTGATATGAAGTATGTATATACATCTTTGATTTGCTTGCTATCTCTGAGCACTTCAGCACAGGCACCGAACGCTTGGATGGAGAAGTGGGACTTTGTTTTTCTCGATACACTTCTTGAGTATGCTCACTATGATGTACGATATGCTGGCACTAATAACTTTGTAGGCGACACTATCGCTGGTTACAAATGTGATCGGCTGGTGATGACGCGCAAGTCGGCTGTTGCACTAAAGAAAGCAGAGAAGTCGCTAGCCAAGGAAGGATATGGTATCAAGATATTTGATGCCTATCGCCCGCAGCGAGCAGTAGACCACTTCAAGTCGTGGGCAGGGAGACCAGCTGACACTCTCACGAAGCAAGTTTTTTATCCCGACGTAGATAAGCGTCATCTCCACCAACTTGGTTATATATCAAGTCGCTCCGGACATAGTCGCGGAAGCACTGTTGATCTCACACTCTATCGCCTGGCAAATGGGAAAGAAGTCGACATGGGAGCTCCATATGATTATTTCGGAGAGATCAGTCATCATGCCTTCTCCGACTTGACTAAAGATCAACTTGCCCTGCGTGCCCTTCTGAAAGACCATATGAATCGCGCCAACTTCCGTCCATACAGCAAAGAATGGTGGCACTATACCCTTCGAGAAGAACCTCACTGGGGCATATTTCTTGATGAGGTGGTCCGCTAGCTATGTTACCTATATATTAAGTCTTAACATATATAGATTTTATGCGTGACCTTAAGGTTATACCTAGGTCTAATATTTATTAAATCACTAGAACAAAAAAGGAATGGAAGTAAGTAATTACTTGGAGAAAGGAATCAACATGGGGATAGAGTATGCTCCAAAGGTATTGTTAGCGATCGTCGCTTTCATCATCGGATCTTGGATCATCAGAAAAATCGTCGGAGGCCTACACAAATTACTCAGCAACAAATTTGACATAACACTCGCCAACTTTTTGACGTCACTGGTCAGCATCCTTTTGAAGGTGATGCTATTTATGTCTGTGGCATCGATGGTCGGTATCAATACTACATCGTTCATAGCCATCATAGGTGCTCTTATGGTCGGTGTCGGTATGGCCCTCAATGGTACGATAGGACACTTTGCAAGTGGAGTGATGCTCATGATCTTTAAGCCTTTCAAGATCGGCGATCTGGTTAAAATCGGTGGAGATCATATGGGAACAGTAGATGGCATCAATGCCTTTAATACAACACTGAAGACTCTGGATAATCAGCGCATCATCATAGGTAATAGCAATGTAACTGGTAATAGTATCACCAACATATCTGGACAAGGAACAGTAGGTGTAGAACTTACCTTTGGTATCGGTTACAATAACGATATCGACGCAGCACGAAAGATCATCCTCGAGATCGGAAAATCATGTCCATATATCCTTGACAACCCTCCACAAGGTGTAGTAGTCGCGGAGCTTGGAGATAGCTCGGTTAATCTTGCAACTCGACCATTTTGCAAGAGTGAACACTACTGGGACACTCTCTTCTTCATGCAAGAGAATGTAAAGAAAGCCTTTGATAAAGAAGGCATTGGGATACCTTATCCAACGATGGATATCAACATGGTCTCTAGCAACTAAAGTATATAAGCCGCTGAGAGTATTCTTGGCGGTTTTTTCTCACTCTCTTCTCAACTATTTGTGATTTATACCATTTAGCTGGGGTGACTCCACTACTGCTTATCTCATGACAGATCATATCGATGACATATTACAAAGTAATCTCCTAGAGAGATATGTCTCAGGTGAGCTCTCTTTAGAGGAGAGGAAGAAGGTGGACCTTTTGTATCTAGAGCACGGATCGATACGTGAAAAACTGTCTACTCTAGCAATCGATAAAATGGAGAGAACAAGCACCTCTCATGCGCAATCGCGCGAATGTATCATGAAAGATATCAGTGGCAAAAACTTAGCCTCAGCGAAAAGCACAACCAACTCAAGGTTGAACCATCCCTTCTGGTGGAGAAGTATAGCAGCTGCTGCTATAGCAGCACTCATGACTGGGGTTATCATGAACTCGCAGATCACATCCTACAAAACAGAGCTAAAAAATCAGACTGCAGAACTTGCTGATCTAAGAAAAGATTATAATCGAGTTAATGAGGTCTATGCATATACCAGTCATGGAGGCACCATGCCCTACTTACTTGATGGTTCAAATTTTGATAAAGAAAGTCAAGTTGTCATTTATTGGAATCCTGATCTTCAGAAAGCTATGCTTAGGGTGATTGATTTACCGGGTATCCGAGCTAACGAGACATACCAAATCTGGGCAGATGTAGATGGAGAGATGATGAGCTTGGGGACTTTTGATGCTGGGTTAGCTATCAATGATGCCATCCATATAGATTACTTGGACAGAGCTAGCTCTCTCAATATCACAGTTGAACCAGACGGTGGAAGCGATCATCCGAACTTATCGACTCTCACGGCCAACTTAATCATGTAAGGTTGCTTCACTTACGTAAATGTCTCTTACACTCAAGACCATTATCTTGTTATCATGTCTGGATACAGCGGCACCCCTTTGAGTAAAAAGTTAGGCATAAAGCCAGGGCATACCATATCTACATATGCAGCACCTAAAGACTATTTAAAGGAACTTCAGCCACTTCCAGATGAGGTAGTCATACATGAAAAACTTGTAAAGAATAGTGACGTCATCCATGCATTCTTACACACGATGGACGAACTTGTCAACATCTATCCTCAGTTGGTAGAAAGTATGCACAAATCATCCTCCCTTTGGATCTCATGGCCCAAAAAAGCATCTAAAGTTGAGTCTGATCTGAGTAGGGATATTATCCGAGAGTTCATCTTGACCGAAGGGCTTGTGGATGTAAAGATCGCTTCCTACAACGAGGTTTTTAGCAGTCTAAAATGTGTCTATCGTCTTAAGGATCGCTAGCAAGTTCTCAAAAAACCCTTTACTTCGCAGTCCACAACAATTTTATCATGTCTTTGAAATATCTATCGACTGCGATCATCGCTTTACTAATCACGTTGGCATCTTGTAAAACTGTAGAACCAGTAGTTGTACCCATACCTCCGACAAACTTAGAAAAAATCCATAGTGAGATCTCTCAGACTAGCATCAAAGCGCATCTTGAGTTTTTAGCTTCAGATGCATTAAAAGGAAGAGATACAGGCAGTGAAGGACTAGAAGCTGCAGCAGTATATGTGGCATCACACTTTAGAAGACATGGACTGAAAGAAGTAGGTGGCACTTACTTCCAGGGAGTACCTTTTGTATCGTTTGCTCCTCCGGCAAGTGCAACGATGATAACTGATGGGATAGAGTTAAGCTTCCCAGATGACTTTATCGCCATCAATGGTACTGCTCTCAATGTTGAAACAGAAACAGTCTTTATTGGATTTGGTAGTGATGCAGATCTTGAAGGTGTAGATCTTACTGGTAAGATAGCTGTCAGCAAAGCAGGAGATGGAGTAAGTACAGCGCCGATCGAGTGGGTTGATATGTCTAGAACCAAAAGACAACGAGTGATAGATGCAGGAGGCATTGCTCTAGTTGAGATCTATCAAAGTCGCGCCATCCCTTGGAGGTTCTTAAGATCTCTTGGTACGTCTAAACAAACAACAGTAGATGACGGAAAGTCTAACACTGACCTTCCTAATCTCTGGGTAGGTACTTCTGATAGTCTGACTATCGCCAATCTAGAAAACGATGGCAGCCCTCTTAAGATAGCTATGGGCGAAGTGAAGAGAGACAAGTTTACTTCTGATAACGTGATGGCCATGATACCTGGCACAGACCCTACTCTCAATAACGAATACATCGTCTACTCCGCACACTATGATCATGTAGGCGTAGGCAAAGCAGATGCTGATGGCGATACCATCTATAACGGTACAAGAGACAATGCCATAGGGACATCGGGCATCCTATCGCTTGCGCAGTATTTTTCTCAAAACCCACCTAAGCGAAGTTCACTTTTTGTACTCTTCACTGGCGAAGAAAAAGGACTCTTAGGCAGTCGTCATTTTACAGAAAATCTACCCGTAGAAGCAAGCGATATCAAGTTCAACCTCAACATTGATAATGCTGGGTATAATGACACTACTCTAGTAACCATCTTTGGCATGGATCGGACTGGGATGACTGACTATATCAGTGCTGCTGCTCAAGAAGTGGGACTCTCCGCCATCGAAGATCCAGCTCCAGAGCAAAATTTATTTGACCGATCTGACAATGTCAACTTTGCTGTCCTGGGTATACCTGCACCCACTTATAGTATGGGATTCACGGCTTTTGATGCTGATATCTTTAAGTACTATCATCAAGCAGGTGACGAACTGGAAACTGTCAATCTCAACTACGTCGAGAAGTACATCAAGTCATATATGCTAACAGCTATCAGTGTCGCAAATGCTGACTCTGTTCCTTTTTGGGTACAAGGAGATAAGTACTATGATGCTGGTGTGGAGCTCTACGGATTAATTAAAGAGTAGCAGTGATATCAGTAGCACTCCAAAGTATACGACGATAGTCTTAGCGCCGTCGTAATCTTTTGCGATGCGCTGACCAAAAAGCAACATCAAGAGACTAAGTAAGCCGAGGCCGATTGCATACTTGATGCAAGTGGCATCCTTACAAGCCACTATACAGTAGATGCCACATAGGGCCATGAGTCCAGTCGCTATCTCCGCTATCGCTACCACAGCTAACATAGGTGTGACTGTACCTGCAAGAGGACTCTTAGCAAAGTGACCTTTCAACCACGATAAGTTACCCTTCCAGTCTATGACTTTATCGATACCGGACTGTAGAAATACGATGGCTATAAAGACAGCTATAGAAAACTGTCCGATGGTAAGTGGCTCTAGAAAATACTCCATGGTGGATGGATTAGATAGGATTAAGTTCTTGCTTTGCGATTCTTATTAGAATGCCGTCCTCCGCCGCCACTTCTTCCTTTTCGGTTATTGCGACCTTTATATCCTCCAGAACCTCGACCCCCGCGTCTCACTGGTTTAGTAGACCACTCTGGGCCTTGACCAAGAGCAGGTGGTAGTGGTACTTTAGGTACTTCCATCTCTATGAGCTCTTCGATCTTCGAGAACTTATACATGTCGTCAGGATTGATCACCGTAAGTGCTACTCCTGTACTATCTGCACGTGCCGTACGTCCTATACGATGTACATAGTCTTCGGCGTCATTCGGTACGTCATAATTGATGACGAGATTAATCCCTTTGATATCTATACCTCTACTCAGTACGTCTGTAGCAACTAAGACTCTCGTCTCATGACTTCTAAATTTCCTGACAGCATCTTCGCGATCTTTCTGAACAAGGTCACTACTGACTGCCTGCACCCCATAGCCATTGCCCTTGAGTACTCTGACGATCTCTCCGACCTTCTTCTTAGTAGAAGTAAATATGATGATACTCGTATAGCTAGGTTTATCAGCTATGAGTCCTTTGATCAAGTCAGCTTTCTGGCTATCATAAGCTAGATAAGCAGCTTGCAAGACACCTTCAGCTGGTTTTGATATCGCAAGACTGATCTCTCCTGGATCAATTAAGATGGACTTTGCCATCTTTCTGATCTTTGGTGGCATCGTAGCACTGAACATCAGTGTCTGTCTTTTCTTAGGTAGATAGCCGACGATCTTCATGATATCATCATAAAAACCCATATCGAGCATCCTATCAGCTTCATCTAGTATGAGGTGCTCCACATGATCCCAGTTAGCATAGCCCATATTAAGATGCGAGATCAGCTTTCCTGGAGTCGCGACGATCACTTCTGTCCCAGACGTAAGTGCTCTTTTCTGCGTCTCGAAGTCACTACCATCACCACCTCCGTATACAGGGCATGAGCTTGCATTGACAAAGTAGGCGAAGGCTTGCACTTGCTGATCGATCTGTAGGGCCAACTCTCTTGTTGGTGCGATGACCAGTGTATTAATATTATCTGTGGGTTTGGCGGCTAGTTTATTCAAGACTGGTAGGATAAAAGCTGCCGTCTTCCCGGTACCTGTCTGAGCACAAGCCAATAAATCCTTTCCTTCTAGGATCTGAGGTATAGCTTGTTCTTGTATAGGTGTAGCGGATTCGAATCCCATATAATCCAATGCTTCTAGCAAGGTGGACTCTAATCCGAGTTCTTTAAATGTCATATATCGTTAGTAAATGTTGGAGCAGTGTCCGTCGGTCGAGTCCATAAAGATAACATATATATTAATCTCTCTCATTTATCTATTAACCACGGTGGTTTTGTGTGGCTTGGGTGAGATAACATATTTTACCACATCGTTTCACATAAGACATATCGAAGGACTCCAGATAGATGAGTGATCAGGAGAAAGAGAAGCACATGGAGGCCTCTAAGGTCTTTAACCCTGCCGTCGTAAAGAAGGGCATCGTCATATTTGCCGTGATCACGATCGCGACAATGGTCGCTATCTTCCTGTATACTAATACAGGTCAGAGCCTCGAAGTGTGGAAGAAGATCAATCCACTGTACCTGCTCATCGGCATCATCTTCATCTTCAATGACCAGTATCTCGGGGCTCTGCGTAATCATATATTCGTGAGGGAGTTTGTGCCAGGCATCAGCCTCTGGGTAAGTGTGAAGGCTAATCTCGCCAACATGTTTATGGGTGCTGTCACACCCTCGCAAAGCGGAGGTGGACCAGCGCAGTGGTATATGTTTTATCGACATGGTGTAAGCATCCCTGACAACATATCTAATAGCTTCTACAACTGGATCTCAACCCTCATCTTCTTTCCTATCTCTGGTGCTGCTGCATTATATATACTGGACGATAAAGTGCCAGACGGATTCGTGAAGCACCTGACGGAGTTTGGATTTAGTGTGTTCACGACGATGTTTATCGTAGTGACGGTGGCTCTTTTTTCTCCGCGATTGATAGGTCGTATACTTAGATTGCTCGCTCGCCTACTAGCAACAGTGTCAGGCAGCTGGGGAGCCAGGTTACTAAACTGGGGTGATCAGGCCGAAGATCAAATGAAGGAGTATCAAGTAAGGTACATCCACCTGATCACTACGAAGCCTCAGCTCATGCTCTACAGTTTTGTGCTGACGGTTATCTTATACTTCAACAAGTACGCATTGGCATATCTCTTCTGTATGGCCCTTGGGCTGACTCCGAGTTTTTGGGGCATCATCGCCGTTATGGCAGTGCAGTATTTGCTTCTATACTTCGCTCCAAGTCCTGGTGGTAGTGGTATAGCAGAAGTATCTTTAGTTGCATTGCTATCTGCTTTCGTATCAGCTGACGAAGCCTTTACGATCACTTTACTTCATCGGAGCTTCTTGATATTTATCCCAGCTATCTTAGGGTCTTATGTTGTACTTAAGCAGGTATCAAGTGAAGGGTCAAGTAAAGATTGATAACGCTCAGGGCAAATATTTACGTAAGTGATAGATACGATACATCTCATCATAACAAGTATCCTAGTCGGTATCATCTGGATCATCCAGCGTGTACACTACCCAGCTTTCAGATATATCTCAAGTGAGCTCTCAGATAAGTTTCACACGATGCACACTCGCGACATCACTCCAGTCGTAGCTCCGCTGATGGTCGGCGAGTTATGTCTTGTGTCTTATGATGTATATAGCGCTCTGACCACCACATCATTGATACACCTAGCTTTAGTCATCATAACATGGGGATCAACATTTGGTATACAGGTGCCACTCCATCAGAAGTTATCATCGAATTATAGCCTTGATAAAGTAGAAAAACTCGTCCGTACCAACTGGGTCAGAACCGTGGCTTGGACGGCTAAGCTAGCAAGTATGATCTATCACCTTTGACTACCAAAAGACCGTCTCTCTCATCAGGATCAATGCCACTCCAGCCGCAGCACCTGACATGAATATAGTCCATGACCTCTGCTTGACTCCGACAAGTTGTATCAGCATATAATTAACTGAAAAGATGAGGACGACGACGACGAGTTGTCCAAGTTCGACGCCTAGGTTAAAGGATAAGAGAGGTGGGACGATACTCTCTTCATCATCGATCAATGCCTTCAGATAGTTAGAGAAGCCTAAGCCATGGATGCAACCGAAGAAAAGCGCCAGAAAATAGTTAAGCCGCACCACTCGCGATGTGTCGTGATCTAAAGAGATATTAGCCATCGCTGTCGCAAATATGGTCAGTGGAATCAGGAACTCGATTACTTCAGGAGAGAAGACTACGATACCCAAAGCTGATAGAGCAAGAGTGATACTATGTCCTATCGTAAAGGCGGTGACGAGCACCAAGATCTTCTTCCAATCTTTCCAACTATAGACAGCACATAGTACGATCACAAAGAGGATGTGATCATAAGCACTGAGATCCAATATATGCTTGAAACCAAGCTCTAGGTATACTTTAAACATGCAACAAAGATATCAACCTATCTCGTGAGAAGGATAGTCCCTGATGACAGAATCGGATCACCATTGATTAGGGCTCCCTCTAGGATGTAAGTATATATACCCTCTATGGCTGGTTTGCCAGCACCATCGCTTCCTGACCAGGATGAGTTCTCAGTCGATGCTGCCCATATTAAGCCTCCCCATCTGTCATAAATATGGAAGGTGGTGATGACTCCGAGACTCCTCCCAAAGGGTGATATGAAAAACTCATCTTCTACATTGTCATTATTAGGTGAAAAGACATTGGGTATATAGATGGATACTTCAGTATCTACCTCTAGGTCAAGTTGATCAGTGGCTTCGCATCCATCTGCCGAGATGGCATCCGCTCTGATCGTCTGACTCCCTAGAGGTAAGAAGGTAAAGTCCGTCATACCATTAAAGTCCATCAATCCCTCTGACCAAGTAATCTCATCGATATCAAAATTACCCTCCACGGATACGTCCACTTCTTCTCCAAGTATGATGTCAAGATCATCCCCGATATCTATGACAAACGCTGGCGGGTCCTCGAGGACGACCTGATCACTTACAAAACAATTAAATCGATCCTGTATCTGGATATCATATACACCCATAGGGAGACTATCGGCTACCAATCCTGCTACATCAACATCGAGGATATTGATGTTATACGGTGGATTACCTCCTGAGACATTGGATGCTTCTATCCTACCATCATTACCATCGGCACATGAAGGATCAAAGCTAGAGACATCAGCTAACAGCACCTCTCTTTGCACGGTATCCAGGTTAATCGTCACGATACTATCACAACCAAATCTCGACACCAGCTCTTCAACAAAAATCCCAGGTGATACGAGTTCTGCAGTACCTAGTCGGAGCGATGTACCACCACATATCGTATCAAATCTTTCATACTCTCTGATCGGTACGAATACCGATATAGTATCTGAAAAGAATCTGCATTTTTCATTGAGAAAACTCGCTTGGGTTGCTGCTGTAAAAAAGCGAAAGTACATGCGTCGATCTTCCATGATCTCATCGTACATAAGCCTGCTACTTTCTTCTCCAGCGATGTCTCTCCAATCTTCAGTACCAGTAGGACTCACTTGCCAACCGTATTGTCTGCCAGGATCTTCTTGTCCCTCGATGAGAGCTACTACTTCTATCGGAAAGTCTTCTTGGCAGATAACATCATCTCCTTGCATGACTGTCGGTTCGCTTGCGGGACCACATGCTCTAAAAGATATATTGTCTAGAGCGAGGTCATTACCGATGCCTCCTGGAGCATTGTTACGGAGAGATAGCGTAACACTCGTCTGGTCGGGAGCTGTATCGAAACTGAAAGAAAAGGTATTCCACCTTTCATTCTTTTGGATGTTACCTGTGCGAAGTACTACGGCATCGTCAATCAAGAAGTCCACATTGGGATCTGAGTGGCCTGGAGTGCCGATTCGTATCAGATTAAGGATATCTGCAGAAAACTCATAAGAGGTATTATCGCAGAGTCCATCTACCTCTTCTTCGTAAAATAATCCTGGATCAAAAGAAGCATTGACAACCATCATGTATCCGTTAAGGTCATTACTGTTATCACGGGGTCTTAACCAGGTATCGAAGACAAAAGACCAGCGGTCAAAATTATTAGTGATCATGTACTCTCCATCTGCGGGAGGGCCATCACGATTATAGAGATATCCGGGAGCCAGTCCCGGATCCTGTACTAAAGAAAAGTCTTCTCCAGACCCAAAGTCTCCATCATCAAAGAGATTCTCCCCAAGTCCTCCTGGGCACTCTTGGGCAGCAAGCCCTGAGATAATCAATAGGCCGCAAGCTATGGATAACAAGAGGCCTTTCATCTAGGTAAACATGATTAGGCAGAAACAAAAGGAAGCTATCAGTGCCGTAGAGGATAAAGCAAGATGCTTTAGATAAGGGTCTAGCAAGTCCGCACTCTGGTATTTTTTAACAGCCATGAAGTTGACCAAGAGCAATAGACTCACAGGTATAAATAGCCATCGCATACTCCAACCATAAGGGACTAGGAAACCATAGATAATCAAGGCTATGAATGCCGTAAGAAGTAAAAATCCGTGGTACCTAACTGCAGCCACTCTCCCGATTTTCACAGGTATTGACATCTTTCCTGCTTTATAGTCTGATTCTATGTCTCGGATGTTATTGACATTGAGGACGCCAGTGCTTAGCGCACCACAAGCGACAGCTGGAAGCAGTATCATCCAGTTAAACCCTCCAGTCTGTAGGAAGTAACTACCCAGCACAGTGATCAGTCCAAAAAAGATAAATACGGAGATATCGCCCTTGCCAGAATATCCATACGGATTGTCTCCAGCAGTATAATTGATAGCAGCCCAGATAGCGAGTAAGCCTAGGATAAAGAAGAGACCTTGCATCATCCATCCATCTATCGCTAACCAGATCAGCAATGTGCCAGCACATAGAGATACAAAAGCCATGATATACATGGCTCGTTTCATTTGCGGAAGCGTGATAACTCCTGACTGAACCATGCGGCTTGGGCCCTCGCGATCAGAACTATCAGCACCGTGTATGCTGTCACCATAGTCGTTAGAGAAGTTAGATAGTACCTGCAAGAAAACTGCAGTGAGGATGGATAATATAGTTATTCGGATGTCATGAGCGCCGTCGATATAGGCTAAAGTATGCCCCATCGCCATGGTACTTACCGCAAGCGGTAGGGTCCTGAGTCGTGCAGCTGCTAGCCAGTTTTTAAATTTGCTCATAGCGAATACTAATATAAACCTAGTCAAGCTACGATGAAAGTCATATACTAGACGTTACATCTCAAGTGGTTTTGTCTAGAAGGGTGTGGTTTTTATCGTATTTATTGATCGTAAGATCTTAAGCCGCTTACCTTAGCAATACATAGGAGAATTATGAGAAACTTTTACTCAATCGTCTTAACGGTACTTTTATCGCACACCATCTCTGCCCAAGAAAATTGGGACTTGGAGAAGTGTATCGGATATGCGGTGCAAAATAGTCTAGACATCCGCCAATCAGATTTTGGGGTGCAGGATGCCGAGATCATACTCAAGCAAAATGAGCAACAGCGATATCCGACATTATCTGGGAGTGTAGGGGCCTTCACTAACTTCGGTCGTACGATCGACCCTACGACCAATGAGTTTATCACCTCTGCTTTCCTTTCTAACAACTTCGGCCTCAACCTTAATGTCCTCTTGTATAATGGAGGAAGACTAAAGAATCAGATTACCCAAAGTGAGCATGATAAAGAAGCGTTTGAATCAGATAAAAACTCGATGATAGCGACGGTGACGCTTAATGTCGTCAATGCCTACTTCGAAGCACTACTGGCCCGTGATAATTACTCCAACACGGAGATCCAAGTGAAGACTATCCAAGATCAGATCGACCAGATGAACAAACTCGTATCAGCGGGAAGCCGAGCACGGTTTGAACTATATGATCTCGAAGCCCAGCTTGCTTCATCAGAGCAACAGCAGACTCTTGCTCAAAATCGTATCGA